>JALOTC010000045.1 GCA_025458085.1 Cypionkella sp. | reverse complement strand
CTGGGTAGGGTCGCCGTTTCTGAGCGAATTCTGGCGACTGGTGGCGGCCCGCCGCAACCCTGACAGCCCCGCATGGCGGCCACGTTTCGGCAATGGCTCGTTAGTCCGCACACTTAATCAGGAAGGCGGGCTGGACACGTTCGATGCTGACTGGGGACCGATGCGGTTTGTCCTACTGCAATATGGCAGCGACCCTATCGTATTCTTCGATTGGTCTCTGGCATGGTCACGTCCCGATTGGCTTAGTGGTGAGCGCGCACCGGACGTGTCCCCCGAAATGCGCTGGATCCCTGTCGTCACGCTCTTTCAAGTCGCCATGGATATGGCGGTTGCCGTGGGAACGCTCGGCTATGGACATGACTATATCGCACGCCACTATATTCCGGCTTGGGCAGAGACGCTCTCACCCGATGGATGGAGCGCAGCAGAGGAGGAGCGGCTGATCACCCATTTGGCGGACCTGATCCCACGCTGAATTTCGGCCGACCGCGTACCTTAACCTGGCCTAGAGATCCAACCCGGTAAAGCGAAGACCGCCCCGGAACGACACGTAAGGGAAGCTCACTCTCGGCCAACCTTCTGGCCAAACACTGTTGCATGCGTCACACGCCAGTAAAGCGATCACCGCAAGAAAAGATTGTTTCATCCTCCGACCACAATCACTTCACCGTTTGCCCGCAAAGCAATCCCATACCGATGGGGAGCAAACATCCGAAAGGATGTCCTCGTGCGTGTCAGTGCCCTGGTTAAGGACGGTTGCGATGGTAAGACAATGCGGTGCCCGGCTTTTTGTCCGGATGGGCGGGCGAAGCTCCATTCAGTTGCGACCCAAAGCCAAAAGATCATCGGCGGGGACAAACGCTCCGACCGCTTCGCGATAAGGGGCGGCCACAATGCCCATCGCATCAGAACTGAACATCAACACCTCGGCCAGTGATCTGGACATGGCCAATGCCATTTTTGGCAGCGGCATTCAGGTCATCCGCGCCACATTTTCCGGCGACCCTGCGGCATCGGGCACATATACAGGTGCGTTATCAACCTTGGGGAATGTGTCCTCCGGCGGGCTTGTTTCAAGCGATACCGGGGTCATCCTCTCTACTGGCAACGCGACAGACTTCACCAACTCCAGTGGCACGACGAACACCAACACCGCCACGGATACGGGGGTCAATCTTGCGAATGGAATTGACGGCGACCCGCTGCTGAATTCCGTCGCAGGTCAGTCCACCTTTGACGGTGCGATCCTCACCGCGGATTTCATCCCGGACGGTGACATGATCACGATGCAATTCGTGTTCTCGTCTGAAGAGTTTCCCGAATACATCTCTTCTAACGTGAACGATGCCTTTGGCGTGTGGGTGAATGGCACATTCATTCCTGTCACCGTCACGACAAGCGGTATCGTCGCGATTGACGAGATTAACCAGAACCGCAACCAGAACCTCTATCAAAGCAACACGGCAGATCAGTTCAACACAGAGATGGACGGGGTCACGCGAATCCTGTCCTTCAAAGCCCCAGTCAATCCCGGACAGGTCAATACGATCAGGATCGGGATCGCCGACGGTGGCGATGCAATCTATGATTCAAACCTGTTGATAATGGGCGAGTCGATCCAGACCTATGCTCTGGCTATCGACGATACGATCCAGCTTACCCGCAATTCAAGCCGCACCTTCGATATTCTCGCGAATGATCGAGATATGACAGATGGCGGCCTTACAATCACCCATCTGAACGGAACCGCAGTGGTTCCGGGCCAGACCATAACCCTCGGAACAGGCGAAACGGTCCGGCTTAACGCCAACGGGACTGTCACAGTCTTTTCCGACGGCGACGTCACAACGTCGACGCTGAACTACACAATCGTCGACAGCTCAGGAAACACAGATGTCGGCTTGATCACCATCCGGACTGTGGCATCCGTCGCCCGTGATGGAATTGTGCAAGGCACTTCCGGCAGTGATGTCATTCAGGTCGGCTATCTCGGCGATCCGGATGGCGACCGTATCGACAACAACGACGCTCTGGGCGTCGGCGGTACGACGGGCAACGGGGACTACGTCATCGCCGGTGCCGGCAATGATAGCGTCATCGCCAATGACGGAAACGATGTGGTCTTTGCCGGAACAGGCAATGACACCGTCTTTGGCGGGGGAGGTAATGACTGGGTAAGCCTTGGAAGCGGCGATGACCGGTTCGGCACCTTCAACGCGGACAGCGCCGGGAATGACACCGTTTATGGCGATGCCGGCAATGACTCCATCATTGGCGGCGGCGAAAATGATATCCTTTACGGTGGCAGCGGGAATGACACACTTTCAGGGGGTGTCGGCAGCGATAGCCTTTTTGGCAATGATGACGCCGACCGTTTCAACATCATTGATGACCATCAGGGTGACACGATTGTAGGCGGCGAGGGCGGAGTCGATCAGGACCAGATCGCTTTTGGCAACTTGGTCTCCAGTAATGGCGTCAATGTTACCTTCACCGGTGCCGAAATGGGCACTTACGCCTTTAGCGGCACCGCTATCGGAACATCCGGCGTCTTTTCAGAGATCGAGGCGATCAGTGGCACCGCCTTCAATGATCAGATCGACGCAACGGCGAATTCGGCGGCAGGGCAGTATCTGGGCCAAGCCGGGAACGATTCCATTACTGGTGGCACTGCGGCCGACACAATCTATGGCGGCACCGGGAACGATCAGCTCGCTGGCGGCGCAGGCAATGACAGCGTCTTTGGTGACGCAGGTGCGGATATCCTGACCGGCGGCACCGGAAATGACACGCTTTTCGGCGGCGCAGACAGCGATGTCTTCGTTTACACCGGAAGCTTCGGCAACGATCTTGTTTTTGGTGGAGATGACTACGACACCATCGATCTTTCGGGCCATCCGAATGGTGTGAGTGTAGTTTTCACCGCCCCCGGAGAAGGAACGATCACCGATCTTGTCACCGGCGATGTCATCACTTTCTCTCAGATTGAACAACTTCTGTTGTCCGAACTGGCCGATGTGGTCGACGCAACGGCCAACAACGGTTTCACTTACATCCAGACGTTGGGCGGAGACGACCAGCATGTTGGCAGTGAAGCGAATGACATTCTTGACGATCAAGCCAACACCCCAAACGGTCAGGGAAATGACACGTTTTCCGGTGCTGGTGGCAACGACGAAATCTGGACAGGGACCGACAATGACCTTGCATTTGGCGGTAGCGGAAATGACTCCGTCCATGGTCAGGAAGGCAACGATACACTCTATGGCGACGGCGGGAATGATACCGTCACGGGCGCAGAAGGGGACGACATCCTTTACGGTGGAGAAGGCTTAGATAGCCTTTTTGGCGGTGCCGATGCGGATATCCTTTTCGGAGGCAGTGGAGATGCCGTCTTTGGCGGCGAGTCGGTCACGACAGGTACAGATAATGATACCCTTGTCCTGAACTATGCCGATGTTGAAAGCATCCTTTACGGTGGCGGCAACAACGAGGCAGGATCAGTCACTTACACCGCCGCCTCTGGAGGTGGCACGCTAACCTTCAGCGGGATAGAGAGTATCGCCTTTACAGGTGCCGTGGACGGCACCTCTGGTTCCGATCTGATGCTGCCCGGCTTTACCGATGGACAAGGTGATCAGATCGACGGGTCCGATGGAGATGCAGATACGATCCTCGGATATGGTGGCAATGACACGATTACCGCTGGATTGGGTGCAGATCTCGTCTTTGGTGGCGAAGGCGATGATGAAGCCTATGGCGGAAACGGCAATGACACGCTGTCTGGCGACACCGGCAACGATAGACTCCAAGGTGGCGCGGGTGACGATCTTTTGTTTGGCGGGGGTGGAAATGACCTGCTTGCCGGTGATGAAGGCAATGACTCGCTGCTTGGCGGGCAAGGTGACGATCAGTTCATCGTCGATGATCATTCCGGCAACGATCTTCTGACTGGAGGCGAAAGCGGAGAGATCGCGGGTGATCTACTCGATGCCTCGGCCTTGACCGGCGATGCTCTGTTGGACCTGTCCGCTGGAGATGCAGCCAATCCCGAAGACGGTACTCTCACACTAGGCGGCGCGACAATCACCTTCTCGGAAATCGAGCGCTTCACCCTTGGCTCCGGCAACGATCAGGTGATCGGGTCGGAAGGGGCCGACTGGGTGGATGCGGGATCGGGCAACGACACGCTGACTGGTGGCGATGGCGCAGATACGCTGAACGGTGGAAGTGGGCAGGATCAGTTCTTTGGCGGCATAGGCGACGTCATCGACGGCGGGGATGGGGTGGATGTTCTTGATCTCACCTTCTGGGGGCATCCGGCGACCAATGTGATCTATGATCAAAACACTCCCGGTAGTGGCACAGTCGAGTTTCTGGATGCCTTTGGCAACGTCACAGGCACTCTCAACTTCTCGAATATCGAAAGTGTTGTGGCTTGCTTCACACCAGGTGCCATGATCCTGGCCGAACAGGGCGAAGTGCCTATCGAAACGCTGAAGCCGGGGGATCGCGTGCTGACCCGGGATAACGGCTTTCAGACGATCCGCTGGACAGGGCGCCGCAACCTCAGTTTGGCCGAACTGATTGCGCAACCCTGCTTCTACCCCATCTTCATTCCTGCCGGTGCGCTTGGCGCGGGGCTGCCAGAACGAGACATGATGGTCAGCCCGCAACACCGAATGTTGCTGTCCAACCCGCGCGCGGAATTGATGTTTGGCGAGCATGAGGTCCTGGTTGCAGCACGTCATCTGGCGGGACTGGCAGGCATTACCCAAAGACTAACAGCCGGCATCAGCTATATACATCTTCTCTTTGACCAGCACGAAATCATCCGGGCCGATGGGGCATGGTCTGAAAGCTTTCAGCCGGGGAGTGGGACGCTGGACGGGATGGACAAAGCGCAGCGTGACGAAATTCTGTCGCTTTTTCCGGAATTGGTCGGAGGCGAAACTTTTTCCAGCGCGAGGTTAACCCTTAGGGCAAGGGAGGCGCGCGTTTTGCTCGCAGCCTGAAGACCGCTGACCACCGCCGACATGTTTGACAAACACCCCATGCTTGGCCCACCAAAACCAGAAGAAGGCGTGCGCGGAAGAGCGCGCGGCGCACAGGCGGGGACGCTGTGGCATGACCTGGAACGGGCCAACCGCCCAAACAGAAGACGTTCATCGACCGAACAAGGCCGAGGTTCTGACACTTGGCGTCGACGGTTTTCTGGTACGATTTGGCACCGAACTGTCCGAACCCGCCAACCGCGCCGCCCTTGCCTTTCGCGCACGGATCGATGCGGCAGATATGCCTGGTGTGGTGGAAACCTCTACCTCGCTCACTTCTACCTTCCTGCGCTTTGATCTGGAGCGCGCAGACCACACCACCTTGCGACAGGCGCTTCACGCCCTGCTGGCAGAGACAGACTGGATGGCTGCTCCTCTACCAAAAGGCCGTAGGCTGTGGCGCGTGCCTGCGGTTTTTGGCACTGATCTGGCCCCGCAGTTGGCAGAAGCGTCAGCCCTCGCCGAGGTGGATGCGGCACAAGCGGTTGCAGAAATCTGCGCGGCCCCCCTTAGGGTGCAGACCATCGGTTTCGCGCCCGGCTTGCCCTATTTGGGCCAATTGCCCTCGCACTGGAACATCCCACGCCAAACCGCACTCACCCCAAGCGTTCCCGAAGGGGCTTTGGTCGTCGCGATCCGTCAGATGGTGTTGTTTCCAGTCTCGACCCCCACCGGTTGGCGGCATGTCGGGCAAACCGCGCTGCGCCTGTTCCGACCCGAGGCGGCAGAGCCCTTCCTTCTTCACCCCGGCGATGAGGTGCTCTTCACCCCTATCCCACGCGAGGGGATAGAAGCGTTGCGCAAAGACCCCGCAGGTGGGGCGCGGGCAGAGCCTTTGCCATGAACCGTGCCCTGATCTTTCACCGCGTGGCACCGGGGGTAACGGTCCAAGATGCCGGGCGTCCGGGCTTTATGGGCGAAGGCTTGTCGCGTGGCGGCGCGGCTGACCGTCTGGCCTTGGCCGAAGGTGCCGCGCTTCTGGGCCAGCCTGATACCTGCGCTGGCATCGAAATCGCGGCGGGGGCGCTGACGGTCGCGCCCACAACACAGATTCGTATAGCCCTGACCGGCGCACCCATGCGGGCGATGGCCGGGGGCCGGACCTTGGCATGGAACGCAAGCCACATGCTTGCAGCGGGAGAAACGCTGGAACTGTCGGGCGCAGCGGGGGGATATAGCTACCTGCATGTCGGGGGCGGCATAGACATCCCCTCTGTGCTGGGGGCGCGATCCGCCCATCTAGCCGCAGGTATCGGACTCCCCCTCACCACGGGCGACAGCCTGCCCATCGGTCCCGATCCGGGCGGGCCGGTCGGGCTAAGCCTCATGCCACTCGCGCGATTTGCTGGGGGGGTCCTGCGGGTGGTGCCCGGCTTTCAGACCGCAGTTTTCCCAGAGGCTTTGCGGCAGCGATTTACCGAGACCACCTTCCGCAAGGACCTCCGCGCCAACCGCATGGGCCAAAGGCTGATTGCCACAGGGGAAGGCTTTGGGCTGGACGCGGGCCTTACCATCCTGTCGGAAGTCATCACGCCCGGTGATATTCAAATTGCGGGCGATGGTGCGCCTTTCGTCCTTTTGGCGGAATGTCAGACCACCGGGGGATACCCCCGGATTGGCAGCGTCATTCCCTGTGACCTGCCCCGTCTGGTGCAAGCCCCACCCGATGCACCCTTGACCTTCCGCTTTGTCACACTGGAAGAGGCGGTCGCACTGGAACGGGCAGAGACCGCACGCCGCCGTGCCCTACCCCGGACCCTGCGCCCGCTTGTCCGCGATCCGCGCGACGTGCCTGACCTCTTGACCTGCCAGCTGATTGACGGTGTCACCTGTGGTGACGATCTGGAAAGGACCTAGGCCATGATCACAAAGATCGACCTGAATGCCGATATGGGCGAAGGCTTTGGCCCTTGGCCGATGGGCGCGGATGAGGACCTTCTGAAGATCGTCACCTCTGCCAATATCGCCTGCGGTTTTCATGCAGGCGACCCGGATGTGATGGTGCGGGCGATGGCACAGGCGGTGGCGCAAGGCGTGGGCCTTGGCGCGCATCCAGGCCTGCCCGACCTGCAAGGCTTCGGGCGGCGGCGGATGCAGATCACACCGGCCGAGGCGCGGCATCTCGTGGCCTATCAACTTGGCGCGGCACAGGCGATGGCGCGGCTGGCAGGCGGGCGTATCCGGCATATGAAACTGCATGGCGCACTGGCCAATATGGCTGCCGAAGACGAAAGCCTAGCCCGCGCCTGTTACGAGGGCGCGTTAGCGGTCGATCCTTCGATCATCCTCATGGTCATTGCCTGTACCGCGCAGGCCCGTGCCGCGGCCTCGCTTGTCGCACAGGTTGCGCAGGAAATCTTTGCCGACCGCGCCTATGCCGACGATGGCCTATTGCTCGACCGCAGCCTGCCCGGCGCGGTTCTGCATGACCCAGAGGAGATTTCCGCCCGCGTGCTTGCCATGCTCGGGGCAGGCGCGATCATCACCGCCTCTGGCAAACATCTGCCCACAAAGATCGACACGATCTGCCTGCATGGCGATTCCCCCGCCGCCGTAACAGCGGCCAGAACCTTGCGCCGCGCCTTGGAACAGGCAGGCATCGCCCTGCGCGCCTTTGGCTGAGGAGAGCATGGACAAGTGCCCCCCAAGGGATTACGCCCAAGACCCAAGGGGCACAGGCCCGAAACGCGCGGAACCATCGCATGAGTGAACGCCCCAAACCCGACAGCAGCCAGATGGATGCCGAACAGGTCCGCGCCACCGCACGCCGCGTGCTGAGGGTGGAGGCGGAGGCGATCCGCCGCCTGTCGGATGAACTGCCCGAGGATTTCGCCCCGGCGATAGAGACGATCCTTGCCTGTAAAGGCCGCGTCATCCTTGGCGGCATCGGCAAATCTGGCCATATCGCGCGCAAGATCGCCGCCACCTTGGCCAGCACCGGTACGCCCGCCCAATTCGTCCACCCGGCAGAAGCCAGCCATGGCGATCTGGGCATGGTCACGCGAGAAGATATCTGCATCCTGATTTCCAATTCCGGAGAAACCACGGAATTGGGCGATCTGATCAGCCATACCCGCCGCTTTGGCATCCCGCTTGTCGGCATCTCGGGGCGGATGGACAGCAGCCTCATGCGCGCCGCCGATCTGCGCCTTCTTTTGCCCGATGCGCCCGAAGCCTGTGCCATCGGCATGGCCCCCACCACCTCCACCACGCTGACGCTCGCGCTTGGCGATGCGCTGGCTGTGGCATTGATGGAGGCGCGGGGCTTTCTGCGCGAAGATTTCCGTGTGTTTCACCCCGGCGGCAAGCTCGGCGCGCGTCTGGCACAGGCTCATCAATTGATGCATAGTGGCGCGGCCCTGCCGATCGTGGCCGCCGATTTGCCGATGGCCGAAACACTCATCGTCATGTCGGAAAAGGGCTTTGGCATGGCCTGCGTGGTGGATGCCGAAGGCAAGCTTGCCGGCGTGATTTCAGACGGGGACTTGCGCCGCAACATCACCGGACTTTTCGACAAAACCGCACTCGATGTGGCAACCCGCCGCCCCAAGACCATCGCCAAATCCATGCTGGTGGCCGAAGCCGTGGCGCTGATGGAGGCCAGCAAGATCACCGCCCTTGTGGTGATCGACGCGGCGCAAAAGCCCATTGGCCTCTTGCGGCTGCATGATTGCCTCAGATCAGGTGCCATATGAAAACTGTCATCGTCATTCCCGCCCGCTATGCCTCATCGCGATATCCGGGCAAGCCCTTGGCAATGCTGCGCGATGCCTCGGGTATGGCGAAACCCTTGGTTCAGCGCAGTTGGGAGGCGGCGATGGCCGTCCCCGGGGTGGCCGAGGTGCATGTCGCCACCGACGACGACCGCATCCGCGATGTGGCGCTTGGCTTCGGAGCAAGCGTCGTGATGACCTCCTCCGCCTGCGAAAACGGGACGATGCGCTGCGCCGATGCCTTGAACAAGGGCATCAGTGCCGATCTGGTCATCAATCTGCAAGGCGATGCGCCACTGACCCCCCCGTGGTTTGTCGAGACGATCATCGCCCATATGCAGGCGAACCCTGATACGCCTGTTGCCACCCCTGTCGTGCGCTGCGACCATGAAACCTTTGCCCATTTCATCGCCGACCGACAGTCTGGGCGTGTGGGGGGCACAACGGCGACCTTCGCCGCGGATGGCCGCGCGCTTTATTTCTCCAAGGAAGTGATCCCCTATATCGATCCGGCGAAACGCAACACTGAATGGCACTGCGTTTTCCACCATGTCGGGCTTTACGGCTATCGGCCGGATGCGCTGTCACGCTATGCCGGGCTAAAGGCCGGACCCCTCGAAACACTTGAAGGGCTGGAACAGTTGCGCTTCCTTGAAAACGGCATCCCCATCGCCTGTGTCGAGGTGGAGGCACGCGGTGCCGTGTTCTGGGAATTGAACAATCCCGAAGATGTGGCCCGCATCGAAAGCATTCTGGCAAGGAGCTGACCCATGACCCCCCGGATCGTGACTGCGCAAAACGTCTCTGTCGGCGGGGATTTGCCCTTTGCACTGATCGCAGGCCCTTGCCAGTTGGAAAGCCTTGACCATGCCCGGATGCTGGCCGCCCGGATTGCCGAGGCCTGCGCGCCAACCGGCACGCCTTTCATTTTCAAGGCGAGTTATGACAAGGCCAACCGGTCAAGCCTTGGCACCACACGCGGGCTGGGGCTGGAAAAGGGTGTCGAAATCCTTGCCCGTATCCGCGAGGAGTTCGGCTGCCCTGTCCTGACCGATGTGCATAGTGAGGCCGATTGTTCCCGCGTGGGCGAGGCAGTAGATGTGATCCAGGTCCCCGCCTTTCTCTGTCGTCAGACCGATCTCTTGTTGGCGGCCGGAGAGACGGGGCGGGTGATCAATGTGAAAAAAGGCCAGTTCCTTGCCCCGTGGGATATGGCCAATGTCGCGGCCAAGATCGCCAGCACCGGGAATGAAAACATCCTCTTGTGCGACCGTGGCACGAGTTTTGGCTACAACACGCTTGTCACCGATTTCCGCGGCCTGCCGATCATGGCGGCCACGGGCTATCCAGTTGTCTTTGACGCCACCCATTCTGTGCAGCAACCGGGGGGCAAAGGGACGAGTTCGGGCGGCCAGCGCGAATTCGCCCCGGTTCTGGCCCGCGCCGCCTGTGCGGTGGGTGTTCATGCGGTATTCATCGAAACGCATGAGGACCCCGACAATGCCCCCTCTGACGGGCCGAACATGATCCCGATTGGCGAAATGCAGGCGCTCATCAGCACGTTGGCCAAGCATGATGCCATCGCCAAAGGCCGGACCTGAGGCTTACTTTCCGCTGCGGTTAACTTCGCGTTAACGCAATGGGGCAAGACTGGCCCCATGATCCGCGCATTCGGCCTTATCCTAATCCTCGCCTCCTGCGGTGCACAGCCTGCTCCCGAGTTCTTTGGAGCAGAGCGGACAGAGGTAGAGCGCGATGGCCGCAGCTATGTGATCTTTCAGAAGGGCGAAAGGGTAGAAATCATCCGACTCGGCTATGCCCGGCGGGGGGAACATGCCGCCATCCGGGCCGCGATGATCGATCTGATCCCAGAGGTGACGGGCTGCACCCTGCGTGAGACGAGCCTGCAAGGCGATAGCGGCGAAATGCGCGGCAGCCTGCGCTGCCCAAAGGGCTGATCCTGCCCCCGTGTTACAGCTTTTCCCCTGCGCCGAATCGGCCTATGCTGCATCGCAGCAAAAGGGGGTATTATGGGCAAGGTCATCACGGTCGCGCAGCAAAAGGGCGGGTCGGGCAAGACAACGCTTGCCATCAACCTTGCCGTGGAATTCGCGCGACAGGGGCAGCGCGTGGCGCTTCTGGACACCGACCCGCAAGGCAGCCTTGGCCGCTGGTTCCTCACCCGGCGCGCGGCCCTCGGCGATCCTGGCCTTGATCTGTCAACCGCCTCCGCCTGGGGGGTCAGCTATGAATGTGAAAAGCTTCGTAAAATGACAGACCTCGTGATTGTCGACACGCCTCCTAAGGTGGATGCCGATCTGCGACCAGCCCTGCGAGAGGCCGACTTGGTTCTGATCCCGGTGGCCACCAGCCAAGTGGATCTATGGGCCACCGATGGGGTGCTGGATCTGATTGCCCGAGAAAATCGCCGCCCCTTGGTGGTGTTGAACCGCGTGAAGCCCAACACCAACCTGTCGCGCGAAATTGCCACCGCCGCGCAAGAGATTGCGCCTGTGGCACAGGCTTCGCTTGGGCAGCGCGTTGTCTATGCCGAAACTTTGGGCCGTGGCCTTGCAGCCATGGAGGCGGCGAAATCCGCCGCGGGTGCGGAAATCACCGCCTTGGCAGAGCAAGTCGCAGCCCTGCTTCAAGAAGGATGATCGGGGCCTTTGACGATCAGTTCCCAGAACGCATAGGCCCCCGCCGCGCCAAAGAGCACGGCCCAACCGGGATTGCCCAGCAAAAGCTCTACCCCTGCCCAGACAAGCGGCACAACTGCCGTGGTCCAGCGCAGCCACGCGCGGCGAAACATCGGGTGATTGCGGTCCAGAAACTTCACCGCACCTGCCCTCAGCTATCCATTTTGAGCGCGTTGATGAAGGCTTCCTGCGGGATTTCTACCTTACCGAACTGCCGCATCCGCTTTTTCCCCGCCTTCTGCTTGTCCAGCAGTTTGCGCTTGCGGGTTGCGTCGCCGCCGTAGCATTTCGCGGTCACGTCCTTGCGCATGGCAGAGATTGTCTCGCGCGCGATCACCCGCCCGCCAATCGCGGCCTGAATCGGGATCTTGAACATATGCCGCGGGATCAGGTCTTTCAGCTTTTCGCACATCACCCGACCCCGGCTTTCTGCCCGGTCACGGTGAACCATGATCGACAGCGCATCCACCGGTTCATCATTCACGAGGATCGACATCTTGACCAGATTATCCTCGCGATATTCGAACATCTGGTAGTCAAAGCTGGCATAGCCTTTGGTAACCGATTTCAGCCGGTCATAAAAATCGAACACAACCTCGGCCAAGGGCAGGTCGTACTCTACCATGGCCCGGCTACCCGCATAGGTCAGGTTCAACTGAATCCCGCGGCGGTCTTGGCAGAGCTTCAGAATGTCCCCCAGATAGTCATCCGGGACCATGATCGTCGCCTTGATCCGCGGCTCTTCGATATGGTCGACATAGGTCAAGTCGGGCATATCGGCAGGGTTGTGCAGATCGCGCACCTCGCCGTCCTTCATATGCAGCTTGAACACCACGCTTGGCGCGGTGGTAATCAGATCAAGGTCATATTCGCGTTCCAGACGGTCGCGCACGACCTCCAGATGCAAAAGCCCAAGGAAGCCCATCCGGAAGCCAAAGCCCAGCGCGGCCGAGGTTTCCATCTCATAGCTGAAAGACGCATCGTTTAGCGCCAGCTTTTCAATCGCATCGCGCAGGTTTTCAAAATCGGCCGCATCCACCGGGAACAGGCCGCAGAACACCACCGGCTGCGCCGGTTTGAAGCCGGGAAGCGCCGCGTCACAAGGCTTGCGCTCATGCGTGATCGTATCCCCCACCCGCGTATCGCGGACCTGCTTGATCGAGGCGGTAAAGACCCCGATCTCACCCGGGCCGAGTTCCGGAATATCGCGCATTTCGGGCTTCAAGACGGCAAGCTTGTCGATGCCATAGACCGCGCCGGTCTGCATCATCTTGATCCGGTCACCCTTTTTCACCACACCGTCGATCACCCGGATCATGACGACAACGCCCAGATAGGGGTCGTACCATGAATCGACGAGCATCGCCTTCAGCGGGGCAGTGCGGTCCCCCTTCGGCGCTGGCAGGCGCTGCACGATGGCTTCCAGCACATCAGGGATGCCAAGGCCGGTCTTGGCCGAAATCGGAATCGCATCTGATGCATCGATACCGATCACATCCTCGATATTTTCCTTCACCCGGTCGGGGTCAGCGGCGGGCAGGTCAATCTTGTTCAGGACGGGAACGATGTCATGGCCTGCATCGATCGCCTGATAGACATTGGCCAAGGTCTGCGCCTCCACCCCTTGGGAGGCATCCACCACCAGAAGCGACCCTTCGACCGCGCGCATGGACCGGCTGACTTCATAAGCGAAGTCCACATGGCCGGGAGTATCGATCAGGTTTAGGATATAAGTGTTGCCATCCTTGGCCGGATATTCGATCCGGACCGTATTGGCCTTGATGGTAATGCCCCGCTCCCGCTCGATATCCATCGAGTCGAGCAGTTGTGCTTTCATATCCCGTTCGGCCACCGTCCCGGTCATCTGAATGAGCCGGTCGGCGAGCGTGGATTTGCCGTGGTCGATGTGCGCCACGATGGAAAAATTGCGGATGCGGTCAAGCTGGATCATAGGCGCGCATATAGCTTGGAAAACAGGGGTCGGGAAGGGGAAACGGCGGCGCGTTTCGTGGCAAAGACCCGCAATCTTGGGGCACACGACCGGCGCTCCCACAACCACTGGACAGGTTTGGCAAATTCACGCCAAATTGCGGCAGATCATTGAATAATTCGCGTCGAATCGGCACAATGCGTGCAAGAAAAACGACCGAAGGCGCTGGTTCGCCCCGCCCCGGCATATGAGGCAGATGATGAAGAAACCCCTTGCTCTGGCCGCTTCGGCCCTCCTCCTCTTGTCGCTTTCGGCACCGGCCTTCGCTGGCCCAATCGAAAGCGCCTGCCTGCGGTCTGACCGCAAACAGGCCACGCGCCAGCTCTGTAGCTGCATCCAGCAGGTTGCCGATCAGACGCTTCAACGTTCGGATCAGCGCAAAGCCGCCAGTTTCTTCCGTGATCCGGATCGGGCACAGCAGGTGCGCATGTCCGACCGCGACTCTGACAATGCCTTCTGGGCGCGCTACCGCAGCTTCGGCGATCTGGCAGAGGCATACTGCGCCTCCTGACCCCGCCTCTCCCATATGAAAAGGCCCTGCGCATCCTCGGTGCACAGGGCCTTTCGGTTCCTATCTGGTGAAAGGATCAGCCGCCGTGACCATGGGCATGGCCGT
>JALOTC010000180.1 GCA_025458085.1 Cypionkella sp. | reverse complement strand
GCGTTCCACCCCGTCCCGACTGTCCGTTTTGGCTATCCGGGGCTTCGGGACGGGGCTTCACCTTGGGCGGTCATCGGCTCTCCAGCCTGTACCGCAAGCCAAGCGTGCCGTGGAAAGGTTAAACATTCCTTGCTTCATCTTGGGGGAAATACTCCGGGGGTGCGGGGGCAGCGCCCCCGCGCACCGGGCAGTCACCGATGCACCCGCCCGGTTCTACCGGACCCCGTCAAAGCCATAACCAAAGCGCGCGATATCTTCGGCACAGAGCTTGGCAATCAGCTCTGCATCCGCGCTGGAGTAATACCCTCGCCAATCCGCGGCCCGGTCCGAGGCATTGGCCCGCCCCATCCGCAGCTTCAGCCCGAGCCGCGCCTCGAGCAGCGGCAGGTCCTCTTCCAGCCGTTCCAGCCGCAGGAACATCCCCGCCCGTTCCACCCCCGCGCCATCGCGCAGCCATGCGCCATAGGGCCAGAGCCGGAACGCCGTCTGCGTTTGGGGATGGTTCAGAAAGCCGCTGAAATCATGGGTCCTGGCCAGCCCGACGGCGGGATGGGCAAAGTTTTGACCGCGCAGCCAGTGGTAATAGCTGACCGCCCGATCCCATGGGTTGCGGACCAGCGTGAAGGTGAAGAAGCTTTCCACCTCTGCCGCACTCACCAACCCTACGATATCGGCCAGCGTGGAATGTTTCCACAGCCGCCCCGCCGTTTTCACCCCCCGAAGCCGCCCCTTGCGCGCCCGCGCCTTGGGCGTGTCGCCGATCAGGATGTCATCCTTCATCGCACGGTCTTCGAGCGCGAGCGCGAGCGCCGTGCCGCCCGTCTTGGGGATATGGACAAAGATGAACCGCCGCCCAAGCGAAATGATCATTCCCGCCCCCCGGCGCTGGGCAGGGGGGCGGGGCAGGGGGGATCAGCCACCCGCCCGCGCATCACACCGCATTGGGCAAAGCGCGCCCTTCGGCAAAGGCGATCAGGTTATCGACCGCCATCATCCCCATATTGGTCCGCACTTCGAGCGCCGCCGTGCCCAGATGCGGCAGCAGCGTCACGTTTTCCATCGCCATCAGCGCCTGCGGCACTTTTGGTTCGAATTCATAGACATCGAGGCCCGCCCCGGCGATCCGCCCCTCTTGCAGGGCGGCGATCAGTGCGGCTTCCTCCACCACATCGCCGCGCGCGATATTGACGAAAATCGCATGGGGGCGCATGGCGGCAAGGGCCTCGGCATTGATCAGATGATGCGTCGCAGGCCCGCCCGGCACGGCGACCACGACGACATCTGCCGCCATCGCCTCTGCCATGCCGACCTGCCGCGCGGGCACGCCTGCATCGGCAACGGGGGATCGGTTGTAGAACACCACCTCCATCCCAAAGCCTGCATGGCAGCGCTTGGCAATCGCCTTGCCGATCCGCCCCATGCCGATCACGCCCAGCCGCTTGCCGCCGATATGGAGGCCGAGCATCTGGGTCGGATGCCATCCTTCCCAACGGCCCGCGCGCACCAGCCTTTCGCCTTCACCCGCGCGCCGCGCGGTCATCAGGATCAGCATCAGCGCGATATCTGCCGTGGCATCGGTCACGGCGCCGGGGGTGTTCGTGACGGCCAGCCCCGCCGCACGGGCGGCGGCCACATCGATGTGGTTATAGCCCACCCCGAAATTCGCGAGCATCTTGGCCCGTGGTGCCGGCACATCGGCAAAGACATCGGCCTTGTAAAGATCGCCCAGCGTGGGGAGCACAAGGTCATAGTCGCGCAAGGAGGCGCGCAATTCCTCGGCACTCAGCGGCAGCGTGCTGTCACGGGCCGTGACATCGAACCGCGCACGGGCGGCGGCCATGACCGTCTCTGGCAGCGGGCGCGTGATCAAAAGCTTCATCAGAACATCCTTCCGCCGAGGGGCACGTCTTGGTCAGGGGAAAGCAGCACCACCTCGCCATCGGCATCCGGCACGCCCAGAACCAGCACTTCGGACATGACCTTGCCAATTTGGCGCGGCGGGAAATTCACCACCCCCATCACCAGCCGCCCCACCAGCCCCTCTGGCGTGTAGTGGCGGGTCAACTGTGCGCTGGACCGCTTTTCCCCGATCTCTGGCCCGAAATCGACCCAGAGTTTGATCGCGGGCTTGCGCGCTTCGGGGAAAGGTTCGGCGCGGACCACGCGGCCCACGCGGATATCGACCTTTTGGAAATCATCATAGGTGATCGTCATTTGCCCAACTCCCGTCCGCGATCTGCCGCTGCCTTCACCGCCTGCCGCAGCAGCGCGGGAAAGCCCCTCTCCTCATCCATCAACACCGCCAGCGCCGCCGCCGTGGTGCCGCCGGGCGAGGTGACATTGACGCGCAACTGCGCCGCAGGCTCCGCCGCGCGATGGGCGAGTTCCCCCGCCCCCGTCACGGTGGCCCGCGCAAGCCGCATGGCCAGATCGGCAGAGAGGCCCTCCGCCTCGCCCGCTGCGGCCAAGGCTTCGATCAGGTGGAACACATAGGCGGGGCCAGAGCCGGAAACGGCGGTGACCGCATCCATCTGATGCTCCCCCTCCAGCCGGACGACCTGCCCCACGGCAGACAGCAGCTCCTCGGCCAGCGCAAGCTCG
Organism: Cypionkella sp.; assembly: GCA_025458085.1. Lineage (GTDB taxonomy): Bacteria > Pseudomonadota > Alphaproteobacteria > Rhodobacterales > Rhodobacteraceae > Pseudotabrizicola. The sequence goes on along the minus strand of JALOTC010000180.1, from coordinate 1,134 downwards.
GCCTCGCCGCTGGCGGCATTGCCGACAATCGCTGTGATCCCGCGCCCCACGGCGGCGGGCGTGTTGGGCATGGACCGCACGATCCGCACGCCTGCGCCAAGGTCCGCCTCATAGCGCGCGATGGTTGTTCCCGCCGCCACGGTCAGAACCAGCGCGTCGCTGTCTGACACCGCCGCGCGCACCTGCGGCAGGGCCGCGCCCATCATCTGCGGCTTGACCGCCACCAGCACCACGGCGGGGGCCGCGGGCAGGCCCGCGTTCAGGTGCAGCCCCTTGCGTTCCAGATTGCGCAGCCAGTCCGAAGGCTGCGGGTCGATCACCCATGTCGCACCCAAGGCAAGCCCGCGCCCGAGCCAGCCTTCCAGCAGGGCCGATCCCATCTTGCCGCAGCCGATGATGACCATGCCGCGGCGGTTGATCCTGTCCAGTGTCATATGTCCCCCGTTCGCTTTCGGGGGCAGACCCTAGGCCCGTCCGTAGGCCTCGGCAATGGCAACCTGCATCGCCTCTGCCGGAGAACGGTCGCCCCAGCCGACAAGCTGGAAGGCCGGGTAGAAGCGTTCCGCCGCCATGACCGCGCTGGAAATCAGACGGTCAATCTGTTCTGGACCCGCATTTTGCCCACCGGCCAGCACAAGGCCATAGCGCCAGACCATCAGCTTTTGTTCGGCCCAATAGGTAAAGGCCCCGGTCCAGACCATGTCATTGCAGCGATTGAGCACATCGTAGAGTGCCGCAAGACGCCCCTCGGGCGGCTCCATTTCAAAGGTGCAGATCAGACGCAGCGTCTCATCCTGCGCGTTCCAAGCCAGCGTCAGCGCATAGCTGCGCCATTGCCCTTCGACCGACATGGCGATCTGATCGTCGGTGACCCGGTCAAACTCCCAGTCGTGATGTTCGGCCAGAGTTTCGACAATGTCGATCGGATGCAGATCGTCGCTCGACAGGAAGCTTTCCGAAAGTGACATTGCCCGGCCTCTGAATGATGCCCCTGCAAGCCACTGACCCACAGGATGCTGGGTGTCTGGCAAGGCACTGCGTCTGCCAGTCGCAGCCCTTACTAGATATGGTGTGTCAGAAGCGAAAGCCTGTAAAGCGATTTCTTAATAAATCTTCTGTGGACAAGTGCTTTGC
>JALOTC010000179.1 GCA_025458085.1 Cypionkella sp. | reverse complement strand
GATGTTTATGACCGGGGCGTCATCACCTATTCCAACGCGGCCAAGGTCGATCTCCTCGGCGTCTCCCCCAAAACGCTCGCCACCCACGGCGCCGTCAGCGAGGAAGTCGCACGCGAAATGGCCCAAGGCGCGCTCGCCCGTTCCGCCGCACAACTCGCCGTTTCCGTCACCGGCATCGCAGGCCCAGGCGGGTCAGAGTTCAAGCCCGAAGGCCGCGTCTGCTTTGGCCTCGCCACGCCCACCGGCACCCGCACCGAAACGGTGGACTTCGGCCCCCTTGGCCGCGCCCAAGTGCGGGCCGCCGCCACGCGACACGCGCTGTCGCTCCTCGCCTCCGCGCTCTGACGCGCGTCACTCCACCGCAGGCAGGCGCTTCAGATAGGCGGCAATCGCCACCCGATCCGCCTCGGGCAATCGCGCCAAAGACTCCACCACCAGCGCCATATGCCCGCCCGCCGAGTCATAGTCCGGCGTGAAGCCAGAGGTGAGGTATTCCACAATCTCCCCCTCCGACCACTCCAGCGTCGCAGGTGTGATCCCCGGCACTCGCCCCCGCCCATCGGGCGACGGCGCCCCCGCCATCCAGCGCGTCAGATCCAGCCGCCCCAGCGCATCGCGCGGCGTATGACATTCGGCACAATGGGCCAGACCCTCCACCAGATGCCGCCCCCGCGCCTCAACTTCCGTCAGATCGCCCTCCAGCACCGGCCCCCGTCCTGGTGCCAACAGCTTCCACGCCCCGACGACCGCACGGAGGGAGAAAGGAAAGCCAAGGTCATGCGGCAGGCTTGGCGTCGCATCCGTGGGCAAGGTCATCAGATAGGCATGAAGATCGGCGACCTCCTGCCCCTCCATCCGCGCATAGGACCAATAGGGAAAGGCCGGGTAATAATGCGCCCCTTCGGGCGAAACCCCCTCGCGCAAGGCATGGCCCAGGTCCGCCACGCTCCACCCCCCAATCCCCGCCTCCGGGTGGGGCGAGATATTGGGCGCGCGGAACGTCCCAAAGGCCGAAGGGAACTCCATCCCCCCCGCCAGCACCAACCGCGCCTCCCCCGTCGCCCCCGGCGCCATATGGCAATTGGCACAGCCCGCAGCCCAGAACACAGCCTCGCCCGACACAGCGTCCCCGGTCAGCCCGGCATAATCCTGCGGCACCGGCGGCGCGGGGCGCAGCGCCAAAACCGCCCCGATGGCCACAGCCACACCGCCAAGTCCCAAGACGCTGAACCACCGCATCGCCACACTCCCCGAACCCGCGGCAAACCCTAGGCGAGGCCCCGGCCTCCGCCTACCCCCACCGCCTCACCTTTGCGCGAGCAGATCAAGGTCAGGGCCGGGCGCGCTCGACCGTCAGCGCCTCGGGCCAGCCCACAACGCGCTCAAAAATCACCAGCGCGAAACACAAAACGATCACGCCGACCACCAGCTTGACCCGCCCGGGCGAGGGCGGATTGCGCGCCCATTGCGCCATACGCAATAACCAGATCGGCCCCATCGCGGCCCCCTACACAAACCTCACACGACCAATATAGGGCAGGTTGCGGTTCCTTTGCGCGTAATCGATGCCATAGCCCACGACAAATTCATCGGGAATCTCAAACCCCGTCCAATCCGCCTTGATCGGCACCTCGCGCCGCGATGGCTTGTCGAGCAAGGCGCAGACCTTGAGCCGCGCAGGCCCCCGCGCCTCCAGCAGATGCAGCACATGGGAAAGGGTAAAGCCGGTATCGACGATATCTTCCACCACCAGCACATCACGCCCCGCAATTTCGCCCCGCAAGTCCTTCAAAATACGGACTTCCCGGCTCGAATGCATCGCATCCCCGTAAGAGGAGGCCTCCAGAAAATCCACCTCCACCGGCAGGTCAATCTCGCGCACCAGATCGGCGATAAAGACGAAAGATCCCCGCAACAGCCCCACCACCACAAGCTTGTCGGTGCCTGCGAAATGGGTCGTGATTTCGGCGGCCAAGGCTTCAACCCGCGCGGCAATCGCCTTGGCGCTGATCATCTGGTCGATCACATATGGCTTTTGCGTCATGGCGTCCCCTTGATTTCGCCCTGCTTTCTACGCGATACGGCGGCGCACGTCACGGGAAATGCCCATGCCCACCCATTCCGAACGCCGCTTCCTGCCCTATAGTCCGCAAGAGATGTATGATCTCGTGGCGGATGTCGGCTCTTATCCAAAATTCCTGCCGTGGAACTCTGCCGCGCGCATCCGCTCGCGCACGCCCCGCCCTGATGGGGCCGAGGTGATGGAGGCCGATCTCGTGATCTCCTTCAAGGTCTTTCGCGAACGCTTCGGAAGCCGCGTGACGCTTTGGCCGGCCGACCATCGCATCGAAACCGAATATCTCGACGGTCCCTTCAAATATATGAAGTCGAACTGGACCTTCCGCCCCGCAGAAGGGGGCTGCGAGGTGGATTTCTTCGTCGATTTCGAATTCCGCAATGCGATCTTGCAAGGGATCATCGGCGTTGTCTTCAACGATGCGATGCAGCGCGTCGTCCGCGCCTTCGAACGCCGCGCCGTCGAACTCTACGGACGCCGCGCCTAAACCTGCCCCTTCATCTTGGCACAAATACTCCGGGGGTGCGGGGGCAGCGCCCCCGCCGCCGCCCGGCCCCTTGCTCACCGCTTGCGGAACAAGGACCCCAAAACCCCCCGCACGATGGCTTGGCCCGATTTGCTGCCCAATTGGCGTGCAAAACTCTTGGCAAAGGCTTCGCCCACGGAATCGCCGCGCGAAGATGACGTGCGCGGGGCCGATTTCGCCTGCCCGCCGTCATAGCGCCGCGCCCGGTTCAGACCGTCCTCCCCGCCCGCGCCCCACGGCCCGCCCGTGGTGGGCGCTTGGGCGGCCGCTTCGGCCCGCGCCGCCTCGGCAGCCGCCTCTTGCTCGCGCCGGCGCAGCCGTTCCCAGGCACTGTCACGGTCGATCACCGTGTCATATTTCCCCTTCACCGGCGATTGCACGATGAGTTGCGCCCGCAACGCCGGATCGATCGGGCCCACCCGGCTGGAGGGCGGGCGGATCAGCGTGCGCTCCACCACGCCCGGTATCCCCTTGCGCTCCAAAAGCGAGGTCACCGCCTCCCCCGTCCCCACTTCACGGATCGCCGCTTCGGTGGAAAAGCGCGGATTCTCCCGATAGGTCTGCGCCGCCATGCGCAAATCCTTCTGATCCTTCGCAGTAAAGGCCCGCAGGGCATGTTGCACCCGGTTGCCCAACTGGCCAAGGATCGTCTCCGGCACATCCGCCGGGTTCTGGGTAATGAAATAGACCCCCACCCCCTTGGACCGGATCAACCGCGCCACCTGCTCCACCTTCTGCACCAAGGCACGTGGCGCATCTTGAAAGAGCAGATGCGCCTCATCAAAGAAGAACACCAGCTTCGGCTTCTCCGGGTCCCCCACCTCGGGCAGGCTTTCAAACAGTTCCGACAGCATCCACAAGAGGAAGGTCGCATAAAGCCGCGGCGCCTGCATCAGCTTGTCGGCGGCAAGGATATTGACCCGCCCCATGCCCGCACCATCCACCAGCATCAGATCGTTCAGATCGAGCGCAGGCTCACCAAAGAACCCCGCCCCGCCTTGGTTTTCCAACACCAACAGCCGCCGCTGAATCGCCCCGATCGAGGCGGTCGACACAAGCCCAAAGCGCGTCGAAATCTCTTTCGCATTCTCGCCGATAAAGACCAAAAGCGCCTGCAAATCCTTCAGGTCCAGAAGCGGCAG
>JALOTC010000178.1:3765-4186 GCA_025458085.1 Cypionkella sp. | reverse complement strand
TTCATTCACCGGATGGCTGATCTGCCCATTCTCCACCCAGAACCCAGCCGCGCCGCGGGAATAATCCCCCGTCGTCGGGTTGATCGTCGATCCGATCATGGAGGTCACCAACAACCCCGTCCCCATCTGCGCGATCAAATCCGCGCGGCTCACCCCACCGGGGGTCAGGTCAATATTCCCCGTCGCAGGCGACGGGGGCGAGGATACGCCGCGCGACGCACTCGCCGTGGACTCCATCCCCAGCTTGCGCCCCGTGGCAAGGTCCAGCGTCCAGCCCATCAACACGCCATCTTCCACGATCATCCGCCGCCGCGTCGGCAATCCCTCGCCATCAAAGGGGCGGCTTGCGGCAATCCTCGGGCGATGCGGGTCCTCGATCACGCTGATCCCCTTGGGCAGCACCTGCTTGCCCAAAGCATCG
>JALOTC010000178.1:0-3751 GCA_025458085.1 Cypionkella sp. | reverse complement strand
TTGGGCAGCACCTGCTTGCCCAAAGCATCGCGCAGCCACGTAGCCCCCCGCGCCACCGCCATCCCATTGGCGGCAGAAAGCAGATGCCCGATCAAGCTCGACGCCACGCGTTCATCAAACAGCACCGGAAAGGTGCCGGTGCGCGGCTTCACCGCCCCCGCCCGCATCAGCGCACGCTCTGCCGCCAGCCGCCCAATCCCCTCGGCCCCCGGCATATCGGCGGCAAAGGTGCGCCCCTCGGCGGCCCAATCGCGCTCCATCGCCGTACCTTCGCCGGTAAAGGCCACGGCAGAGAGGGAATGGGACGTCCGCTGATAGCCCCCCGAAAAGCCGTTGCTCGCGGCCAGATGCATCCCGCGCCGCGCATAGCTGGCCGATGCCTCCACCTGCGCGATGCCGTTCACCCCCGCGGCCGCCGCCTCTACCGCCCGCGCCGCCGCCTCCAAGGCCGCAGCCCCCGGCTCCGGCGCATCCTCGGCCATCTCCAGCGCGGCAAGGTCCCATCCCCGCGCCAATTGCGCCGGATCGGCAAGGCCCACATGCGGGTCCGCCGGGGCCTCTGCCGCCATCGCCACCGCCCGCTCCGCCAAGGCGCGGATCGTCGCCTCTGACACGTCCGACGCCGAAACACAGGCCTGCCGCCCGCCCATCAGAACGCGCAGGCCAATCTCCGTCCCTTCCGCCCGTTCCGCCGTTTCCAAGGCCGACCGCCGAATGTCGATCGAGAGGGAGGTGCCCGTCACGGCAAGCGCATCCGCCGCCTCCGCCCCCGCCTTCTTCGCGGCATCCAACAGCATCTCGGTCAAACGGGGCAGGTCATGCATGGGGCTTGGGTCCTTTTTCCTCTGTCGGGAAGTAGTCCGCCCCGCCGCGCCGCGCAAGCTTGCGCTGCATGGGCATGATTTTCGCTTACCCTCCGCCCCCGCCATGCGCTAACCCTAGCGCCAAGATCGGCAAGGAAAGGGTCCGCCATGACAGCCAAAGTGGTCGCCATCACCGGGGCAAGCCGCGGCATCGGGGCCGCCGCTGCCCGCCATTTCGCCACCGCAGGCTGGCGCGTCGCGCTCCTCGCCCGCAGCAGCGCAGAGATCACCGCACACGCCGCCGAAATCGGCCCCACAGCCCTCGCCCTGCCCTGCGATGTCGCAGAGTGGGAAAGCCTCTCGACCGCGCTCCACCAAACGCACAGCCATTTCGGCCGCCTCGATGCGCTCATCAACAACGCTGGCGTGATTGACCCGATCACAAGGATCGAAACCGCCGACCCCACCGCTTGGGGCCACGCCATCGACATCAACCTCAAAGGCGTGTTCCACGGCCTGCGCGCGGCCATCCCGCTGATGAAGGCCCAAGGCGGCGGTACCATCATCACCGTCAGTTCCGGTGCCGCCCATAACCCGCTGGAAGGCTGGAGCAGCTATTGCGCGAGCAAAGCAGGCGCCGCCATGCTGACCCGTGCCGCCCATCTGGAAGAAGCCGCCCACGGCCTGCGCATCATGGGCCTCTCCCCCGGCACGGTCGCCACCGACATGCAGATCCGCATCAAGGCCAGCGGCATCAACCCGGTCAGCCAGCTTGACCCCGCCGTGCATATCCCCGCCGATTGGCCCGCCCGATGCCTCCTGTGGATGTGCGGCCCCGGCGGCGATGATTGGCTGGGCCGCGAAATCTCGCTCCGCGACGAAGCGATCCGCCGCGCGATCGGAGTGGTGCAATGATCGAACGTTCCTTCCAAAACGGCCTCCTGACCCTCACCCTCGCCCGGCCCGAAAAGGCCAATGCCCTCACCGAAGACATGCTGGTGGCGCTCGATTCCGCCATCGCCGGGGCCGAGGGCCTGCGCGCCCTCATCCTGACCGGGCAAGGCAAGGTCTTTTCCGCCGGTGCCGATCTGGAGGGGATGCGGGCTGGCCTCGGCCATAGCCCGGCATGGGAAAAACTCTCTGCCCGCATCGCTGGCCTGCCCTGCCTCACCATCGCTGCGCTCAACGGCACGCTTGCAGGCGGGGCAATGGGCATGGCGCTCGCCTGCGATCTGCGGATCAGCGTGCCCCATGCCTCTTTCTTTTATCCGGTGATGAAACTGGGCTTCCTGCCCCAACCCTCAGACCCTGCCCGCCTCGCCGCGCTGATCGGCCCCGCGCGGGCCAAGATGATCCTTCTGGCAGGCCAGCGCATCAGCGCGGATCAAGCCCTCCACTGGGGCCTGATCGACCAGATCACAGAACCCGCCGCGCTGCTCGACACCGCCCAAGCCCTCGCGGCCGATGTCTTGGGGGCCACCGCCGCCCATGCCGCTGCCATCAAACGGCTGATCCCCTAGGGAACAGGCTCACGCCTTGCGGATCGTATCCCCCGGCTGCAAGGTCGGGGTCAGTTCCACCACCTCGCCCCCGATCACCCCACCGGGCCGCTTGCCCGCGATGATCTCTGCCGCGATCTGCCCAATCTCCAACCGGCAGGCATCCATCGTCGCCAATCGCCGGGGCAAACCATCCAGAAGTTCCACCCCATTGAACCCGGCAAGGCCCACCCGGCCCGGCACGTCAATGCCCTGATCCAGACAGTAAAGCAAACCACCCGCGCCGATCATGTCATTGGAATAATAGAGGAAATCCACATCCGGCGTGCGCTTGAGCACAGCTTCCGTCATCTCGCGCCCTTTCAGCAGCGCCGATCCGCCGGAATAGAATTCCCGATCCGCCAGCGCCAGCCCCGCCTTGGCCAAGGCCTCCTCGAACCCCTCCAGCCGCTTTTTCGCGCGAAAGTCATTGGGCATCTGCGTCCCAAGAAAGGCGATCCGCCGGTATCCCGCCGCGACAATCACCTCGGCCATCTGCCGCCCCGCGCGGCGATGCGAAATACCCACTGCCGAATCCACGGCCGGGCCATCCACATCCATGATCTCCACCACCGGCACGCCCGCCTGTTCCAGCATGGCGCGGCTCGCCTCGGTATGTTCCAGCCCCGCCAGAATCACCCCCGAAGGCCGCCAGCTCAGCATCTCATAGAGAACCGCCTCCTCGCGTTCGGGCAGGTAATTCGTCACCCCCACCACAGGCTGCAACCCGGTATCTTCCAGCACATCGGAAATCCCCGTCAGCACTTCGGGAAAAACCATGTTCGACAGGCTGGGGATGATCACCCCCACCAGATTGACACGCTGGCTCGCCAAGGCCCCGGCGATCTTGTTCGGCACATAGCCCAGCCGCCGCGCCGCCTCCAGCACCCGCTCCCGCGTCGCCTCGCTCACATCGCCCCGGTTGCGCAGCACCCGGCTCACCGTCATCTCGCTCACCCCTGACGCCTCCGAGACATCACGAAGGGTCAATGTCCGGCGCGGATCGGGCTGCGCAGGGCGCGGAACAGGGGGTTTGGACACTACGGACAGCCTTCTGCAACGGCGGGTCATTTTTCTTGTTAGCGCCAAACAGACCCCTTGTCCAAGACCGTTTTCTTCACTATGTTACCGCTAACAAACGCCCCCACGGGCGGATGGCGAAATCCAAAGCGTCCTGCAAGCTCTCTACCCAGACGCAATGGACCCAGAGGGGGAGTGGTGGGCCAAAATTCACTCCCCCTTTTCCTTTCCCGCCGCCCTTCCACATCTCCGCAACGTCAGGCTTGCGGATTGCAGCGTTTTTCCGCATGAAAGGCGCAGATCAAGACCCCGTGGTCCCGTAGCTCAATTGGATAGAGCATCCCCCTCCTAAGGGGAAGGTTACAGGTTCAACTCCTGTCGGGATCACCA
>JALOTC010000044.1 GCA_025458085.1 Cypionkella sp. | reverse complement strand
CCCGTCGCATCCACCACCGCCACTTTCACGCCGGTGCGGATGCCGGGGTCCAGCCCCATCGTGGCCTTGCCCCCCGCCGGGGCAGCGAGCAGCAAATCCTTCAAATTGCGTGCAAAAACGCGGATTGCCTCGGCCTCGGCCTGCTCACGCAGTTCCGCCATCAGGTCAAGCGAGAGCGAGGTCCGAATCTTCACCCGCCACGCCCAAGCGGCCGAGTCCCGCAGCCATTTGTCTCCGGCCCCCGACCCGCCAGCCTGCACCGCAGCCGCACAGGCCCGTTCTGCCGGGCTTTCCCCGCGCGGCGCATCGGCGTCAATTTCCAGATCAACGGAGAGCACGCCTTCGTTCCGTCCGCGCAGCATCGCCAGAACCCGGTGCGAAGGGGCGTTGGCCCAGTTTTCGCGATGGTCAAAGTAATCCGAAAACTTCGCGCCCTCGGCCTCTTTCCCCTCCACCACCTTGGCGGCCAGAACGCCCACGCGCTTCATATGGTCCCGCAAACGGCCAAGCAGCGCGGCATCTTCGGCCAGACCCTCGGCCAGAATATCGCGCGCCCCTTCCAGCGCCGCCTTGGTGTCGGGCACGTTCTCGCCCAGATACCCGGCCGCCAAGGCCACGGGGTCGGCGCTGCGGTCGGCCAGAATGGCCTCAAACAGCGGCTGCAACCCATTTTCCCGCGCGATCATCGCCTTGGTGCGGCGCTTGGGCTTATAGGGCAGGTAGATATCCTCCAGTTCAGCCTTGGTCATCGCCTTGGCAAGCGACAGGGCCAGCGCATCGGTCATCTTGCCCTGTTCGGTGATTGATGCGGCAATCGCCAGACGCCGCGCCTCCATCTCGCGCAGATAGGTCAACCGCTCGGCCAGAAGGCGCAGTTGCGAATCGTCCAATCCGCCCGTCACCTCTTTGCGGTAACGCGCGATGAAAGGCACTGTCGCCCCTTCATCCAAAAGTGCCACGGCAGAGGCAACCTGCGCGGCCTGCGCGCCAATCTCGGTCGCGATGGCGGCGGCAATGCGGCGCTGCGTTTCTGTCGAAAGTATGCTGGTCATGAAGCGGTCCGTCGGGCTGATCTGCGGGCCGCGACCATAACCAAGCCCCCGACCAAGGGGAAGGGTCAGCCAAAACTGGTTAGCGCATCCATAGCGATCCGCTTGGCCAAGGGATCAGGGCGCAGGGCTAACAGCTCCAGCCGCGCCGAAGCAAAGGCGAGGCGATCGGCAGAAGGTGCGTCATGGTCAGCCAAACGGCGCAGAGTCTGGGCCGCGATCCGCGCCGCGGCAGGCTCCGGCAAAGCTGCAATCCGCGTCAGCGCGCGCTTTGCCCGGTCAAGCCGGGTTTCCGTCGCATAAGCCAACCGTTCCGCACGGCTGGGGGGGGCCAAACGTGCCGCACCATCAAGCCCGAGCGTCGTGCCCGCACGATGCTCCTTCAGTCCAACGGGATTTGGCCGCATCGGATGTTGAGGATGGATCGACCCGACGACCGGAACAGGTTGTGGCGGGACAGATCGCGCGAGGATAATGACCGCCGCCAGAAGGCCGAGGCTGAACATGGAACCCAAGATGAAGAAAAGAACCTCGGCCATCGGGGTCTTCCGCCTCCACTGTTGCGGCTCAAACCAAAAGCCGCGAGACCAACGAAAGTCATGCGTCAGACGGTAGCACCTATCCCATAGGCCATAAATACATACATTTGTATGTAATCGGGCGCATCTCTGGCGCAGTCACCTGTGCGACCTGCCGTCTGATCTGCCGCGCAAAACTGGCGAGGCTGTCACCCGTCCCGCTCCTCTGCGCGCATGATCCGGCCATCTTCCAGCGTCAGGATACGGTCCGCCCGGTCAAGAATACGGTTGTCATGTGTGACCAAAAGCGTCGTGGTCCCGCGCGCCTGTCCCATGCGCTTCAAAAGATCCACCACTTCGGCAGCGCTGTCCTTGTCGAGCGCGGCAGTCGGTTCATCAGCCAGAACCAGCGCGGGGTTTCCCACCAGCGCCCGCGCCACCGCCACCCGCTGTTTTTGCCCGCCTGAAAGGTTGGCGGGCAGATAATCCACCCGATCCGACAGCCCGACGAGGCCAAGCGCATGCACCGCCGCTGCCCGCGCCTGCGCTTCTGCCACGTCCCGATGCACCTGCACACCCATCATCACATTCTGCGTGGCGGTCAGGCTTTCATGCAGGTTATGCGCCTGAAAGATGAAGCCCAAACGGCGACGCAGCGCCACAAGCTCCGCTGCCCCCGCGCCCCTCAGTTCCTGCCCAAGAAGGTGTAGGGACCCGTCCTGCACGGCGCGCAAACATCCGATCAGGGTCAGAAGCGTGGTTTTGCCGGAGCCAGACGGCCCCATCAGCGCGGTAAAACTGCCGCGCGCAAGCGTGAGGTTCACGTCGAACAGGGCCTGTTTGCGGGCCTCCCCCGCCCCGAACCAGTGGTTCAGCCCGATCGTGGTGACGACAGCGCGCCCGTCCATCCCCGGCCTCAGAACAGATCCGCCGGATCGGCGGCGGCAAGGCGGCGGGTCGCAATCGCGCCGGACAGGACCGAAAAGACCACCGTGCCCAGAAAGACACTGCCTGCCATCGCAGGCGTCATCGCAAGCGGCAGCGTGGTGATCGCCCCCATCAGCGTCAGGATCGCAGCCCCAACGATTACCCCCGGCACAAAACCCAAAACGCCCAGAACCAGCGCCTCTTCGAAAACGATCCCCAGGAAGAATCGCGGGCCATAGCCCATCGCCTTGAAGGTCGCATATTCGCGCAAATGGTCGGCCACATCGACGGACAAGACCTGATAGACGATCACAAGACCCACAAGCACACCAATCAGCACGCCAAAGCCGAAGATGATGCCCGTTGGGCGCTTGGTCTGCTGATAGCGCAGATCCTCCTCTGCTGCCTGCGCATAGCTGCGAATCTTCAGCGTTGGGTCAGAGATCAGGGCTTTCAGCCGCGCCGCCACCACACCAGACACGGCACCGGGGCGGAGCGCGACAAGGATATGGTCAGGCGCGGAAGAACGGCGCGCGGGGAAAAGCGACAGAAAGCTTTGATCCGACACCAGCATATAGCCATCCCCGCCAAAGCCGCCCCCGCCCGCGAAAGTGGCAAAGGCCGTCAATGTCCGGCCCTGGGTCTCGAAGGATAGGGGCGCGTGCGGGCGGATGGCGGCGGCTTCCTCCTTGGGCAGGCCCCGCGCGAGACGGTCTAGGATGGCGGCATCCTGGACTTCCAGCAGCGCGATATCTGCGGCAATGGCGGGGGCAAGGAAGCCGGGCTTGGCAGGGTCCACGCCAAAGGTGGTAAGGCTGATGTCCTTCTCGCCCCGCTCCCAAGCGACATTTGCGATAAAAAGCCCCATGCCATCCACCACATCCGGATCGGCAAGCGCTTGCAGCAGCCACTGCCGCGCGACATTCCCACCATCGGTCAACGCATTGGCATCAGCAGCCGAAATCATCAAATCGGCCTGAAAGAAATCATACGGGCGGAGCGTGGCCGCCCCCATGGAATTCATGATGCCAAGCTGAACAAAGACCAGCACATTGGCAAAGGCGACCCCGGCCAGAGCAGCGGCAAAACGCGGGCGGTTATGCGTGAGTTGCAGCCAGCCGATGGGCAGGCGACCGAACAGGGCCTGTAGGAAACGGCTCATGGCATGGCCTTCAGCGTTGGTTCGGCCGCAGGCTGGGTATCGATCCGGGCGATCACCTCCAGATGGGTAAACCGCGCTGCAAGGGCCGATGAAGGCGCATCCAGCGCCACGAGGACGCGGATCACCCGCGCATCCTTGTTTTCAGCCGCATCATCGGAAATCAACCCCTGACGCCCCACTGTCAGCCCGATACGATCTACCCGGCCCTGCAACGTGGTGCCAAGTGCAGCAGCGGCCAGTTCGACAGGCTGGCCGGGACGTACGGCGCTGATCCGGTCTTGCCAGACCTCCACCTCGGCCATCATCTGGTCTGTATCACCCATATCCATGATGCCATCCGCAGGCGGGCGCTGGCCGGGGGTGGCGTGGATGTCAAGGATCGTGCCCGCGATCGGCGCCACCACTTCGGCCCGCGCCAGATCCAACCTTGCGCGGAAGAGATCGGCCTTGGCCGCATCGCGGTTACGCGCGGCCACGATCACATCTGGCTGATCGTCCAGCGCCACGGCAGAAAAGCGGCGCAAGGTCGCCTCGGCCCGCGCAACGGCCAAGGCCGCCCCCTCGGCCGCCGTGCGGACGGAATCGCGCGTGGCCTGTGTTGCCACAGCGCGCGCGAAAAGGTCTTCGGTCCGCGCCAGCGTGTCTCGCGCCTCTGCCGCCGTCGCCTGCGCCTGATCAAGGGCGGCCTGCGCCTCGTCGCGGCTGGCTTGCACGGCGGCGCGGGTCTGCATCAGCGCGGCCTCGCGCACGGCCAGATTGGCCTCTGCCATCAGCACCGCGCTTTCCAAGGCAGTCGTATTATCAAGCCGCGCCAGAACCGCGCCCTTGGCCACCCGGTCGCCCACGGCCACCAGCACTTCGGCCACCCGCGCATCGCCCGCACCATAAGGTGCCGCCACGACCGAGACATCGCCGCGCGGCATCACCCGTGCCAAACCGATGACATCGGTCGGCAACAGGGTTTCTGCCATGCGCGGCGGCAAGGCGATCTCGGGCGGCAAGGCAATCGGCGCATCCGATCCGCCTCCGGGTTGCAGGCCGGTCAGGGCGTAAAATTTCTGCAAGCCGGGCGGCTGGAAATACATGCCCAGCACCGCACCTGTGAACATCAGAACCGGAACGAGGAGGACCAACAGATACCGTCTGCGAAAGCGCAGGCCACGCTGCGGTCGCTCGCCACCCGCAAGGTGCAGGTCAAGCGGAAGGTCATCGCGGGGCAGGCGGTCGGTCATCGGTTGGGGCCTTTCCGGGCTTTGGCGGATCAGACCTTCCACGGCCCAAGGGGCGAAATCCGGCGAGGCCATTCCCGAAAGATTAAGCCTCTGCGCCCGCCCTTGCGTTGATTTCGGTCAAACGGGCAGCGGGCTTGTGCCCATGACCGCCCCTGCGACCAAGGCAGCATTGCCCGAAGCCCGCGAAGGCCGCAGTCTGTACAACGGGTCACGGGTCAAGGTTGCACGGTCAGGCAAGGCGAAAGCGCACTGCGCGTGCAAGCGAGGAGGAAGGACCATGTCGGATCTGTCGCATCTGCGCGAAATCGATCAGGTCCTCTCGGGCCGGGCGATCGGGCGCGATGCGCTGGTCGAACAATCTTGGCGGCGCTGCGTCGAACAATATGGGATGGACCCGGCCAAACCTTCGCCCGCCCATATCGTGACTGAGGCGCGGCTGCGCGAACATCGCGAACAATCCGAACGGCTGATTGCCATTGCCCGCAGCGGGCTGGAGGCCCTTTTTCGTCAGATCGCGGGGCAGAAATACGTCTTGCTGCTGGCTGATGCCAAAGGCGTGACGGTCGATTACTTCGGCGATCCGAAATTCGAGGATGAACTCAGGCAGGCGGGGCTGTTCCTTGGCTCTGACTGGTCGGAATCCTTGGCGGGCACCTGTGGTGTCGGGTCTTGCATCATCACCCGCGAGGCGGTGACGATCCACCAGTCCGACCATTTCGACCTGACGCATACGCCCCTCTCCTGCACCGCCGCGCCGATTTTCGACACGGCGGGCAATCTGACCGCGGTCTTGGACATCTCGCTCCTGCGGTCTCCCCGGCCAAAGATCAGCCAAAGCCTTGCCCTCAACCTTGTGAAGGCCAGCGTCCGGCGGGTGGAAATGGCCAATCTCATGGCGATCAACCGGGGCGATTGGGTCTTGCGCTTTTCCACCAGCCCCGAATTCCTGGACGTGGACCCAGAGGCAGCGGTGGCGCTGGATGGGTCGGGCCGGATCATTGGCATGACCCACGGGGCCGAGGCTGTTCTGGCCCGGCAGATGGGCGGGCGGATGGGCGGCGCGGTGATCGGCGAGCGGATCGACCGTTTCTTCAACCTGACGATCGACAGCCTTCCCGATCTGATGCGAGGCCGCCCGACAGAGGACCGGCTGATCCAGTTGCGCGATGGGCAGGCCATGTTTGGCCATGCCATTGCCCCACAATCCGAGCGCGCCCCCGCCCTTGCGCGCGGCGATCTGGCGGGACCGTTGCAGAGCATCGGCGGGGCCGATCCGCATATCCGCAGGCTTCAGGCCGAGGCGGCAAGACTGGCCCCCACTGCCATCGCGCTCTTGGTGCAGGGCGAAACTGGCACCGGCAAGGAACGGCTGGCCCGTGCAGTCCACATCAGCCAGTCGGGCAGCCGGCCCTTTGTGACGCTTGCCGGGGCCACGCCCTCCGAGGGTTGGCCCGCATTGGTCGAGGCCGCAGGAGGGGGCACGCTTTTCCTTGACGAACCGGGCGATCTTTCGGCCGCAGGTCAGGCGCGGCTGTTGCGCCTTCTGGCCGCTTGCGATGCCCTGCCTGCCCAGCGCCGCCCGCGCCTGATCAGCGCGACAGCCCATGACCTTGCCGCGCAGGTGCGGGCGGGTGGCTTTCGGGCCGATCTATTCTTTCGCTTGGCCCCCGTGACCCTGACCTTGCCGCCCCTTCGGCTAAGGCAGGATTTCGACTGGCTGCTGGACCGGATGCTGCGCCAGATGGGCCATCTGCGCCCCGATAGCTTGCGTCTGTCCCCCGCCGCGCGGGCCGAACTCAAGGCGCGCGACTGGCCTGGCAATCTGCGCGAACTGGCCAATACGCTCGAAGTGGCGATTGCGCTGGCCGAGGGATCGGTGATCGACCTGCCCGACCTTCCGCCTGCCCCGCTGAGCGCGCCAGAGGCCCCGCAAGAACATCTGGCCGATATTCTGGCCGCCTGCGGGGGGAATATGTCGCTGGCCGCGCGCCGGTTGGGGGTGAACCGATCCACCATCCTGCGCCGGGCGCGGCGCGAAGGGCTGACCGGCCCCTGATCCCCGCGCGCCGCCGATGTTGCGGGGCTTGTTGCGGATGCAACGGCAGGCCCCGGAAACTTTGCCCCGCGCCCTTCTGCGCCCGAAAAACCCGTGACAGCCCCGCGCCTGCCCCCGCACTCTCCCCGATGGAGGAGCACAACAAGGGAGGCAAACATGCTCGATACAACACCGAATGCCGAAGTGCAGGCCGTGCTGGATACATTCGGCGCGGCGCTGGAACGCGGTGACATCAAGGCCGCGACGGAGTGTTTTCAAGAGGAATGCTATTGGCGCGATCTGGTCACCTTCACCTGGAACATCCATACGAGCGAAGGCAAGGCCGCGATTGCCGACATGCTTTCGGCGCAACTGGCAACAACCCGGCCTTCGGGCTGGACCATCGCCGAAGGCGAGATGGCAAGCGCCGACGGCGGGATCGCCACCGCTTGGATTGAATTCGAAACGGCGGTCGCGCGTGGCTATGGCCTGATCCGGATCAAGGAGGGCAAGATCTGGACGTTGCTGACCACGATGGTTGAACTGAAAGGCCACGAAGAGCACAAAGGCTTCACCCGCCCGCTGGGGGCCAAACATGGCGCGGCCAAGCACCGCCCGACATGGAAGGAAGAACGCGAGGCAGAGGCGCGCGAACTGGGCTATACGAAACAGCCCTATGTCCTGATCATCGGCGGCGGTCAGGGCGGCATCGCGCTTGGCGCGCGGCTTAGGCAGTTGGATGTGCCCACGATTATCATCGAAAAGAACGAAAAGCCCGGCGATAGCTGGCGCAACCGCTATAAGTCGCTCTGCCTGCATGATCCAGTCTGGTACGATCACCTGCCCTATATCAAGTTCCCGGAAAACTGGCCTGTCTTTGCGCCCAAGGACAAGATCGGCGACTGGCTGGAGATGTACACCAAGGTCATGGAGCTGAATTATTGGTCCAAGACCACCTGCCAATCCGCCAAATATGACGAAAAGACCAAGGAATGGACGGTCGTTGTTCACCGCGATGGGCAGGAAGTCACGCTGCGCCCCAAACAGCTTGTGCTGGCGACGGGCATGTCGGGCAAGGCCAATGTTCCCAACTATCCGGGGATGGAGACGTTCAAGGGCGATCAACACCATTCGTCCAAACACCCCGGCCCCGATCCCTATCGCGGCAAGAAGGCGGTGGTGATCGGCTCGAACAACTCCGCCCATGACATCTGCGCCGCGCTTTGGGAAAACGATGTGGATGTGACGATGGTGCAGCGCTCCTCTACCCATATCGTCAAATCCGACACGCTGATGGAGATCGGCCTTGGCGCGCTCTATTCCGAAAAGGCGGTGCGGTCAGGCATGACGACGGAAAAGGCCGATCTGGTCTTTGCGAGCCTGCCCTACAAAATCCTGCATGAATTCCAGATCCCGCTCTACGACAAGATGCGCGAGGTCGATGCCGAATTCTATGCGGGCCTTGAAAAGGCAGGCTTCTGGCTGGATTGGGGGGCCGATGGGTCGGGGCTGTTCCTGAAATATCTGCGGCGCGGGTCGGGCTATTACATCGATGTCGGCGCAAGCCAGTTGATCATCGATGGCAAGATCAAACTCGCCCATGGCAATGTAAAGGAAATCGTCCCCGATGGCGTGGTGCTGGAAGATGGCACGAAGCTTGAGGCGGATGTGATCGTCTATGCCACGGGCTATGGGTCGATGAATGGCTGGGCCGCGGATCTGATCGGCAAGGATGTCGCCGACAAGGTGGGCAAATGCTGGGGCCTTGGGTCGGATACGCCCAAAGACCCCGGTCCTTGGGTGGGGGAACAGCGCAATATGTGGAAACCCACCAAACAAGAGGCGCTGTGGTTCC
Organism: Cypionkella sp.; assembly: GCA_025458085.1. GTDB lineage: Bacteria > Pseudomonadota > Alphaproteobacteria > Rhodobacterales > Rhodobacteraceae > Pseudotabrizicola. The sequence goes on along the minus strand of JALOTC010000044.1, from coordinate 8,218 downwards.
ATGGCGGCAACCTGCACCAGTCGCGCCACTATTCCCAATTCCTGTCCCTGCAACTCAAGGCGCGGATGGAGGGGATCACAACGCCGGTCTATGGCATTCCCGAAACCTATCATCTTGGCTAAGGGCTGACACAACATCGAAAGGGCACCCTCGCGCGCAGCGAAAACTGCCTGCGGGGGCGCTTCTTGATTGCGCGCCGTGATTGGTGATGCGACAAGAGCCCCATGACCACGCCCTTGGCAGACAAGATCAGACGGATGGAAAGACAGGGGCGGACATCCTTTGCTCTCGTCCTGCTGTTCTCTGCGCTTCTGGTCTGGGTCGGCGGGCACAGCCGCGGCGCGGGTCTGCCGATGCAGCCCGCCTTGTCAAACCTCGCAGCCCTCATGGGGGCCGAGGCACAGGCAGTGCTGTCTGCCGCTGGCAAACAGCAGCGCGTGCCAGATCAACGACAGTCGGGCGATGGGGATGACGGGGACCTCTTTCCCCTGACCGCGGCCACGGTCTTGGCCATCAGGGCATCTGTGCAGCACCCCCTGCCACAGCCAGAGTCGACGCCGATCGCGCGCGACCAAAAGCGCCCAGAGGCCCGCGCCCCACCCTTTACCTGATCCTTGCTCTCCGAAGGCCCGCTTCCCAGGCGGGCCCCATTCTGGCGTCGCTGCACCCTTTCGCAAGCCCGCAAAGGGGCACGCCGGCGGCGCTGCCCATTCCAGCCATCTCCGGCCTCGGCAGGGAAAGACCCTGCACGATCCGGTCAAGGACAGGTCATGTCACATACCCTTCTCTGGAAGCGCCTTTTCATTTGGGGCGTCTGTCTCTGGGGCATTCTCTTCGCCCTTCCGAATGCTTTCTATCCCACTGTCGAACGGCACAACGATGCCGCTGTCCTGATGGCCGAAGGGGGCACGCTTTCCCCCGAAGCGCAGGCCGATCTGAACGGCTGGCCCGCATGGTTTCCCTCTCATCTCATCGCGCTTGGCCTTGACCTGCGCGGAGGGGCGCATCTCTTGGCAGAGGTGCATGTCGAAGACGTGCATGCGAACCGGATGGAGAGCCTTTGGCCCAAGATCCGCGATGTCCTTGTGGACCTGCGCGATCAGGTCGGCCCAATCCGCCGGATAGAGGCCCCAGTCGGTACTCTCCAAGTCAAAATCGCGACCCCCGAAGGCCTGCCCGCCGCCCTTGCCGCTCTGCGCAAGCTCGCCACACCGGTCACCAGCCTGACGGGGATGGGACAGACCGACATCGACGTTTCCGGGCTGGGTGATACGCTCACCATCACCCTGTCAGAGGCTGAAAAGCAGGCGTCGAACGAGCGCACCTTGCAGCAATCCTTGGAGATCATCCGCCGCCGGGTTGATGAGGTTGGAACACGCGAACCCACGATCCTACGCCAGGGCGCAGACCGCATCCTGATCCAAGTGCCAGGGATCGGATCGGCAGAGGAACTCAAATCCCTGATCGGAACAACGGCACAGCTGACCTTCCACCCCGTGTTGGGCCGCGCAAACAGCGCCGAAGGCGCGCAAACAGCGGGCCATCTGGTCCTGCCTGCGGCGGATGAACCGGGGGTCTTTTATCTTCTCGACCGAAACCCTGTCGTCTCTGGGGAAAATTTGGTGGATGCCCAACCGGCGTTTGACCAGAACAACCGACCGGCAGTGAACTTTCGCTTTGACCCTGCGGGAGCGCGAGCCTTTGGGGCCTATACGGCGGCCAATATCGGCGCGCCTTTCGCGATTGTGCTGGACAACGAAGTCATCTCCGCACCCGTGATTCAAAGCCATATTCCGGGTGGATCGGGCATCATCACCGGGCAATTCACGGTAGAAGACTCCACTGAACTTGCCGTGCTCTTGCGCGCAGGGGCCCTGCCTGCTGGCATGACATTTCTCGAAGAACGCACGATCGGCCCGGAACTCGGGGCCGACAGTATCGCAGCAGGGCAGCGTGCGGCAGTCATCGGCATGGGTGCGGTCTTTGCCTTTATGATCGCCTGCTACGGCGGCTTTGGCCTGATGGCGAACCTTGCCCTCGCGCTGAACATGGGGCTTCTGATGGCCGCGCTTTCGGTCATGGGGGCGACGCTCACGCTTCCCGGCATCGCGGGGATCGTCCTGACCATGGGCATGGCCGTCGACGCCAATGTGCTGATCTTTGAACGACTCCGCGAAGAGCTACGACAAGGCCGCACTCCAGGCCGCGCGATCCAGATCGGCTTTGAAAAGGCGCTTTCCGCGATCATGGACAGCAACATCACAGGCCTTCTGACGGCACTGATCATGTTCGCGATCGGCTCCGGCCCGGTGCGGGGCTTTGCCATCACGATGGGGATCGGAATCCTGACCTCGATGTTCACCGCAGTCTATGTGACGCGGCTGATCATCGAGACATGGATGCGCTGGAAAAAGCCCAGATCCATCGCGCTCAAGGGCTTCATCAAACTGGTACCCGACACGACCACGATCGACTTCTTCCGCTCTCAGGGGATCACGTTCGGGGCGTCCGTCTTGGCCATGGTGATGTCGCTGGTGCTGGTCGCGGTGATGGGGCTGAACTTCGGGATCGACTTCAAGGGTGGCACGACGATCCGCGCGGAAGCCACCCAATCCGTCGATCTGGGCAGCTACCGTGCAGCGCTGTCAGATCTGCATTTGGGCGATGTCTCGATCACGGAAGTCTTTGATCCGACCTTCCGGCCTGATCAGCATGTCGTGACCATCCGGATCGAGGCGCAGCAAGGGACAGAGGCGCTTTCGCCCGATACCGTGGAAAAGGTCCAAGCCGCGATAAAGGCTGTGGATCCAAGCGTGGCCTTTACCGCAATCGACTCTGTCGGGCCAAAGGTTTCGGCTGAATTGATCTGGCTTGCGCTTGCTGCCGTGGGCGCCGGGGCTGCGGGCATTCTGATCTATGTCTGGATGCGGTTCGAATGGCAGTTCGCCCTCGGCACCGTCGCCGCCCTTGTGCATGATATTGTCGTGACCATGGGGATCTTCGCGCTCTTCGGACTGAAATTCGACCTGACGATCGTGGCCGCGCTTTTGACGATCCTTGGCTATTCGGTGAATGATACCGTGGTCATCTTTGACCGCCTGCGGGAAAACCTCACGAAATACAAGGCCATGCCGCTGCGCGATCTGATGAACCTGTCCGCCAATGAAACCTTGGGCCGCACGTTGATGACAGCAATGACCACACTGATCGCGCTGCTGGTTCTGTTGATCTTTGGCGGTGATGTGATCCGGGGTTTTGTCTTTGCGATGCTTCTGGGCGTGATCCTTGGTACTTGGTCCACGCTTTACATGGCCAAGAACATCGTTCTCTACCTCGGCGTCGACCGATCAGAGAGATCAGGGCGCAGCGCGGATCACGAATTCGCAAAGATCGACGCCTGATCCCCTGCCCCTGCCCATGCGCCTGTTTGCGAGGCACGGGCAGGGGCAAATCAAGGGCCGTGCTCCGTCCGGCTATTTTTTCTCGACAAGGGGTTGAAAGCCCGGTTTCAGATAACATTTCTGTCAGAGCGGCCCGGGCCCCTCTGACGCGACATGTCGCGTGATGTCGGACCGCATCGACAGCGTCGATGCCAGCCCGGATGCCTTTCTCGTCTCTCGGCGAAGCGTTGACGCGTTCATGCAAACGAGGTCTTCGTCGTGGAAATCCTGTTCCTTCTCTTCTTGGGCAAGCCGCTCTGGATGTGGCTGTTGTTCATCACCCTTGTGCTCGCCCTGCTGGCCTTCGACCTTGGCGTCCTGCACAAGGACGATCACGAGATCGGCGTGGCTGAAAGCCTGCGCATGTCGGCCATGTATATCATCCTCGGCCTGTCCTTCGCCGGATTCATCTGGTGGCAGATGGATACAACCGCCACCGCCCAGTATCTGACAGCCTTTGTCGTCGAAAAGACGCTGGCGATGGACAACATCTTTGTCATCGCGCTGATCTTCACCTATTTCGCCATTCCCCGCGAATATCAGCACCGGGTGCTGTTCTGGGGCATCCTTGGCGTGATCGTGCTGCGCGGGATCATGATCGGGCTGGGGGCCACGATCGTGAACCAGTACCACTGGGTTCTCTATATCTTCGCGGCCTTCCTGATCCTGACCGGCATCAAGATGCTGTTCCTGGCCGACAAGGAACACAAGATCGAAGAAAACGCCCTGATCCGCTTTCTCAAGCGCCGCATGAATGTGACCGAGGACCTTCATGGCCACGACTTCTTTGTGAAAAAGCCGCATCCGGAAACAGGCAGGCTCACGCGGTATGCGACGCCCTTGTTCCTTGCACTGATCATGATCGAAATCGCGGACCTGATCTTTGCGGTGGATTCGGTTCCCGCGGTCTTCACCATCACCACCGACCCCTACATCGTCTATACGTCAAACATCTTCGCCATTCTTGGCCTGCGGGCGCTTTACTTCGCGCTGGCCGCGATCCTGCACCGCTTCGCTTATCTGAAATATGCGCTGTCGATCCTTCTGGTCTTTATCGGCTCCAAGATCTTCATCGCAGATCTGATGGGCTGGGAAAAGTTCCCGCCGGAATGGTCGCTCGGGATCACCTTTGCCATCCTCGGCACCGGCGTCGCCTTCTCACTGTGGAAGACGCGCCGCGATGGGAAAGCGGACGATCGAGTGCCAGACGGGGCAAAGTCCTGACAACACACTCGCGTGGGCGTGGCGAAAAAGGCCATCCGATCCGCCGAAACGAAAAGGCCCCTGCCGGGGGCCTTTTTTCATGGGGCGCTGGAAACTGCTGCGTTGATGCGCTGAACCGATCTGCCCTTGTTACCGGCAGGTCCATCCCCCACAAAAGGCAGGTCCGAAAACCGGCGCAGCCCAGCCAGCAACGCTGCCCCGCGGCGGTCAAAAAGCCCGCCCGCAAGAGGTCTCGAAGCGCAGAGATCACCCCGCGTCATAAAATCTTCATTTGACTCCGCAGAAGATTCCTAATTTCTGGAATTATGGAAAGCTTTATCGCCGCCACCGCCTTTGCCACACTCGGCCACCCCGGTCGCCTTGCCGTCTTCCGGCTCCTGATGCGCTTTGCCCCGCAAGGCGTGCGCCCGACCGAAGTCGCACAGGCGCTTGGGATGAAGCAAAACAGCCTCTCCCACCATCTGGCGGACCTCACCTCTTGTGGTCTTATCACCGTCCAGCGGCAGGGAAGATCGCTGTTCTACGCCGTCAATCTTGACCAGACAGAGGCTCTGATCGGCTACCTCGCTCTCGATGTCGGGCGCGCACGACCAGATCTACTCGCGCCCCTCGTCCCCCTTCCCAAGGAGTCCCCGGACATGTCTGCTGCTCCCCAAGACACTGGCTTCCATGCGCTATTCATCTGCTCTGGCAACTCTGCCCGGTCGATCTTCGCCGAGGCGCTGCTGCGCGATCTTGGCAAGGGCAGGTTTCACGCCTTTTCGGCAGGAACCTTGCCAAATACCGCCTTGAACCCCTTCGCGTTGGACATCCTCAAACGGAACGGACATGACACAACCAGCCTGCGGTCAAAGCACATCTCAGAGTTCCAAAAGACCACAGCACCCAGAATGGATTTCGTCTTTACCGTCTGCGACACGGCGGCAACCGAGGAATGCCCCCCATGGCCCGGCCAGCCCATCAGCGGGCACTGGGGCCTGCCCGACCCGGTGAAAGCGACCGGAACGGATGCGGAAAAGGCGCTCGTCTTTGCCCAGACCTACGCGGCCTTACGTCGCCGCATCGCCGCTTTCGTCGAACTGCCCTTTCATCAGTTGACGCGCATCGCCCTGCAAACCCGCGTCGACAGCATCGGCACCCTGTCCCTGAACACACGGAAAGGCTGACCCCATGCCCCGCATCGCCTTGAACGGCCTTGGCCGCATCGGAAAGCTTGTCCTGCGTGATCTGATCGACACCGGCGCGGGCGGAGAAATCGTCCTTCTGAACGATCCTGTCGGCGATGCCGAACAGCACGCCCTGCTGATGGAGTTCGACTCCATCCACGGTCGCTGGCGCACGCCCGTCAGCGCGGCGGATGGCGCGCTGGTGCTGAACGGTCGGACGATCCGCCTCACGCATCACAAAAGTATCGACGCCCTGCCGCTGGCGGAGCTTGGCGTCGATCTTGTCATCGACTGCACCGGGGTCTTCAAGACCGCGGCCAAAGTCGCACCTTATTACGCCGCCGGGGTGAAGAAGGTCGTTGTTTCTTCCCCGGTCAAGGATGGGAACGCGCTGAACCTCGTCTATGGCGTGAACCATCACCTCTACACTGGCGCGCAAAACCTGATCACAGCGGCCTCCTGCACCACCAACTGCCTTGCCCCCGTGGTCAAGGTGATCCACGAAGCGCTTGGCATCCGCCATGGCTCGATCACCACGATCCATGACGTGACCAACAGCCAGACCATCGTGGACCGCCCCGCCAAGGATATGCGCCGCGCGCGCTCGGCGCTGATGAACCTGATCCCGACCACGACGGGGTCCGCCACGGCGATCACGCTGATCTATCCAGAACTCGCGGGCCGTCTGAATGGCCACGCCGTGCGCGTGCCGCTTCTGAATGCATCCCTGACCGATTGCGTGTTCGAAGTGGAAAGACCAACAACAGTCGAGGAAGTGAACGCCCTTTTCGCCACGGCAGCAGAAGGGCCGCTCAGGAACATCCTCGGATTCGAAAGCCGTCCCCTCGTTTCCTGCGACTTTACCAATGATCCGCGCTCGGCCATCGTCGATGGTCCCTCGACGATGGTTATCAACAGCACGCAGGTAAAGCTTTATGCCTGGTATGACAACGAATGGGGCTATGCTTGCCGTCTGGCCGATCTCGTGCGGATGGTGGCGGGGTCACTGTGATCAAGACGCCCCCGAACCCACTGCGCGCCTATGCCGCCGTTACCGCGGCCTATTGGGCCTTCATGCTGTCAGATGGCGCGTTGCGGATGCTGGTGCTGTTGCATTTCAACGGCCTTGGCTTCACGCCGATCCAACTGGCGTGGTTGTTCCTGCTCTATGAGGGAGCTGGCATTATCACCAACCTTGCGGCAGGATGGCTTGCCGCCCGTTTCGGCCTTGCCGCAACGCTTTACGGCGGGCTCTCGCTGCAAATCGGCGCTCTGGTGGCGCTGGCGCAACTTGACCCCTCTTGGGGCCTTGCCGCCTCGGTCGCTTTTGTCATGGCGGTGCAGGGCGTCTCAGGCGTGGCCAAAGACCTTGCCAAGATGTCCTCCAAATCCGCGGTAAAGCTCTTGGCTCCAAAGGAAGACGGTGGCCTGTTTCGCTGGGTGGCCCTGCTCACGGGCTCAAAGAACGCGGTCAAGGGCCTTGGCTTCTTCCTTGGCGCGGCGCTCCTCGCAGTTGCAGGCTTCAAAGGCGCCGTCTGGGGCATGGCCGGGGTATTGGTGGCCATTCTCATCGCCGTCGCTTTGTTCCTGCCCGAAGGGCTGCCAAGCCGGATGAAATCCGAAGACTCATGGCGGGGATGGCGATCCAAGGACCCCCGCGTAAACCGCCTTAGCCTAGCTCGACTCTTCCTCTTTGGCGCGCGTGATGTTTGGTTCGTCGTCGGCATTCCGGTCTATTTCCAGTCCGTCCTCTCGGATGGAACGGCAGAAGGTCGGCGCGAAGCCTTTTTCCTGATCGGCAGTTTCCTTGCCCTCTGGATCATCGCTTATGGCGCGGTGCAGGCCTTTGCCCCCCGTCTTCTGGCAACAAAAGACCAGCCCGAGGCCGAAACGACCCGAAAGGCCATTCTCTGGGCCGGGCTTTTGGTGCCCATCCCATGGGTCCTGGCAGGGGCGGCCTGGGCAGCGGATGACCCCGCCCCCTGGCTGACCTCCACCTTGATGGGCGGCCTGCTTCTCTTTGGCTTTGTCTTTGCGATCAATTCATCGGTCCATTCCTACCTGATCCTCGCCTTTGGATCAGAGGACCGCATCACACGGGATGTGGGCTTCTACTACATGGCGAATGCCGCCGGGCGTCTGATCGGAACCTTCCTGTCAGGAGTAAGCTACCAGATCGGCGGACTGCCCTTCTGCCTCGCCACCGCAGGCCTCATGGCGCTGGCCAGTTGGATCGCTGCGCGAAGGCTGCTGTTGCCCACGCCAAGCGTCGCGGGTGGGGCGTCAAGCTGATAACCAAGCGCACAGCATAATCGCACCGACGCGCGCTCCGCCTGCAATCTGCGCCAAGCTGAATAGACATTTCGGCCAATGGATTGGCCAGAGGTG
>JALOTC010000043.1 GCA_025458085.1 Cypionkella sp. | reverse complement strand
GCCACGGTCACGGCAAGGCCGGTGAAGATGAAGGAGGTGGCGTAATAGAGCGTATAGCCCCAGCCATAGGCGGACCCAAGCGCGCCATCGACCATGACCTTGAACGCCTCTACCGGGCTTTGCCCTATGGAGAGGAGAACAAGGGCCGAGATGACGGCGGCAAAGAGCAAAGAAATCAGCGGCACAAGGGCCACATCGGCCCATTTCGGCAGGCGGTCCATCAGGCGGCCTTTCCGGTCATGCCTGCCATGAGCAGGCCAAGTTCGCGTTCATTGGTTTCTGCGGGCAGACGTTCGCCCATGATCTGGCCATCGAACATCACGGCGATACGGTCGGAGAGCGACATGATTTCATCCAGTTCGACGCTGACCAGAAGGATCGCCTTGCCCTGATCGCGCAGGGCCACGATCTGCTTATGGATGAATTCGATGGCCCCGATATCGACGCCCCGCGTGGGTTGGCCGATGAGCAGCAGATCGGGGTTCCTCTCAATCTCGCGCGCGACGACGATCTTTTGCTGGTTTCCGCCGGAGAAATTCTTGGCGGCAAGCGATGGGATCGGGGGGCGCACGTCGAAGGTGGCCATCTTGCGTTCAGTATCGGCACGGATGGCGGCGTTATCCATGAACAGCGCGTTTTTCTGATACTCGGGCGCGTTGTGATAGCCGAAGGCCACGTTTTCCCAAGCAGCGAAATCAAGGATCAGGCCGTGGTGGTGCCGGTCTTCGGGCACATGGGCGAGGCCCGCCTCGCGCCGGCTTTGGCCTTCGGCCCCTGTCAGCGGAAGATCGCGACCATTGAGGGTGACACGGCCCGTGGCGCGGATCATGCCGCCCAAAGCCTCTAGCAATTCGGTCTGGCCATTGCCCGCCACGCCCGCGATGCCAAGGATTTCACCGGCGCGGATGGTGAGAGAAATGCCCTTGAGCCTGTCCACCCCCTGCGCGTCGCGGACGCGAAGGTTTTCGACCTCCAGCACCTTTGCGCCGGGTTTGGCGGGGGATTTTTCAACTTCGAGCAGCACCTTGCGGCCCACCATCAATTCGGCAAGCTGTTCGGGGCTGGTTTCGGCCGTTTTTACGGTGGCGACCATCGTGCCGCGGCGCATGACGCTGACGTTATCGGTCGCCTCCATGATCTCGCGCAGTTTGTGGGTGATCAGGATGATGGTCTTGCCCTGATCCTTCAGCCCTTTGAGGATGCGGAAGAGGTGATCCGCCTCGGCCGGGGTCAGAACGCCCGTGGGTTCATCGAGGATCAGGATATCGGCCTGCCGATAGAGCGCCTTGAGGATTTCGACGCGCTGCTGATGGCCGACCGAGAGGTCTTCGATCAGGGCATCGGGATCGACGTCGAGTTCGTAATCCTCGGCGAGTTGGCGCAGCACCTTGCGCGCCTTGCCAAGGCTTGCGTTCAGCATCGGCCCGTCTTCGGCCCCGAGGATGATGTTTTCCAGCACGGTGAAGTTCTGGACCAGCTTGAAATGCTGGAAAACCATGCCGATACCGGCGCGAATGGCGCTCTGGCTATCGGGGATGGGGGTGAGCTTTCCGCCCACGAAAATCTGCCCGGCATCGGCTTTGTAAAAGCCATAAAGGATCGACATCAGCGTGGATTTCCCCGCGCCGTTTTCGCCGATGATGCCGTGGATCGTGCCCTTGGGCACGGCGATGTTGATATCCTTGTTTGCCTGAACCGGACCGAAGGCCTTGGAAATGCCTTTCAGTTCGATGGCAAAGGGGGCGGCCGTCGCCGGCCGCCCCGAGGTTTGCGCTGCCGTGACCATCAGAACGTCGCGGCCGGGCAGGTGTTGTCAGACATGTAATCATGCACCACCAGCGCGCCGGACTTGATCTGTTCGGCGGCGGCATCGACGGTGGCCTGCATTTCGGCGGTCACGAGGGAGGCATTGTGCTCGTCCATCGCATAGCCCACGCCTTCGTTGGCAAGGCCCATGACATTGATGCCGGGGGTCAGGTTCTCGCCTTCCTTGAAGGCTTCATAAACCGCGTTGTCCACACGCTTGAGCATCGAGGTCAGAACCGAGCCGGGGTGCATGTAGTTCTGGTTCGAGTCGACGCCGATCGAGAAGATGCCTTCATCGGCGGCGGCCTGGAGGACGCCCACGCCCGTGCCACCGGCGGCGGCATAGATCACATCAGCACCTTGCGCCTTTTGGCCCTTGGCCAGTTCCGCGCCCTTCACCGGGTCGTTCCATGCGGCGGGGGTGGTGCCGGTCATGTTCAGGATGACGGTGGCATCGGGGTTCACGGCCTTCACGCCCTGCGCATAGCCGCAGCCGAATTTGCGGATCAGCGGGATATCCATGCCGCCGATGAAGCCGACCGTGCCGGTCTTGGAGGCAAGCGCCGCCATCATTCCGACAAGGTAGGAGCCTTCGTGTTCGTTAAAGACGACCGATTTCACATTGGGCTGATCCACCACCATGTCGACGATGGCGAATTTGGTGTTCGGGAAATCGGGGGCAACAGTGTTGAGCACATCGCCAAAGGCATCGGCCCCATTGAAGGCGGCTTCGTTGAAGGATTTGTCGAACTTGCCGCCAAGGTCGAAAATGATGGCCGGTTCCGCGCTGGCAATGCCTGCGGTCAGGGCGAGCGCGCCGGCTGCGCCCAGAAGGTGCTTCATCATGGTCATGGAATGACTCCCGGTTGTCGTTGCAACGAATGTTTTTCTTCCCCGGCCCCGCGCCCCCGAAGGGACCGAGCACGCCGGTTCATCTCCGATTTAGGGCAGGCGGCGCGGCAAGGGTCAAGGGGGCATTTGCAGGTGACGGAGGCAGTTTTGACTTTTTGATCAAGTCGGGGCCTTATGGATGGGGGCCATTCCTTTTTCTCGGCAGATTTGCGCCTTAGTCAAAGCGCGCGCGATAGAAGAAGGGCATCGACCGTGCCCCCATCCGGCCTGTGGTAATAGTCGCGGCGACGCCCATCTTGGGCGAAACCTGCCGCCTGATACAGCGCGCAGGCAGGCCCATTGTCGGCGGCAACTTCCAGAAAGGCGCGGGTGGCCCCCCGCTTGCGCGCTTCGTCCAGAAACTGGGCCAGAAGCGCACGGCCAAGCCCCCTGCGGCGGGCGGGCGGGTCCACGGCGAGGGTGAGGAGTTCCGCCTCATCCGCGATGACGCGGCCCATGAGGAACGCCTCCTCCTCTGCCAGAAGAAAGACATGCGGACTGTCCAGCAGCGCCGCGATCTCTGCCGCAGACCATGGGCGCGGCGTGGTAAAGGACGCGGCATGGAGGCGGGCGAGGTCCTCTGCCCTAGGCATCGAGGATGACCGGGGGCGGGTCCGAAGGCGGGGCGGCATCCGCCCCGCGCAGGTAGAACGGGGCAGGCCGCGGCACAGGAAGGGTGCGGGCGGCGGCGATGCGGGCGATGGCTTCGACCCTTGGGCAGGCGGCGGCCCGCGTTTGGGCGTTCGGAATCAAGGCGGCGGCGGAACCGGTCACGGCAGAGGTGGGGCAGACCAGCGCCGCCTCGGCCACGTCCAGAAGCACGGCATGGCCTGCGCCGTCAGAGGCGAAATCTTGCAGATAGACCTCACCGCGACGGGCATCTTCGACGACGGTCAGCGGGCGGGGCAGGCCGTGGGCGGCGGCTTCCAACGCGGTGACGCCGATGGCGGGAATGCCAAGGCCGAGGGCAAGGCCACGTGCGGTTGCCACAGCGATGCGGACACCGGTGAAATTGCCGGGGCCTGTGCCCACGGCCAAGCGGGACAGATCGCCCCAGCCGAGGCCAGCCTCGGACAGCAGGGCCTGCAACAACGGCAAGAGTCGTTCCGCCTGCCCCTTTTCCATCGTTTCCTCGCGCAGCAGCGCGCGGCCATCGGGCAAAAGCAGGCAAGCCGCACAGAAGGGGCCGGAGGTATCGAAAGCCAGAACGGCCCCCGCGTCGGGCGCTCGCGCGTCCTCCTTGGGGTTGTCCTCCCGAAGAAAGCCCGCATGGGCGTGAGAAGCGGGGGCGGAACCCGACAAGATCAGGCCGCGACGGGGCGGACTTCGGTCACTTCGGGAATGTAATGCCGCAGCAGGTTTTCGATCCCCATCTTCAGCGTCAGCGTCGAAGAGGGGCAGCCCGCGCAAGCCCCCTGCATGTGCAGATAGACGACACCGCGGTCAAAACCGTGGAAGGTGATGTCGCCCCCATCCTGCGCCACGGCAGGCCGCACGCGGGTATCGAGGAGTTCCTTGATCTGGCGCACGATATCGGCGTCTTCACCGCTATGTTCGGCATGGCCGCCCGCAGGCTTGGCCTCGCCCTCCATCACGGGGGCACCGGATTGGTAATGTTCCATGATCGCGCCAAGGATCGCTGGCTTGATATGCTGCCACTCCATATCCTCGGCCTTGGTCACGGTCACGAAATCCGTGCCGAAAAACACGCCCGTCACCCCGCCAGCCGCAAAGATGCGACGCGCGAGGGGCGATTTCGACGCAGCTTCGGCATTCGGGAAATCAGCGGTGCCAAGTTCCAGCACCGTCTGCCCGGGCAGGAACTTGAGCGTAGCGGGGTTCGGGGTGGACTCGGTCTGGATGAACATCTGCGTATCTCCGACAATTCCCCTCGGATATGCGCCCCCGTTCCCGCGCTGTCAAGCTTGGGGCATGGTTTTGCCCCGCGGCCTAAAGCGCGAGAGCGGCCACGACATAGACCAGATTGGCCAGGATCAGGCAGGCGACAGCGAAAGAGCCGAGGTCTTTGGCCTCTTTGGCGAATTGCGCCCAGCCGGGGGAGATGTGGTCGACCAGCACTTCCAGCGCGGTGTTCAAAGCCTCTGTCGCCACCATGATCAGCCAGAGGATCACATAGCCCGCCAGCACCATCGGCGCGCTGCCCGCCCAGAGAAGGATCGCCAAGGCCGCAGCGCCAAAAAGGATATGGTGGCGAAAAGCCGTTTCGCGCCAAAGCCGCGCCGCACCTTGGAGCGAATAGCGGGTGGCGGCGAAAAGATGCGCCGGGCCAGTGATGCGGGGTGGTTTTTCAGCGCTCATCTGGGCTTGGGTCAGGTGATGCTTTCCAGCCGTTCCTTGGACATATCGCCCGGAACGATGGTCAGCGGCACGGGTAGATTGCCGGAATTGCGCGACAATTGCGTGACCAGCGGGCCGGGGCCGGATTTATCGGTGCCCGCCCCCAGCACAAGCACGCCAATCTGAGGGTCCTCATTCACAAGCGCGAGGATTTCCGCGACCGGGTCGCCTTCGCGGATCACGAGTTCCGGGTTCACCCCCTGTTTGTCGCGCATCCATTTGGCGAAAACCTCAAAATGCGCCTCGATCCTCTCCCGCGCTTCGGCCCGCATCAGATCGGCCACACCCATCCAATGCTGGAATTCCTCGGGCGGGATGACAGACAGGATGGTCACCCCTGCCCCGGTATGGGCGGCACGCAGCGCGGCAAAGCGCATCGCGTTCAGACATTCGCGGCTGTCGTCCAGAACGACAAGGAATTTGCGCATCAAAACTCTCCCCGGCGGTGCATCTTGGGCGAGGCAGGGGGGCCTTGTCCAGCCCGCGCCTCCCCTCTGCGCGCGATCAGCCTGCCTGCGCGGCCCAGTCCCAATAGAGTTTGCGCACCCGTTCGGTCATCTGGCGACTACGGTATTGGGTCCCGTCAAAAGCGCGGACCGAGGTGACCTTGGCGAAATTGCCCGAAAGGAAAACCTCATCCGCCGCATGGGCATCGTCAAAGGTCAGCACGGTTTCCACCACTGTCACCCCGTCGGCGCGCAGGTTCGCAATGTGGCGCGACCTGGTGATCCCTGCCAAGAATGTGCCGTTGGGGATGGGGGTGAAAACCACGCCATCCTTGACCAGAAAGACATTTGCGGTGGCACTTTCGGCCAGATTGCCCATGGCATCGGCCACCAGCGCATTGCCGAAACCCTTGTTCCGCGCCTCGACCAGCATCCGGGCATTGTTCGGATAAAGACAGCCCGCCTTGGCATTGCAGACCGAATCCTCCAGCACAGGGCGGCGAAAGCGGGTGCGGGTGACGGTCGTCTGAAATTCATCCGGCGGCAGGGCGATTTCCTCAAGGCAGATCGCAAAACCGGTGGAGCCTTCCTTTGGGTTCACGCCCAGATCGCCGCCATCGATCGCCCAATACATCGGGCGGATATAGACCGCCTGATCGGGAGTATAGGCGCGCAGCCCGTCGCGGATGATCGCCTCCATCTCTCCTGCATCCATCGTGGGGGTAATCATCAAGGCGCGGGCCGAATCGTTCACGCGGCGGCAATGGAGGGCAAGGTCCGGTACAAGGCCGCGGGCATAGCGGGCCCCGTCAAAGACGGACGATCCCTGCCAGATGCCATGATCGGCCGCGCGCATCACGGGCAGGTCGCCTTCGTGCCAGCGGCCTTCAAAGAAAGTGCGGATATTCTTGCCAAAGGCCATGGATCATTCCTTTCACGCGGCAAAGACGGGAAGGCCCCTGCCCTCTTCATCTTGGAAAAAATACTCTCGGGAGGGGTCTGGGGAGGGCGGAAAGCCCTCCCCAGGGGGCGGGAGGGGTCTGGGGAGGGCGGAAAGCCCTCCCCAAGGGGCGGGAGGGGTCTAGGGAAGGCGAGAAGCCCTCCCCAGGGGGCAGCAGACAAGACCAGCCCAGTCACATAGTCCGGCGGCGGGAATGGATCATGCCGGTAATATCATAGACACGGTCGAGGATCGGGCGGGCAATGGCCTCTGCCCGGTCTGCCCCCGCCCCGAGGATACGGTCAATCTCGGCCGGGTCCTGCATCAGGCGGTTCATCTCGGTCGTGATGGGCGAAAGCCGCGCCACGGCGAGCTCCACGAGCTTTGGCTTGAACGTGCCGAATTGCGCACCGGCGAATTCCGCCACCACAGCCTGCGGCGTCATCTCGGCCAATGCGGCATAGATGTTCACGAGGTTCCGCGCCTCTGGCCGGTCTTTCAGACCATCGAGCGTCTCGGGCAAAGGCTCCGGATCGGTTTTGGCCTTGCGGATCTTTGAGGCAATCGCATCGGCATCATCGGTCAGGTTGATGCGGCTTTGATCCGAGGGGTCGGATTTCGACATCTTCTTGGTCCCGTCGCGCAAGGACATCACGCGGGTGGCCGCGCCTTCGATCACGGGTTCGACAATGGGAAAGAAAGTCACGCCATAGTCATTGTTGAACTTGATCGCGATGTCGCGGGTGAGTTCCAGATGCTGTTTCTGGTCCTCTCCCACAGGCACCATCGTCGCGTGATAGGCCAGAATATCGGCGGCCATCAGGGCGGGATAGGCGAAAAGCCCAAGGCTTGCCGCCTCGGCATTCTTGCCTGCGGTCTTGTCCTTCCACTGGGTCATGCGGCTCATCCAGCCCATGCGCGCGACACAGTTGAAAATCCACGCCAATTCGGCATGGGCCGTGACCTGGCTTTGGTTGAACAGGATCGACCGCGCCGGATCAATCCCGGCAGCGATAAAGGCGGCGGCCCCTTCGCGGGTCTGCTGGCGCAGCTTTTCCGGCTCTTGCCAGACGGTGATCGCGTGCATGTCGACAAGGCAGTAGATCGTTTCGATCCCCTCTTCCTGCTTTTCGACAAAGCGTTTCAGCGCGCCGAGGTAATTGCCCAGCGTCAGCCCCCCCGAGGGTTGGATGCCCGAGAAGATGCGGGGCTTGAAGGCAGCCTGAGGCGTTTGGACCGGCTCGGCCATGGTTCACTCCATCTGGAAAATCCTGCCCCCGTGGCGTAATCCAAGGGGCAAGGGGCGTCAATCGCGGCGCCGAGAGGGAAAGCACTGCATGAACAGCCATACCGCACCACCACTGAACCCGTTGCCTTGGGTTGTCTGGGCCATTGCGCTGCCGATCATCGCGCTGGAGATTGTGGTGGCCTTGGCCGGGCGGGGCCTTGTCGGCGGGGCCGAGGGCGTGGGCTGGCGGCTGCAGGCGATGGAGCGCTTTGCCTTTTCGCCCGAGTTGATGCGCTACATGATGGAGATTGGCAGCTATCCTCTTGATGGCATTCACCGGCTGTTCACCTATAGCCTTGTCCACGGCACCACGATGCATGCGGTCTTTGTCGTGGTGATCCTGCTCGCCCTTGGCAAGATGGTGGGCGAGGTGTTCCGCTGGTGGGCGGTGCTGGTGGTGTTCTTCGGCTCTGCCGCCATGGCGGCGGTGATCTATACGCTGATCCTGCCCGAGGTGCGTCAACCGCTGATTGGCGGCTATCCGGCGGTGTATGGCTTGATCGGCGGCTTTACTTTCCTGCTGTGGGTCAATCTGGCGGCGGTGGGGGCGAACAAATACCGCGCCTTCAGCCTGATCGGCTTTCTCTTGGCGGTGCAACTGGTCTTTGGGCTGTTGTTCGGCGGCGGTTGGGAATGGGTGGCCGATGTGGCGGGTTTCGTGACCGGGTTCCTGCTCTCTTTCGTGGTCAGCCCCGGTGGGGCGCGGCGTGTGCTGGACAAGCTCCGCCAACGTTAGCCCCGCTTGCGGCGCAGGGCTGCGCGCAATTCCGCAGGCGAAAAGGCCCCGATCAGGGTGCCGAAGCCGAAATAGGTGATGATCCCTGCCGCGATCAGGATCGACAGGCCCGCGATCCGCAGGCCTGCGGCGGCCAGCATGGGGGCAAGGACGATCGTGCCCGCCCAGAGCACCCCACCCATGACCAAAGCGGAAAGAATGATGCGCCAGAGCCGCGCCTTCATCCTGGGGTCGAATTCCGCCTCGCTGCCCATCGCGCGGCTACCACGCCAAAGCTGCCATGCCATGATCCAGCCCGAAAGGGTCGTGGCCACAGCCGCCGCGACAAAGCCCACCAGCGGCATCAGCGCGATGGCAAGGACCGCGTTGACCACCATAGAAACCAGCGCGAAACGAAACGGGCTGCGTGTGTCTTCGCGGGCGTAGAACAGGGGTTGCAGCACCTTTTGCAGGACGAAGGCAGGCAGGCCAATCCCATAGGCGGCCAAGGCCAGCGCGGTATTGGCGGTATCTTGCGGGCCAAAGGCCCCGCGCTGATAGAGCACTTCGCAGATCGGCAGCGCGATCACCACCAGCGCCACGGCGGCAGGCACGGTCATGGCCAGCGCGAATTCCGTGCCGCGGTTAAAGGCATCGCGCCCCTCTTGCGCATTTCCAGCGCCAAGCGCACGCGAAAGCGCAGGTAAAAGCGCGGTGCCGATTGCGATGCCCACAACGCCCAAAGGAAGCTGATAAAGCCGATCCGCATAGGCGAGCCATGCGACCGCGCCTTCGGTCTGGGACGCCACCTGCCGCCCAACGATCAGGTTGATCTGCACCACCCCGCCCGCCAGAAGCGCAGGCCCCGCGATCACGGCGAGGCGCTTGAGGTCTGGCGTCCAGCGGGGCAGGCCAAGGCGGAAGGTCGTGCCAAGGCGGCGCGCGGAAAACCATGAATAGGCCAGTTGCAAAAGCCCGGTCAGCGGCAGGGTCCAGGCGAGTGTCAGGCCCATGTCCCAGCCGAAGCGATCTGCCAAAAGCATGGCCGCGATGAAGGCAAGGTTCATGAGGACGGGAACGAACCCCGCCTCCACAAACCGCCCGCGCGTGACCAGAACACCCGAGATCAGCGCAACAAGGCTGACAAAAAAGATATAGGAAAAGCCGATCTGGCCATAGGCCACGGCAAGGTCAAACCGCGCATCGCCCGCGAAACCTGCGGCCATGGCGTAGACCAGCGCAGGCATGGCCAGCGTTCCAAAGACAGAGAAGGCCACGAGGAACCATGCCATCGCGTTGAAGGCATCTTGGGCGAACCCTTGTGCATCCTCGCCCGCCTCCAGCTTTTTGGAGTACAGCGGCACGAAAGCAGTGTTGAACGCCCCTTCGGCAAAGAAGCGGCGGAACATGTTGGGCAGCGATTGCGCAACAAGGATCGCATCAGCCACGGCCCCAGCGCCAAGGTAATTGGCCATCAGCACATCGCGCGCGAAGCCCGCGCCGCGCGACACCAATGTCCAGCCCCCGAGGGTGACGACATTGCGGATCAGCCGGCCACTGCTCATTGGCTCGCGCGCTCCGCCCCTTCGGCAATGGCCTGCCTCAGCCGCTTCTCCAAAGCGTCTTGCTTGGATTTCGCATGGAGTTTCAGGCCAAACATGTCTTTGACGTAAAAGCTATCGACCACCTGCGCGCCAAAGGTCGCGATCACCGCGCTGGCGATGTAGATGTTGTTGTTGGCCAAGGTGCGGGTCAGATCATAGAGCAGACCGGGCCTGTCGCGGGTGTCAACCTCGATGATCGTGTAGATATCAGATCCTTCGTTGTCGAAGGTGATATGGGTCGGAAAGCGAAATTCGCGTTCGCGCTTTTTCACCTTGTCTCGGTCTTTCAGCGCCTCGCGGGCGACCACTTCGCCCTTGAGCGTCTTGTCGATCATCTGGCGCAGGCGCGGCAGGCGGGATTCGTCATAGGGTCGCCCGTCGATATCCTGCACCCAGAATACGGCGGTGGCGTAGCCATCCTTGGACGTATAGGTCCGCGCATCGACGACATTCGCACCCACAAGCGCCAAGGCCCCCGCAAGGCGCGAAAAGATGCCCGGATGATCGGCCAGGGCAAAACAGGCGCGGGTGGCATCGCGGTCGGGTTCAGGGTGGAGGTCGATGCGGATCTCGTCATCGCCAATACCCTTGAGGAGACGGGCAAAGACGGCCTGCGTTTCCGTCGAAAGCCCCTGCCAATAGGGCGCATAATGGCGGGCCAGTTCGGCGCGCAGGTCTGGTGCGGGCCAATCCGACAAGGCCGCGCGCAAGGCACCTTTCGCTTCATCCTCGCGCTTTTCGCGATTGGTGTATTCCAACCCGCTTTCCAGCGCATCGGAGGTATCGGCATACAGCCGGCGCAAGAGCATGGCTTTCCAGTTGTTCCATGTACCGGGGCCGACGCCGCGGATGTCGCAGACCGTCAGCACCGTTAGGAGATCAAGCCGTTTGCGGGTTTTGACCGCCTTGGCGAAATCGCGCACGGTCCGCGGATCGCCGATATCGCGTTTCTGCGCCATATCGGACATCAAGAGGTGATAGCGTACCAGCCATTCCGCCGTTTCCGCCTCCTCGGCCGTCAGGCCAAGGCGGGGTGCGATGCGGCGGGTCATCTGCGCGCCAAGGATCGAATGATCCTCTGGTCGGCCCTTGCCGATATCATGCAGCAGAAGCGCCACATAAAGCACCTTGCGGTTCACCCCGGCTTTCAGGATTCCGGAGGCGACCGGCAATTCCTCCACCAACTCGCCGCGTTCGATCTGGGCCAGAACGCTGATCGTTTGGATGATGTGTTCATCTACCGTGTAGTGGTGATAGACGTTGAACTGCATCATGGCGACAATCGCCTCGAATTCCGGGATGAAGGCGCCAAGCACGCCCAGTTCATTCATCCGGCGCAGCGCGCGTTCGGGATTGCCGTGGTTCAGCAGAAGATCGAGGAAGATCTGCACCGCCTCTGGGTCTTGACGCAGATCGTCATCGATGCGGTCCAGATTGGCCGCGATCAGGCGCATGACATTGGGGTGGAGGAGATAACCGGTCCGCAGCGCCTCTTGAAAGACGCGCAGAAGGTTCAACTTGTCGGCGAGGAAGGTTTCGGGGTCGGCCACATCGATCCGCCCCTGCACGAGCGCATAGCCCATGCGCACGCGTTTGCGCCGCTTGAACAAGCCCAAAAGGCTGGCTTCCGGTTTGGCGTGGCGTGCCTCCAGTTCGGTCAGGAAGATGCGGGTCAATTCGCCCACACGCGTGGCATGGCGAAAGTAATCCTGCATGAACACCTCGACCGCGCGGCGCCCGGCCCGGTCGGCATAACCCATGCGTTCGGCCACGCCGACCTGCATGTCGAAGGTCAGCTGATCC
The DNA here is from genome assembly GCA_025458085.1 of Cypionkella sp. GTDB lineage: Bacteria > Pseudomonadota > Alphaproteobacteria > Rhodobacterales > Rhodobacteraceae > Pseudotabrizicola. Next base: position 4,400 of record JALOTC010000043.1, on the reverse strand, counting down.
ATCGCGCGGCCGGCGATGTAATGGAGGTGACAGCGCACGGCCCAGAGGAAATCTTCGGCGGTGCGAAAGCTGTCATATTCATCGACACTGAACAGGCCCACCTGAACCAATTCGCGCGCTGCCCCCACGCGGTGCAGGTATTTGCCGATCCAGTAGAGCGTTTGCAGATCGCGCAGGCCGCCCTTGCCTTCCTTCACATTGGGTTCCAGCACATAGCGCTGCCCCCCTTGCCGCCGATGCCGTTCAGCGCGTTCCGCCAGTTTCGCCTCGATGAATTCGGGGCCGGAAGTGCGGAACAGTTCGGCCCACAGCTTATCGGCAAGATCTTGTGCAAGGGGCGCATGGCCCGCGATGAAGCGATGCTCCAGCAGCGCCGTGCGGATGGTGATATCCTCGCGCCCCAATCGCAAGCAATCGCTCACTGTGCGGGTCGCGTGGCCGACCTTCAGCTTCAGGTCCCACAGGATATACAACATGGATTCCACAAGGCTCTCGGCCCAAGGCGTGGTTTTCCATGGCGTGAGGAACAGAAGGTCCACATCGGAAAAGGGGGCCATTTCGGCCCGGCCATAGCCCCCCACGGCGACGACCGCGATCTTTTCGGCGTCTGACGGGTTGGCCAGCGGATGCAGGTGGCGCAGGGCCACGGCCAGCGTCACGCGGATGATCCCATCGGTCAGATGGGCCTGCGCGCGGACCAATTCGCGCGCGGCCCGCGGGCGGGCGGCAAAGGCGCGGGCCAGTGCCTCATTCGCGGCAGCCCGTGTCTGCGACAGGTGGCGCACGGTGATGGCGCGGATGTCCCGCGCCTCTGCGCCCGGCGGCAGGTCGGCCGTGATCGCCGCAAAAACGCGGTCGGGATCGATGATCTCGACCGCGGGGAGGATCAGTTCGAACGGATCGGGTGCGAGGCCCTGCCCCGACGAGATTGCGGTGAGTGGCACGCTGCCCCCCGTTTTCCTGATCCTGCGGTCAGAACCCTGCCCCGCCAAAGCTGCGGGGTGCCGGATCGACGACCACGGCCTGCCCGCCGCGCACCTGCGCGATGGCCAGCCCGCGTTCGTTCAACCCGTCAGAGCGCAGGCGGAAGATGCCGTTGACGCCGACGAAACCGGCATTCGTCGTGAGCGCGGAACTGGTCAAGGCATTAGCCCGCCCTTGCTTGACCAAGGCCCCGATGGCGGCGATGCCATCATAGGCAAGGCCCGAGATCGGATGCGGCGCCTCTCCGAAGGCAGCCATGTAGCGATTCTGATACTGCTGGTAGAGATTGGGATCGGGCAGCGCAAACCACCCGCCCTGCACGCCGGGCAGCGAAAGTGTGGCCTGCGGAATGTCCCAACGGGTCAGGCCGATGAACTGGGTTGCCGCTGGGCCAAGGCCGTTGTCCGACAAAAGCTGTGTGACGAGCGGCAAAGCGCCGGCCGTATCTGCGGTAAGAAAGACGGCATCGGCAGAGGCTGCGCGCGCCTGTGCCACGATCTGGGGTGCGGCCTGCACCACGCCATTTTGCGAGAAGGCGTAAGAGCCGACACCAACGACCTGCCCACCGGCGCGGGCCACCCCCTGTTCAATCGCAGCACGGCCCAACAGACCGGCGGCGTTCTGGTCATGGACGACCATGATCCGCCGCTTGCCCTGCCGAACGGCATAGCCTGCAAGGCGGGTTGCGGTGTTCTGGAACGTGGGGCCGAGGATAAAGACATTCCCCCCGGCGATGTCGGGGTTATTGGAAAAGGCAAGGACATTCACGCCCCGCGCCGCAGCGACAACGCCAGCGGCATTCGCCTCTTGCGCGAAGACGGGCCCGAGGATGATTTTGGCCCCTTCATCGATAGCGCGGGTCGCCATGGCCTGCGCCTGCCCGGGCTGTGCGGCGGTGCTGTAGACTCGCAAATCGATCCGCACATTGCCCAGATCAGAGATCGCCAGCCGCGCCGCATTCTGCAGCGAGCGCGCCAGAAGCTCGTCACTTGCCTGGCCCGAACCGGCAGGCACAAGAAGGGCGACAGGGACAGGCGCGTTTGTATCGATTGCAGGCCCGACCGCGGGGCCGGAGGTTGGTTGACAGGCTGCCAATGCAAGGGCCGCCGTGACAGCGGCCATGGCCCTTGCAGACTTGCCTAGACGGTGCAAAAGCGACAACATGAAATACCCCTCCCAACAGCGCAGGTCAGCGTCGAACTTACGGGCTACGCGGGGCGAAGTAAACGCGGGAGGCAAGAGGACATGACGGATTTCCGCCCCTTGGCAGAGGGAACGGCAACGGCGCAGCAGGCCATTGCGCCGGGCCTGCATTTCATCGCCACCCCTATCGGTGCGGCTCGCGACATCACGCTGCGCGCGCTTGATCTGTTGGCTGGCGCGGATGTGCTTGCGGCAGAAGATACCCGGAGCTTGCGACATCTGATGGAGATTCACGGGATTGCCCTCTCGAAACGGCCGCTGGTGGCCTATCACGATCATAACGAGGCTGAGGCCCTGCCCCGGCTGATCCGCGCGTTGGAAGAAGGAAAATCGGTCGTCTATGCGTCAGAGGCGGGAACACCGCTGGTATCTGACCCGGGCTTTGGCCTGGCGCGCGCGGTGATCGCGGCGGGCTTGCCGCTTTTCGCAGCCCCCGGCCCCTCGGCCGCGCTTTGCGCGCTGACACTCTCAGGGCTTCCCTCCGACCGCTTTCTCTTCGCTGGCTTCCCGCCCAGTACCCGCACTGCGCGCCAAAGTTTCCTCGCTGGCCTTGCCGCCGCAGAGGCGACCGTGATCCTGTATGAATCACCCAAACGCGTTAGGGAAACATTAGGTGATTTGGCGCAATCCTTCGGAGGCTCGCGGAGGATGGCGCTATGCAGGGAATTGACCAAACGCTTCGAAGAAGTACGTCGTGGCACGGTGGAAGAGGTGCTGGATGCGCTTGGCCCGACCGATCCGAAGGGCGAAATCGTCTTGGTGATCGATCGCGCATCGCCAGTGACCCATACGGCAGAATCAGTTCAGGCGGCGCTGGATGCCGCACTTCAGACGATGTCGGTCAAGGATGCGGCGGCCGCCGTGGCAGCGGCGACCGGTCTGCCCCGGCGGCAGGTCTATCAGATGGCCTTGGCACGCGGGGCCTGAAGGGTTCGCGCGCTTTTCACGCGGGACTCGCCGCCGAAGAACAGGTGGCGCAGTTCTATACCCGCAGCGGTCGGCCTGTCTGTGCCCGGCGGTGGCGCGGGAGAAGCGGGGAAATCGATCTGGTCGCGCGCGAAGGCGATACGGTGGTGTTTATCGAAGTGAAGCAAAGCCGCAGCCATGCAAGCGCGGCAGAAAGCCTGACGCTGCGGCAAATGGGTCGAATCTCACGCGCGGCCAGCGAATTTCTGGCGCGTGAGCCGCGTGGGCAAGCGACAGATTGCCGGTTCGATGTGGCGCTGGTTGATGGTTCGGGCTCGATTGAAATTCTTGAAAACGCCTTTGCGGCCTGACTGTTTGCATCTTTGCCCCTGATGCGCCAATGCTCGGCGCAAGACAGGAGGATGGCTCATGCCGCTCAAGGTTGCGCTTCAGATGGACCCGATTGGGTCGGTGAACATCAACGGGGACAGCACGTTCCGGATCGGGCTAGAGGCGCAGGCACGCGGCCATGCGCTGTTTTTCTACACACCTGATAAGCTCGCCTTTGTGGAAGGCCGTGTCGTGGCACGTGGCCATTGGATCGAACTCAGGCGAGAGCAGGGCAACCATGTCAGCTATGGGCCAGAAGTCGAGGTGGATCTGGCCGAGGTAGATGTGGTCTGGCTCCGGCAAGACCCGCCTTTTGACATGGGCTATATTACCACAACTCACTTGTTGGAGCTGATCCATCCCAAGACGCTGGTGGTAAACGACCCATTTTGGGTGCGGAACAGCCCAGAGAAGCTTTTGGTCCTGCGCTTTCCGACGCTGACCCCGCCTACGGCGATTGCCCGCGATCTGGCGACGATCCGGGCATTCAAGGAACGCCACGGCGACATCATCCTCAAACCGCTTTACGGCAATGGCGGGGCAGGCGTGTTCCGCCTTGACCCGAACGACCGCAATCTTGCCTCATTGCATGAGCTTTTCACCGGCATGAGCCGAGAACCTTTGATCGTGCAAAAGTTCCTGCCCGATGTGGCCAAGGGCGACAAACGCGTGATCTTGGTCGATGGGGAGCCTGTCGGCGCGATCAACCGTGTCCCACAGGCAGGCGAGACTCGGTCGAACATGCATGTCGGCGGCCGGGCCGAAAAGATCGGGCTGACCGAGCGTGATCTGGAGATTTGCCGCACGATCGGCCCGGTTCTGCGCGACAAGGGGCAGGTCTTTGTCGGGATCGATGTGATTGGCGACTGGCTGACCGAGATCAACGTCACCTCCCCCACCGGCCTGCAGGAGCTCGA
>JALOTC010000177.1 GCA_025458085.1 Cypionkella sp. | reverse complement strand
GCCATGGGGCATGAGGGGATGCGGTCCAGCCTCGCCAGCCGGGATGCGATTGCCGATACGGTGGAGTTGACGATGCGGGGCCATTGCTACGACGCGCTGGTGGGCCTTGCCGGATGTGACAAGAGCTTGCCCGGCATGATGATGGCCATGGTGCGGCTCAATGTGCCTTCGGTCTTTGTCTATGGCGGGTCGATCCTGCCGGGGCGCTATGAGGGGCGCGATGTGACGATTCCCATCCTCGGGCGCTTGTGGCGCGCAATATACGGCCAATACGATGGCCTGTGTGTCAGAGGCGATTGGGCTGGCGCTGTTGAATTCCTCGGGCGCGCCCGCGCCTTATGAAAGCCGGGATCAGTTCTGCGAAGCCTCGGGCGCGGCGGTGATGCGGTTGATCGAGCGCAACATTCGCGCGCGGGATATCGTGACGCGCAAGAGCCTTGAGAATGCGGCGCGGGTTGTGGCCTGCACCGGGGGCAGCACCAATGCGGCGCTGCATCTGCCCGCGATTGCCAATGAGGCGGGGATCGATTTTGACCTGTTCGATGTGGCGGACATCATGCGCGATACGCCCTATTTCGTGAACCTGCGCCCCGGTGGGGAATATGTGGCCAAAGACCTGTATGAGGTGGGCGGCGTTCCGGTGGTGATGAAGGAACTGGCCAAGGCGGGGCTGTTGCATCTGGACTGCATCACGGCGAGCGGCCAGACGCTGGGCGAGGCGCTGGAGGAGATCAAGGGCGCGCCGGATGGCCGGGTGATCCATGCGATTGGCACGCCGATCACGCCGACGGGCGGGGTTGTCGGGCTGAAGGGGAACCTTGCGCCGGATGGGGCGATTGTGAAGGTCGCGGGCATGAGCGAGGCCGAGCAGGTGTTCACCGGGCCTGCCCGCGTGTTTGAATGCGAGGAAGAAGCCTTTGAGGCGGTGAAGAACCGTGGCTACAAGGAGGGCGAGGTCATCGTCATCCGCAACGAAGGCCCCGCGGGCGGGCCGGGGATGCGCGAGATGCTGGCGACGACCGCAGCGCTTTCGGGCCAGGGCATGGGCAAGAAGGTGGCGCTGATTACGGATGGCCGATTCTCGGGCGCGACGCGGGGGTTCTGTGTGGGGCATGTGGGGCCGGAAGCGGCGCATGGCGGGCCGATTGCCCTGCTGCAAAACGGTGACATGATCACGATCAACGCGATCACGGGCGAGCTTTCGGTGGCTTTGACCGAGGCGGAACTGGCGGCGCGCAAGGCGGCTTGGGCCGGGCCGAAGCCCACGCAATATGAATCGGGCGCGGTGTGGAAATTCGCGCGGATGGTCGGGGGCGCGCGTTGGGGCGCGGTGACCCACCCCGGCGCAAAGGCGGAAAAACACATCTATATGGATCAGTAAGGTCTGTGTTCGGTTCGGGAATGCGAAGGGCCGCTGTTGCGGTGACGGCGCTTGCGCTCGCGGGCTGTCAGCCGACGGGCGGGGGTGGCGGGCCGGAGGAGCCTCCGCCCCTTCCCCGTCAGATTTCGGTTCTGGAAGGCGCGGTGCGGGTGGCGGGGCCTGTGGGCTATTGCCCGGACCCGTCGAGCCTTGCCGAAAGCGCGGGGCAGGCGGTGGTGGTTTTGGGCCGGTGCAGCGATAGCGCGCCGGTCACGCCTGCGGCGGTGTCGGTTGCGGTGGGGCCTGCGGGGAGCGCGGGGGCACTGGCGGCTTCTGGCGCGGGCGTGGCGCGGTTTCTGACCACGGCGGAAGGGCGGGCCTCGCTGAGCCGCCGGGGGCGGGCGGGAGATGTGGCGGTGCTTTCGGTGCGCGAGGCGCGCGGCATCCTGTTCGTTCTGGTCGAGGATCGGGCCGTGGGCCGCTATTGGCGGGGGATGATGCCGCTGAACGGCCGGTTGGTTTCCATCAGCGCGCTGGGGCCGGAGCTTGCGCCGGAAGAGGGCCGCGCGATTGTGGAGGCGACGGCACGGGCGCTGCGCCGGACGAATGGGGCGGGCGGCACGGGGGCTTGACCTGCTCTTTCCCTATGATGCTTGGGGTTTGAACCGTTATCCTTTTGCTGCAATAAGGGAATCGTTTCCATGGCGGTAACAATCGCCGTGTCAGACGGAATCAGTCGGTCCGTGAGTCAGGGGTACAGATGTCAGGTTGGCTGACCGAACAGATCGATCGCGTCTTGCAGCGGCGGATGCAACGGCGCTGGTCCCACTTGGCCGAGCGCAGCACGCGGATGCAACTGGAAGAGTTGAGCGGGCTGCGGCAGAAGGCGCGCGCCTTGCGCCGCAATCTGGACCGCGTGATTTTTGAGGCGGAGCATCGTCTGGCCCTGCCTGTGATCGGCTCCAATGCCATGCGCAAACCCCTTGGCACGGATTGGAGTTGGCGGCCCGATCTGTGGCGTGGCCCGATCCCGGTGCCGGGATTTTCCACCGTACCGGGCAAGGCCAGCGTCTGCGAGGGCGCGACGGTCTTTCATGACTGCCGACGCAGCGAATTGACCGTGCGCCAGATTCGCAACACGCGCGAGGCGGATCTTGCGCCCTTTGGCTTTCGCATGGATGTGTTCCGCTTTGACGGATCGTTCCTCAGCCTTGTGCTGGACCTGCCCCCGGGCGCGGCAGAAGGGCTGAAGCTGCGCCATCTGATCCGTCTTGATGTGATCGTGGAAATGGAAAAGCCGCTGGAAATCTTTGCCCGGCTGAACATCAAGCACGGGCCGAATGTGGAACAGATCGTGCGTGAATTGCCCTTGGGCGATGAAGAGGTGATGGTCGAGTTCGACCTTGCCTATACCAAGGTGAATGAAAAGCGGGTGGAACGCCTGTGGGTCGACCTGATCTTTGAAGGGCCGGAAATGAACCAGATCATCCTGCGCGACGTGACGTTGAGCCGCCGTCCGCGGGCGGAATTGTGAGGCGGGCATGATCGAGAAACGGCTGACCAAGACGCGCATCCGGGCCGGGGTCTGGGAGGGGGTGCTGACGGGGGCAGAGAACAAACCCGCGCTGGAGGTGCTTCTTCTTGAACGTCTTGTGCAGGGCGTGACGGTCGACCCGGTCACCGATCGCCCGGGGGACTGGCTGGTTCGGGTGCCGGTGCCGCCAGAGGCCCTGAATGAAGGGGTCCAGACCTTCCTGATCCGCGAGGCCGGGCAGTCAGAGACTTTGGCGCATTTCACCATCATCACCGGTGTTGCGATGGAAGATGACATGCGCGCAGAGGTCGATCTCCTCCGGCAGGAACTCGACATGCTCAAACGCGCCTTTCGCCGCCATTGCCTTGAAACCATGGGGTAAGGGCGAAGGCCCTTTCTTCCCGTGCTGTCTTCATCTGTTCTTAAATATCCTCGGGAGGGGTTTGGGGAGGGCAGACAGCCCTCCCCAAGCGTGGTCAGAGGCGCAGGGTATGCTTGCCGGGATCAGACCCGCCCGCTCCGGCTGTCGAACCGGCTTTCCTGGCGGCGGATGGTTTCGCGCCAGAGCGTGTAAAGCCCCGCGCCGCAGATGAGCGCGATGCCGGCCCAAGCGGTCAGGTCGGGCCATGTGCCAAAGATCATCACGCCCCAGAAGATGGCCATGGGCATACCGGCATATTCGAAAGGGGCGATGAGGCCCGCTTCGCAGAGGCGGTAGGCTTGGGAAATCATCAACCCACCCACGGCCACGGCAAGGCCGGTGGCAAGGAAGGCAGGCCAGTCGGGCAGGGGGGGCCAGACCCAAGGGCGCAGGAGGAAGGCGAGCGAGGGGTCTGTGGAGCCTGCGAATTTTCCATCGCCCGCGACAAGGCCCATCGTCGCGCTGACGACGACAAAGCCGCATTGGACATAGAAGGACAGCGTGATCGCGGCTTCGGTTCCCCGCATGCGGCGGGTCATCATATGGCTTGCGGCGTAGCAGGCGGCAGAGATGAGGACGAGGAGGGCCGCGCCCTGAATGACGCCCGCGCCGGGGCGGAGCATGACAAGAACGCCCGCCATCCCCACGGCCACAGCGGCCCAGCGGCGGGGGCCGACATGTTCGCCCAGAAGGACGACCGACAGGAGCGTGACGATCAGGGGCGAGACATAGGCCACCGCCACCGCATCGGCG
>JALOTC010000176.1 GCA_025458085.1 Cypionkella sp. | reverse complement strand
CCTCCCTCAGGCCCGCGAGAAGGCGCGGGCGATGGCGCGGGCGAGGATGATCCCCGCCACATGGCGCTTGAATTCAATCGGGCCGCGGTTGTCTTGCTGGGGGTCAATATCGCCCAGCATGGCGGCAATGGCGGCCTTGACCGCCGCATCATCGCAAGCCGTGCCGACAAGTGCCTCTGCCGCTGCATCCGACCGGATCGGCGTGTCGGAAAGGTTGGTCATCGCGACGGATGCGGTGGCGACCTTGCCGCCCTCTTTGGTGATCAGCACGGCAGCGGCGGCGGTGGCATAGTCGCCAATCTTGCGCTTTTGCTTTTCATACGCATAGCCGCCCTTGGGCCGGGCAAAGGAAATCGCCGTCAGGATTTCATCATCCGCCCGTTCCGTCGCATAGGCGGAATGGTAGAAATCGCGCGCGGCAACATCGCGGCTGCCATCCGGCCCCACAAGCGTGAACTGGGCATCAAGGCATTGCATCAGGCCGGGCATGTCATTGCCGGGGTCGCCGTTGGCGACATTGCCGCCCACGGTGCCCATATAGCGCACCTGCGGATCGGCGATCTGAAGCGCCGCCTCGCGCAGGATCGGCGCCGCCTCGGCCAGCCCGTCATGCGTGATCAGTTCGGCTTGCGTGGTCATCGCGCCGATGGTCACGCGGTCCGCCGTAACGGTGATGCCGCGCAGTTCCGCAACGGACTGCAGATCGACCAGATGGCCGATCTCGGCCATGCGCAGTTTCATCATCGGGATCAGGCTGTGCCCGCCCGCGATCACCCGCGCCTCATCCCCGTGTTCTGTCAAAATCCCGATGGCCGACGCAAGGTCGGTCGGCCGATGATACTCGAAGGCCGGTGGTATCATATTCTCCTCCCATGTGCGTCATTCCAGCGCACTTGCGAGGACCCTATTGTGGCTTGCGCAACTGTTGAGTGCCGCCGAACGAAGAGAGAGGCGATTTGCACGAATGGCGAATAGGCTGCACGAACTGCGAAAGCCTCGCCCGCGTCATACGCCCAGCACCTCGCGCAGGTCAGCAAGCCGTGTTCGGCTGACGGGGATGAGCAGCCCTTCGGCCCCGTCAACGCTGCATTGGCCCGAGTCTTTCAGCCGTTCGAATTTCACCACCCGCGCCGGATTCAAAAGATAGCTGCGATGCACCCGGAGGAACCCCGCCGGGGCCAGACGTTCCTCCGCCTCCGAGATGGACCAAGGGCAGAACAGCGTCTCTGTCCCCCGGTGCAGGATCGTATAATGCCCTTCGGCCTTCACGGCAGCGATGGTCGCAGGGTCCAGAAAGAAGGTCCGCCCTTCGCGTTCATGCGGGATGCGCAGCGCCGTTTCGTTGCGCGGCGGGGCTGGGGCAGGTTCTGCCACGGCGGGCGGCGGGGGTGCGGCTTCCGCCTCGGCCTCGACCGGGAAAAAGGTGATTCCGGTCAGAAGGAAGGCGGCAGAAATCACAAAAGCCGCAAGGGTCACGATGATGGCCAGCGTTTCATTGCCAAGGGCAGGGCCAGTCGCGCCAGACCCGGCATCGCCCAGAAAGCCGGTGCCTGCCATGGCAAGGAAATGCACCAGCACCACCGCCGTGCCGAAACAGACCGTGCCCAAAAGAATGTTGCGCCGCCCCCGATCGGAATAGGCGACATGCACCGCGAGGACGGACAGAAGAACCGACGCCACCAAGGCCCCAAGGATGCCCGGCAGCGTATAGACCGGGCGGCACAGTTCCATCCCGGACATACCTATGTAATGCATCAGCAAGATGCCCAAGCCAATCACGCTGCCTGCGAGTGTCAGGCTGCGGTGTGTCCGCGGGCGGAAATGCAGGATCAACAGGGCAAGTCCCGTCATCAGGATCGCGGCAAGCGCCGAGACGAGCGTGACCAGCGCATCGTAAAAGAACAGGATCGGCAGTTGCAGGCCCAGCATGGCCACGAAATGCATTGACCAGATGCCGCCCCCTAAAGCCACGGACGCCATGGATACCACGGCTTTGCGGCGCCCCGCCGGAAGCGCATTCGCGCCCCGTGTCAAGGACAGGCCCGTAAAGCCCGCCATGATCGCGATTGCATAGGCCGCCAGAACAAGGCGCCAGTCGTGGCTGTAGTCTAGCACGCGTTGCCTCCCCGCCCGCGAACCGAACTTGATCAGCTTACAGATAGTGGCAGGTGACCGGAAGGCGACTACCCGGACAAATGCCATGCCTCTCGCTCGGCCGCGGGGCATCCTTTTGTCTGGCGCGGCAATCCTTCCGGTCCATGCTCCCCCCATAAACTGCGGGCCGAGCCTTCCGTTCTCACCCACACGATGATCTCGGGTCGAAAGAGAGGGAGCCGATGACCGCCGAAAAACCGCTGCGCCTGCGCATGGCGGGCAGCGTGACCCTGACCGATGCGCCGCGACTTGCCGCGCAGCTTTCTGCCTTGCCCGCATCCCGCCCCGTTGAAATCGACGCCAGCGCGCTCGAACAGACCGATGCGCCCGTCTTGCAGGTTCTGGTCGCCGCCGTGCGTGCTGCCGCCCAAGAGGGCAGGGTCCTGTCCGTCAGACTTTTGCCTGAGGCGCAGCCTGCACAATTGGCCGCCGAATTGGCACTTGGCCCCTTTCTTGCACCCGATGCGTGCACCGATCCGCTGACAGAATGAGGCAAGGCAGATGACAAAGACGGTTCTGACCGTGGACGACTCCCCCTCGATCCGCCGGATGGTCGCCCTGACCTTGGGCGAGGCCGGCTATACGGTGATCGAAGCGGTGGATGGGCTGGATGGTCTTGCCAAGGCCACTGCACAGGCGGTCGATGGCATCATCACCGACCAGAACATGCCGAATATGGATGGCATCAGCTTCATCCGCGCGCTGCGCCAGCATCCCAAAGGCCAAGGTGTTCCGGTGGTGGTGTTGTCGACCGATTCCTCGGAGTCGCTCAAGCAAGTGGCGCGCGAGGCGGGGGCCACGGGCTGGATGGTCAAACCCTTCGATCAGGCCAAGCTTCTGGCCGTAGCCCGCAAGGTGTTCGGATGATCCCGGCCGATCTGCTTCAGACCTTTCAGGATGAATTGCGCGATCTTCTGGAAAGCCTTGATCGGGGCCTTCTGGACCTGAGGGGGGCACCGCAGGATGGTGCGTTGGTGGCGCAGGTGTTCCGCGACCTGCACACGATCAAGGGAAATGCCGCCATGTTCGGCCTGTCCGACCTGTCGGACTTCGTTCACGGCTTTGAAACCGCCTTTGATCGCATCCGTTCCGGCGCGGCCGAGGTCACGCCCGAGGTGATCCGCCTGTCGCTCCTGGCGCGGGATGAAATTCCGGGGCTTGTCGCCGGGCAACCGGATACCGAAGGTCGCCGCCCGGCGATCATCGCGGCGTTGGAGGCAGAGCTAGGCCGTGCCTTGCGCCGGGACGAGGATGTGGCGGAGGCACCCGCCGAGGAGGCCCCTGCACCCGTGGCCCAAGCGGTGGGGTCAGTTCTGACCTTCTCGCTTCAGGGGCGGGCCTTCGAGACGGGGCAAAAGCCCGAACTTCTGATCCGCGAGTTGGCGGCGCTTGGCGCGACCGATCTGAAGGCGGACCTGTCAGACCTTCCCGGACCAGAGTCGCTGGACCCTGCGCAGTGCCATATCCGCTGGACCTGCCGCCTGCCTGCCACGGTGCGCAGGAGCGATGTGGAGGAGGTGTTTCTTTTCGCGGATGTGTCGTGGGACTTGGTGCCAGTAGCCGCCCCCGCAGCCCCTGTGCCTGATGTGCCGCCTTACGCCTCCGAACCCGAGCCGGAACCGGTGGCTGCCACCATCCGCGTGCCGGCCGCGCGGCTGGATGCGCTGATGGATTCGGTCGGGGAATTGGTCATTGTGGAGGCGCGGCTCACCGAACTCGCTCGCCAAAGCAGCGACCCCGCGCTTTTGGCCACGGCGGAACAGATCACCCGCCTTGCCGCCGGGCTGCGCGATACGACCATGACGATGCGGATGGTGCCGATGCGCACGCTTGTGGGCCGCTTCCGCAGGCTGGTGTCCGAGGCGGCCGATGCGCTGCAAAAGCCCGTTCAATTCACCATCGAGGGCGAAGAGACGGAATTTGACAAGACGCTGATCGAAAAGCTGGCCGATCCGATCGTGCATCTTCTGCGCAATGCGATTGACCATGGGATCGAATTGCCCGGCACGCGCGAGGCTGCGGGAAAGCCCACGATGGGCAATATCTGGCTGTCCGCCGAACAGGCCGGGACCGAGGTTCTGGTCCGCATCCGCGACGATGGGCGGGGCATGAACCCCGCCACCTTGCGCGCCAAGGCCGTGGCGATGGGGCTCATCGGGGCGGATGCCGCGCTGACCGATGCGCAACTGTGCAACCTGATCTTTGAACCCGGTTTTTCGACCGCCGGAACGATCACCCAGATTTCGGGCCGGGGCGTCGGCATGGATGTGGTCCGCCGTACGATCGAGGCGCTGCGTGGCACGATCACTCTGGATACTGCCGAGGGGCAAGGCACGACCGTGACCCTGCGCCTGCCATTGACGCTGGCCATCATCGACGGCCTGCTGATCGAGGTGGCGGGCGAACGCTACACCCTGCCGATGGAATGTGTGCAAGAGATCGTTGAGCTGCCCGTTGAACGGCAGGTCCAGCGGTCGGGCGGGGAATTTCTGGATATCCGCGGCCAGTTCGTGCCCTTCATCCGGCTGCACAAAGTCCTGGATTGCGCCGCCCCTGCGGCGGGGCGTCAGAATGTGGTGGTCACCAAGGCAGGCGAGGAAAAGGTCGGCATCGTCGTCGACCATATCCTTGGCACCAATCAGGTGGTCATCAAACAGATGTCCAAGCTGCACCGGGGCGTCACGGCGGTGTCTGGGGCCAGCATCCTTGGCGATGGCGGTGTGGCCTTGATCCTTGATGTCGCGCAGGCCGTGGCGCTTGCGCGGCGGCGCGGCCTTGCCGCTGACCCCTCTCCCCAGAAACCCATGACGACGGAGGCCGCATGAGCGATCTTTCCCCAGTCGGCACGGGGGCGGGCCAGCGGACGCTGGTCAGCTTCTCGCTGGGCGACCAGATGGTCGCCATCCCCACGGCCTTTCTGCGTGAAGTGCTGGAACCCATGCCCGTGACCCGCGTGCCGGGCGCAGGCCCCTTGGTGCCCGGCGTCTTGAACGTGCGCGGATCGGTCGTGCCCTTGGCCGATCTGGCCATTGCGCTGAACCTGCCGCGCGGGCCGGAAAGCGACCGTCTGCGCTTCATGGTGACAGAGGTCATGCTGGAAGGCGAGCCATCGGTCATCGTGATCATGGCCGATGCCGTGCATGAGGTGACCACCATCGCTGCGCGCGACATCCTGCCCGTTCCGGCCAGCATGAGCGCCTGGCCCACCGAATTCATCGAGGGACTCTACCGCACCGAGGGAGGCTTCATCATCCTGCCCGACCTCGTCCGCATCTTCTCGGCCCTCGCCCTGAAACCCTCGACACACCGCAGTGAGGAGAGCTGACTATGCGGATGACCATCAAGA
>JALOTC010000175.1 GCA_025458085.1 Cypionkella sp. | reverse complement strand
TGTCCTCCAGCCACGATTACCCGGTGCGCGGGCGGGGCGGCATGGGGGTCAAGGCGATCAGCCCCGGCCCGCGCGGCGGGCGCATCGTCGCGGCTTTCCCGGTGGATGCCTCTGATCAGATCATGCTCGCCACCTCTACCGGCCAGTCGATCCGGGTACCGGTCGATCAGATCAGCTTCCGTTCACGCAGCGCGGGCGGAGTGCGGGTATTCAATGTGGGCGCGGAGGAAGAAGTCGTCTCGGTCGCCCGGGTGGCTGAACAGGGCGATGAGTGATCTGGAAGCCCGCCTCGCCGCGCTGGCTGCGGCGGGGCAGACCATCAGCTACGGCCAGCTCGCCCGCGATCTGGGTTGGCCCATGGCGCGGCTGACCGCTGAACTGGAACAGCTGATGGAGGAGGACGCAGCCCGTGGACTCCCCCTGCGCGCGGCACTCTGCGAAGCGCGCTTTGGCAACGGCCTTCCCGCGTGCGGTTTTTTTGAAAAGGCCGCCGCGCTTGGCATCCTGCCGGACGACCCAGCAGCATTCGTTGCCACCACCCGCAAAGCCCTCCGTCCCTCCCCCTGATCCCTTCATCTTGGCTCAAATACTCCGGGGGGTCCGGGGGGCAGCGCCCCCCGGCTTTAAGAAAAGTAAGTGGGCCTTACATGAACGGAGCGCGATCTCTGTCGTCTTGCGCGGCCCGCAGGCGGGCGCTACATCCGCCACATGACACGCACACTCCATATCATCGGCGGCGGCATGGCAGGATCCGAGGCTGCTTGGCAGGCCGCGCAAATGGGCGTTTCCGTGGTGATCCACGAAATGCGCCCCAAGGTCGGAACTTTCGCCCATCGCACCGGCCATCTGGCGGAAATGGTCTGTTCCAATTCCTTCCGATCAGACGACCATGAACGCAATGCCGTAGGCCTCCTGCATTGGGAAATGCGGGCAGCGGGCGGCTTGATCATGGAAATGGCCGCGGCCCACCGTCTGCCCGCGGGCGGGGCCTTGGCTGTAGATCGTGATCCCTTTGCCGCCGCCGTGACAGAACGGCTGCGCGCCCATCCGCTGATCCGGGTGGAAGAGGGCGAGATTGCCGAACTCCCAACCGAAGGGGACTGGATCGTCGCGACCGGCCCCCTTACCTCCGGTGCCTTGGCTGAAAGTATCCGTACCGTCACGGGCGCCGAACATCTGGCCTTTTTCGATGCCATCGCCCCCATCGTCCATGCCGATACGATCGACATGTCGGTCGCTTGGCGGCAAAGCCGCTATGACAAGGGCGAGACGGAGGAGGAACGCACCGCCTATATCAACTGCCCGATGACCAAGCCGCAGTATGAGGCCTTCATCGACGCGATCCTTGCCGCCGAGAAGACGGAGTTTCACGAAGGCGAAACGGCAGGCTATTTCGACGGTTGCCTGCCGATTGAGGTGATGGCCGAACGCGGGCGCGAAACGCTGCGCCACGGGCCGATGAAGCCCGTGGGCCTGACCAATGCCCATGATCCGGCGACCAAGGCCTATGCCGTGGTGCAACTGCGTCGCGACAACAAGCTTGGCACGCTCTATAATATCGTGGGCTTTCAGACCAAGATGAAATACGGCGCGCAAACCTCTGTTTTCAAAATGATTCCGGGGTTAGAGAATGCGTCCTTCGCCCGCCTTGGCGGCATTCACCGCAACACCTTCATCAACTCGCCCACGCTCTTGGACAATCAGATGCGCCTGCGCAAGCGCCCTAACCTGCGGTTTGCGGGCCAGGTGACGGGGGTGGAGGGCTATGTCGAATCCGCCGCCATGGGCCTGCTTGCGGGCCGGATGGCCGCGGCCGAAATCCTTGGCCGCACCCTGCCCCCGCCACCGCCCGAAACGGCGATGGGCGCGCTGATCACCCATATCACTGGGGGCGCGGATGCAAAGACCTTCCAGCCGATGAATGACGCAAGGGGCGGAAAGACCGCTACAAGGCCTATACCGACCGCGCCAAAGAGGCTTTCCTCGCGTGGCTTTCGTAACGCGATTTGCGCCCTCTCCCACTGGGCCTTTGCATCTTGGCCATGCCTATTCGGCGATCCTCGCCCATGACATGGCGCGCGCCGCCGGGGGGCAGTTCCTCCTCCGGATGGAGGATACCGATCTGGAACGTTGCCGCCCCGAATGGGCGCGACAGATTGAGGAAGACCTG
The DNA here is from genome assembly GCA_025458085.1 of Cypionkella sp. GTDB lineage: Bacteria > Pseudomonadota > Alphaproteobacteria > Rhodobacterales > Rhodobacteraceae > Pseudotabrizicola. Next base: position 3,628 of record JALOTC010000175.1, on the reverse strand, counting down.
ACCTGGCTCGGGCTGACATGGGATGGCCCTGTCCATCATCAGGCCCCGAAGATCGCCGCCTTTACCGCGCGGTTGGAGGCTTTGGCCCCGCTTGGCCTGCTTTACCCCTGTTCCTGCACACGCTCCGATATTCGCGCGGCGCTCTCGGCCCCGCAGGAAGGTGTGGCCCATCAGGTCTATCCCGGCACCTGCCAAGGCCGCGGGATGGACAGCCGCCGCCCGGGCGATGCGCTGCGGCTGGATATGGCCCGCGCGCTTGCCGCGCTTGCGGACCACGACCTGAGCTTTACTGAAACTGGCCCCACCCATGCGGGACGCCATTGCGTGAAGGGGGAGCACGCCCTGTCCCAGATTGGCGACGTTGTCCTCTCGCGCAAGGGTGAAGAGATCGTGGCCTATTTCCTCGCCTCCGCCTTTGACGATGCCGATGACGGGATCACCCATGTGATCCGGGGCGAGGATTTGTTCGACTTCACCCCCGTTCAGGTGATCTTGCAGCATCTTTTCAGCCTGCCGACCCCCGTCTATCATCACCATGCCCTGATCCGCGATGAGGCAGGCAAGAGGCTCGCCAAACGCGACGATGCGCGCGCTCTTGCGAAGTATCGGGCAGAGGGGGCGACACCCGCCGATATTCGGCGGATGGTGGGGCTATAACGGAAAGGCCGGGGGGCTTTCCGCCCCCCGGACCCCCCGAGAGTATTTCAGCCAAGATGAAGGCACGGGGGCATCATGCAGGCCCTTACCTTCTCTAAGTAAGCTCGCTGCCCGGCTGCGCCGAATGGGTCAAAAGCCCCAACATATAAGCTGCCACCGACCGGAAGCAGACGAGCGTGAAGCCTGCCTCATCCGCCCAAAAGGCCGCCGCCACCTGCGCGGCACGGCTGCGGCGCAATTCGCCCGGCTGGAGCGTATCGAAATCGACGGGCGAGAGTTTGCGCAGCACTTGATCGGCCTTTGGCCCATCGATGCGGAACACCGCGCGGGCATCTGACACATCGACCGCGAGGTGATGCTGGCCCTTCAGCGCCGTGGCGATAGCGGCAAGCGCCGCCGCCACCTCGGCATAAGGCACGACCAGCAGATATTCATCCGGGCTCATCCAGCCGGCGGCCTTGTCGCCCACCCGCTCGATCTGCCGAACGGCTGGCAGGGCGCAGCCGGTGGCGGCTTTCACCGCCTCGGCCAAACCTGCCGTGCCGGGTTTGGCGCGCAGGGTGATCATGCCCAAGGGGCCGATTTCACGCACTTGGGCAAAGCCCGCAAAGCTTGCCCCGCCAAGGGGGGATAGGGCCTTAGACATTCTGCTTTTCCCCTTCCGGATCATAGAACACAGCCGAGACGACCTTGGCCTTGACCGTACCACCCTTGCCATCGGTGAATTCCACCACCTCGCCCATCCGCTCTGGCCCTTTTTTCAACAGGCCCATCGCGATGCCACGCCCCAAAGTGGGGGAATGGTAGGTCGAGGTGACACGGCCCTGCGTATGGCCCTGACCATTGGCATTCTTGCCCGCAGCCACGATATAGGCCCCATCGGGGATCACGCTGCCATCCAGCGTTTCAAACCCGACCAACTGCCAACGGTCCGCACTGGCAAGGAAGCTGCGTTCCTGCCCGCGTTTGCCAAGGTAGTCGGCTTTCTTCTTCGAAATCGCCCAGCCAAGGCCAAGGTCTTGCGGAATGACCGTGCCATCGGTTTCGTCGCCAATCATGATGAAGCCCTTTTCGGCCCGCATCACGTGCAGCGCCTCGGTCCCGTAAGGCATGGCCCCGAATTCCGCCCCAGCAGCCACACAAACCTCCCAAAAGGCCAGACCGTGGCTCGCCGGAACCGCGACTTCATAGGAGAGTTCGCCCGAGAAGCTGATCCGGTAAACCCGCACCGGGAAGCCCCCCAGCGTGCCATCGGCCCAGCCCATGAAGGGCAGCGCCTCTTTGGACACATCCATGCCGCCCAGCTTTTCCAAGAGTTTACGGGCATTGGGGCCGACGACGGCCACTTGGGCATATTGTTCGGTCACATTGGCGGTGTAGACCTGCCAATCCCACCATTCGCATTGCAGCCAATCTTCCATCCACCCATGGATACGATCCGCCCCGCCGGATGTGGTGTGGCAGAGCCAGGTGTCCTCGTCGATCCGCGCCACGACGCCATCGTCGGACAGGAAACCCTGTTCGTTGCACATCAGGCCATAGCGGCATTTGCCCACCGGCAGGGTCGACATCACGCCGGTATAGAGCATGTCGAGGAAACGCCCCGCATCCGGCCCCTTGACGATGATCTTCCCAAGCGTAGAGGCATCCAAAAGGCCAAGGTTCTTGCGCGTGTTCTTGACCTCGCGGTCCACGGCCTGATGATGCGTCTCTCCCGCACGGGGGAAGCAATAGGGGCGGCGCCAGTAGCCAACGGGTTCAAAATAGGCCCCGTTCTTTTCGTGCCAGCCATGCATCGGCGTCTTGCGCAGGGGTTGGAAAATCTCTCCCCGCGCTTCGCCCGCCAGCGCACCAAGGGGCACGGGCGTATAGGGCGGGCGGAAGGTCGTCGTCCCGACCGAGGGGATTGCCGCCCCAAGGCTATCGGCCAGAATGGCCAAGCCGTTGATGTTCGAGAGCTTCCCCTGATCGGTGGCCATACCCAACGTCGTGTAACGCTTGGTATGTTCGACCGATTCATAGCCTTCGCGTGCCGCAAGCTGCACGTCGGATACTTTCACATCGTTCTGGAAGTCGAGCCACATCTTGGCGCGCAAGGCGATTGGCGCGCCTTGCGGCATGATCCAGACAGGTTCCAGCGGGCTTTCCTCTGCCACATCCTGCACCGGGGCCTTGCCCTTGGCGGGCTTCAGGCCCAAGCCTTCAACCGCCGCACGAGCCTGTGCATCGGCATCCGCAAGCGAGTCGCGCAGCGCGCCATTGGCGGCCCCCGCCACATAGACCATCGCGCTGCCATCATGGGTCAGCGGCGGGCGCGTCGGGTCGGGACGGAACATCGCCTCCGCCTCGTCCCAGACCAGTTTACCGCCACAATGGCTCCAGATATGTACCACAGGCGACCAGCCGCCCGACATGGCAACCGCATTGCAGGCGATGAAGCTGGTGGCAGAACCTTCGCCGGCATGAAGGCAGATTTCCACGCCTTCGACGCGCTTCGCGCCCTTCACCTTGGCAATCGCCTTGCCCGTTTCCACCCGGATGCCCGCAGCCCGCGCCGCCTGCGGCAGCGGGCCATTGGCTGTGGCACGGGCGTCGATCACCGCCGCCACCTCTAGCCCCGCCTGATGCAGCGCAAGCGCGGTGCGATAGGCGTCGTCGTTGTTGGTCACCACAACCGTGCGGTCGCCGGGCGAAACGGCCCAGTTCACCACATAGTCCCGCATGGCCGAGGCGAGCATAACGCCCGGAATATCATTGCCCGCGAAGGACAAAGGCCGTTCAATCGCCCCGGTGGCCGACAGGATCTTGCCCGCCCGCACCCGCCACAGCCGATGCCGTGGCCGCCCGTCGCCGGGGGTATGGTCGGCGATCCGTTCATCGAGCAGCACATAGCCGTGGTCATAAAGCCCCGCCGCCATGCAACGGTTGCGCAGGGTGACGTTTTCCATCGCCGAAAGTTCGGTCAGCGCGG
>JALOTC010000174.1 GCA_025458085.1 Cypionkella sp. | reverse complement strand
GCGCGCCATTCGGGGTGCCATTGCACGGACAGGGTAAAGCCCGGCGCGTCCTTGACATAGATCGCCTCGGGCGTGCCATCGGGGGCCCAGCCATCCACCACGATGCGCGGGCCGGGGGTCTTTATCCCTTGGCCGTGGAGCGTGTTGGTCATCACCTCCTCGGCCCCCAGCACTTGGGCGAAGGGGCCGCCGGGGGTGAAATGGACCGGGTGGCGCAGCGCGAATTTCTCTTCGATCGTGCCATCGGGGGGCATGCGGTGGTTCATCCGGCCCGGCAGATCGCGGATTTCGGGGTAAAGCGTGCCGCCCATCGCCACATTCACCTCTTGAAAGCCCCGGCAGATGCCAAAGAAGGGCTGGCCGCGTTCGACGCAAGCGCGCACGAGAGGCAGCGTGATCGCATCGCGGCAGCGGTCAAAGGCCCCATGGGCGGGGGTTTCCTCTTCGCCATATTCCTCGGGGTGGACATTGGGGCGCCCCCCGGTGAGCAGGAAGCCATCGCAGAGGTCGAGGAGTTCTTCCACGCGCACATAGCGGGGGTCGGAGGGAATGATCAGCGGCAGGCAGCCCGAGACGCCTGCCACCGCATCGGAATTCATCGTGCCGCCCGCATGGACGGCATAGCCGCTTTCAAGAAAAGACATATTGCCGATGATGCCCACGACAGGGCGGCGGGGGGCGCTGCGGGCGGGCGCATCCGGGCGGGGGCTGGGGCTGTGAGCGGTCATGGCTGGGGCTGGCTGCGGGGATCGATCATGTCTTCAAGCTAGGCGGTTTCGGCCTGCGGGTGAAGCCCAAGGCTGCGCACAGGGCCTGCGCGAAGGGTGCGGATTTGCCGTTTTTGCGGCAGATGGCGCGAAAAAGGGCGGCGGGTCACCCTTGCGTGACTTGCCTTCCTGCGGCTGGAAGGCTGGATCTTATGCCCCCTTGATTCACGGAGATGGACATGACCCGCCGCATCCTGCCACTTTCGCTTTGCGCCCTGCCCTTTCTCGCCCTGCCGCTTTTGGCGCAGACGATGGATCATGGGGGGCATGGGGGCGGGCATGGGAACCATGGTGGGGACCATGCAGGCCATGCGATGCCGGGGGAGGAGGCACCTTCCACCCGCGCGTTCCGGGAAGCCAACGACCGGATGCATGGGGCGATGGCCATTCCCTTTACCGGGGACGCCGATGCCGATTTCATCCGCGGCATGATCCCGCATCACGAAGGCGCGGTAGAGATGGCGCGGATCGTGCTGGAGCATGGCGCGGACCCGGAGGTGCGCAAGCTGGCCGAGGAGATCATCGCCGCGCAGGAAAAGGAAATCGCCTGGATGCGGGAGTGGCTGGCGAAGAACGGGAAGTGAGGCGCTGCCCTTAGGAAAGGGGCGAGAGGGCCTTGCGGAAGAAGACCCGGTCAAAGCCCGCGTCCTGTCTGCGCTCCACCAGCGCAAAGCCCGCGCGGAGATAGAGGCGCTGTGCCGCCTCCATCCGCGCGTTGGTGTGGAGTGTGAGGGCGGCAAGGCCCTTGGCGCGGGCGAGGGTTTCGGCATGGGCGACGAAGGCCGCGCCAAGGCCCCGGCCCTGATGGCTGGAGGCGATGGCGAGGATGTCGATCTCCAACGCATCCCCCTGCGCGTGGCAGGCCATGATCCCGCCCGACGTGACCCAGAGGGCGCCCGCCGCTTGCGCCGCCGCCAGATCGGCGGAGAGCGGTGCGGGGGGGCGGCCGATCAGGGCGGTATAGGGCGTGAAGGCCGCGCCCCGGAGGCGATGACCTTGGCCGCTGCTGCAAGCGCGCCGGGGCCATGGGGAATGTCGAGCGCGGTCATCCCCGCCTCCATCACGCCAAGTGCGCCGAGCGTCATATGGGCATTCACATGGCCCATATGCGCGACGCGCAGGAAGCCGTGCCACGCGGGGTCAGAGGGCGCGGCCATGCCAAGGCCGATGCCAAGGGTGACGCCGGCCTGCGTTTCCGTCCAGTCGCGCAGGCGGGTGGCATCAGGTGCGCCAAGGCGGGCGGCGGTGACCGCGCGGGAACGATGCGCGGGATCGGCCACGTTCAGCCCGATGCGCGGATTGCCCGCGCCCCAAGCGTCGAACGCGGCCCAGACGGCGCGGGCCAGCACCTCGTGCCGCGCCCAGACCGCCTCCATCCCCTCTTCGTGCAGGAGCATGGTCAGCGCCTCGCGCAGGCCGAAGAGGTGGTGGGTGGGGGCGGTGCCGCACCAATATTGCCAGAATTCGGCAGGTTCGGCGCGGGGCCCCCAGTTCCAATAGGGGGTGCAGAGATCGCCCCCCTTGCAGCGCTGGCGCGCGGCTTCGGAGAACCAGACGAAGGCGAGGCCCGGCGGGGTCATCAGGCCCTTCTGGCTGGCGGCCACGGTGACATCGACGCCCCAATCATCCATCCGATATTCATCGCAGGCCATGGAGGCGATGCAATCCACCGCCAGAAGCGCGGGGTGGCGGGCGGCATCCATCGCGGCGCGGAGCGCAGGAATGTTGGTGCGGATGGAGCTGGCCGTATCGACATGGGTGGTCAGCACGGCCTTGATCTGCCCCGTGGTGTCGGCGCGGAGGCGGTCCTCCACCCGGTTCATATCGACGGGGGAGGAGGTGCCGAAATCCATCACCTCCACATTCACGCCCATCGCGCGGGCGCTTTCGGCCCAGGAAAGGCCAAAGCGCCCGGTGGCGAGCACGAGCGCATGATCGCCGCGGCTGAAGAGATTGGCATTCGCCCCTTCCCATGCGGCATGGCCATTGCCGATATAGGCCGCGACATGCTGGGCTGTGCCTGCGACCGCGCGCAGATCGGGCCAAAGGCCCGCCACCATTTCGGGCAAGGCGCCCGCATAGATATTGGGGGCCGCGCGATGCATCGCGGCCAGAACCCTGTCAGGCATGACCGAGGGGCCGGGGATCGCCAGATAGGGCCTGCCGCGCGACAGGTCGGGTTTGGGGGCGTTGGTATCGCGCATCTTGGCCTCGGGCTTTGAACTTGCCCCCCATGGCTAGGCCCGCCCGGGGGCAAGGTCAATTGGCTTGGTGGCTGGCCCTGCCTTGCGGGTCAGCGCGGTTTCGCGCTAGACCCTGCGCAAGACCCAGCGCCTTTCGAGGACCAAAGCCCTGAGCCAGATGCGCCCCCATCGGATCGACCCGGATGCCCCGCCTGAGAACGGGCTGGGGCGCTGGTTCTGGCGGCGCTATCTGAGCGGGCGCAAGGGTTGGCTTGCGCTGACCTTCGCGCTGATGGTGGTGGAGGGCAGCACGCTGGGGGCGCTGTCTTATCTGCTGGAGCCGTTGTTCGACAGGGTTTTCGCCGCCGGGGGCGATGCGGTGCTCTGGCCTGTGGGGCTGGCGATCTTTGGGCTGTTCGCGATACGCGCGGCCACATCGCTTGCTACGAAGACGCTGATCGCGGCGATCAGCCAAAGGGTGGCGGCCAGCATGCAGGCCGATCTGCTGCGGCACTTGCTGCGGCTGGACATGGGGGTTTTCCGCGACAATTCGCCGGGGCAGTTGATCGAACGGGTGCAGGGCGACACGCTGGCGGTGCAGGGCATCTGGATCGCCCTTCTGGCCGGGGTGGGGCGTGATCTGGTCTCGCTCATTGCGCTGTTTGCCGTGGCCTTGTCGATTGACCCGATCTGGACCTTGGCCGCCGTGCTGGGCACGCCGCTTCTGATCCTGCCTTCGGTGGTGTTGCGGCGCTATCTGCGGAAGAAAGCCACCTTTGCCCGCGAGCAGGCGGGGGATCGGGCGATGCGGCTGGATGAGATTTTCCACGGCATGCAGACGATCAAGCTGAACCGGATGGAGGCGCATCAGGCCAGCCGGTTCCAAGCCATCCTCGATCGCATCGTGCGGGCGGAAACCAAGGCCGGGGCGGCGCGGGCGGTGCTGCCTTCGCTGGTCGATCTGGCGACGGGGCTTGGCTTTCTGGCCGTGTTGCTGATCGGCGGGCGGGAGGTGGCCATGGGCGAGCGCACCACCGGTGAGTTCATGGCCTTTTTCTCGGCCATGGTCCTGACATTTCAGCCTTTGCGCCGCCTGTCGGACCTTGCGGGCCTGTGGCAGATCGCGGCGGCGAGTTTACAGCGGATCGTGGCCATTCATGCGCTGCGCCCGAGCGAGGACCGCCCCGCGGTGAGCCGCGCCCAGCCTGCGCCCTTGCCGCCGGAGATCCGGCTGGAGGGGGTGCGCTTTGGCTATGGCGAGGCGCGGGTTCTGGAGGATCTGACCTTTACCGCCGAGGCGGGCAAGGTGACTGCGCTGGTCGGCCCGTCGGGCGCGGGGAAAAGCACGGTCTTTCACATGCTGACGGGATTGGCTGATCCGGAGGCGGGCCGGATCGCGATCGGTGGGGTCGAGGTGCGTGACCTGACGCTGGACGATCAGCGGGCGATCTTTGCCAGTGTCACGCAGGATACCGCGCTGTTCGATGAATCGGTGATCGACAACCTGACTGCCGGGCGGGCGGATCTTTCGCCCGAGGCGGTGGCAGAGGCTTTGCGCATGGCGCAGGCCAAGGATTTCGTCGATGCCCTGCCCGCCGGGGCGCAGACGCCGGTCGGGCCGCGAGGATCGATGCTGTCGGGGGGGCAGCGGCAGCGGATCGCGATTGCGCGCGCGCTGTTGCGGGATGCGCCTGTGCTCTTGCTGGACGAGGCGACGAGTGCGCTTGATAGCGCCTCAGAGACGGCCTTTACCGAAGCTTTGGCCGAAGCTGCCAAGGGGCGGACGACATTGGTGATCGCGCATAGGCTTGCCACGGTGCGGCGGGCAGACCGGATCGTGGTGATGGATCAGGGCCGCGCGGTGGAGATCGGCACCCATGAGGCGCTTTTGGCGCAGGGCGGGCTTTATGCGCGGCTTCATGCGTTGCAGTTCAGCAAGCCGGAGGAAGAGGCATGAGCGGGGGAGAGCGGGCACGCGACCGCGTGATCTGGCGCGTGACGGGGGCAGATCGGTTCCGGTTTCTGCAAGGGCTGGTGAGCAATGATGTGCTGCCCTTGGAACGCGGCCCCGGCCTGTGCTGGGCGGCGCTGTTGACGCCACAGGGAAAGTATCTGGCGGATTTCCTGCTGGTCCGGCCTGAGGGATCGGAGGATCTGTTGATCGACATTGCCGACTGTCTGGCGGCAGAGACGCTGAAGCGGTTGACGATGTATCGCCTGCGTGCGGATGTGCAGATCGTGCCGGTGGAGATGGTGGTGACGCGCGGGCTTGGGCCTGCGCCTTCGGGGGCAATGGCCGATCCGCGGCATGAGGCGCTTGGCTGGCGGGCCTATGGTCTGCCGGGTGGTGCGCCCGGTGATGCCCCAGCGATCGACTGGGACGCGATCCGCGTGGCCCATTGCATTCCCGAAAGCGGGATCGAATTGCAGCCCAACGAGACCTATCTGCTGGAGGCCGGGTTCGAGCGGTTGCATGGCGTGGATTTCCGCAAAGGCTGCTATGTCGGCCAAGAGGTGACCGCGCGGATGAAGCACAAGACGGAGTTGCGCAAGGGGCTGGTGGTGCTGGCCATCACGGGTGCCGCGCCCATCGGCACGCCGATCCTCGCGGGGGAGCGGGAGGCGGGGGTTGTGTTCACCCAATCGGGCGGGCGGGCCATCGCGCAGATGCG
>JALOTC010000042.1 GCA_025458085.1 Cypionkella sp. | reverse complement strand
CGCGCATCCGGCTCGAATCCGTCGGCAATGCCATTGATCAGGCCGAAGTCGTCGCCGCCAATATCCTCGGCGCGGGCCTCACCTATCAGGCCAAACCGTGGTTCTGGTCCGACCAATTCGATGCCAAACTCCAAATCGCCGGGCTGAATACGGGCTATGACCGCGTGGTGCCGCGCACGGGTGATACGGGCGGCATGTCCTTCTGGTATTATCGCGGGGCAGACCTCCTCGCGCTCGACGCGATCAACGATGCCCGCGCCTATATGGTCGGCAAAAGGCTGATCGAGGCGGGCAAATCCCCCGACCCCGCGCTGATCGCCGACCCCGCCACCGCGCTGAAGGCGCTCTTGGCATGAGGATCATCGGCGGTCGCGCCCGTGGCCTTCACCTCGCCCCCGTGGGCGAAGGCGATGCCAAAGCCCACCTGCGCCCCACATCTGACAGGGTAAGGGAGGCGATCTTCAACCTCCTCCTCAACGGCGGCTACGGCAACCCGGTCGCAGGCGCGCGCGTCCTCGACCTTTTCGCCGGAACCGGGGCCTTGGGGCTAGAGGCGCTCTCGCGCGGCGCCTCCCGCGTGGCCTTTGTCGATGACGGGGCCACCGCCCGCGCCCTGCTCCGCCGCAATATCGAACTGATGCGCGCCATGGGCGAAACCGATGTCTGGCGGCGCGATGCCACCCGCATGGGGCCGAACCGGGGGCCGGGCTATGACCTCGTGTTCCTCGACCCGCCCTATGGGCAGGCTTTGGGCGAAAAGGCCATCGCCTCGCTCCTCGAAGGCGGCTGGCTCGCGCCTTCCGCCCTGATCGTCTGGGAAGAAGGCACCGCCCCCACCCCGCCCCCCGGCTTCGACCAGCTGGACCAACGCCGCTATGGCGAAACATGGGTCACGATCCTGCGCCCGGCAGGGGGGTAATTCGGCACACGACATGGCCAAGGCCATCGCCTTGGCCATGCGGCACATCTCCCCTTGCTGCCCGGTGGCCCAAAGGCCGCCGGGCAGCGCTCGCCCCGCCCCCGGCGGGCGCTTCGCCCCCGCTGGGGCAGGCGCTACCCTCTCGCATCGCTTGTGGCTGGCGGTCTTTGGCCCGACCAATACGCACGGGCGGGGAAAGGCGATGCCTTTCCTGATCCGCCCGAAGCCCCAACCCCCACCTTGCCAGCCACGCCCTTTCGCGCCACACCTGAACGCCAAGAAAGGCCCGCCCCATGACACCGACAGCTTCGCTCCTCGCTGACCTCACCGCCCTCCTCGGCCCCGCCCATGTGCTGACCGGCCCGGACGCCGACCGCCATGCCCGCGACTGGACAGGCAAGTATCACGGCCACCCCATCGCCGTCGCCCGCCCCGGCTCGACCGAAGAAGTCGCCGCCACCCTCCGCCTCGCCGCCAAGCACGGCGTGGGCGTCGTCCCCGTCTCGGGCAACACGGGCATCACTGGCGCCACCTTCACCCAAGGCGAACTCATGGTCAGCCTTGAACGGATGAACCGCATCCGCGAGGTCAACCCCGCCGCCCGCACCGCCACGGTGGAGGCTGGCGTGATCCTCTCCCGCCTCCACGACGCCGCCGAGGCACAGGGCCTCTACTTCCCCCTCTGGTTCGGCGCGCGCGGCTCGGCCATGATCGGCGGCGTCCTCTCCACCAATGCGGGCGGGTCAAACGTACTGCGCTACGGCTCCACCCGCGCGCTCTGCCTCGGGCTAGAGGTTGTCCTCGCCGATGGCCGCATCCTCAACCTCATGTCCGCGCTGCACAAAGACAATTCGGGCTATGATCTGAAACAGCTCTTCATCGGGGCCGAAGGCACGCTTGGCATCATCACGGCAGCGGTGATGAAACTCGTCCCCGCCCCCCGCGCCCATGCCACAGCCGTCCTCGCGCTCAACCGCCTCGACGATGCGCTCACGCTCCTGAACCGCTTACAAGAGGCGACCGGCGGCCTTGTCGAAGCCTTCGAATTCATGCCCGAAAGCTACGCCCGCCGCCTCGCCGCCATCCGGCCAGACCTCGGCCAACCCTTCGCCACCATCCCGCCCGTGACGATCCTCGTCGAACTCGGCGCCACATCGCCTGCACTCTGCACCCCTGCCGCAGACGGCAGCCTCCCCCTCACCAGCCTCCTCGAAGCCACCCTCGCCCCGATGCTGGACGCTGGCCTGATCCAAGACGCCCTCCTCGCCCAGACCGAGGCGCACCGCCGCGCGATCTGGGCACGGCGCGAGGCGGCGGCGGAAATCACCTATGCCACCTCCCCCTTCATCGATACCGATATCGCGCTCCCGCTCGACCAGATCGGCACCTTCCTCACCCGCATCCACGCACGCCTGCCCGCGCTGAATGCTGGGGCCACCACGCTGACCGTAGGCCACCTTGGCGATGGCAACCTGCATTTCACCGTCTTCCCCACCGAAGACAGCGCCACCCTGCACGATCAGGTGGTCGAAGCGATCGAAGATGTCGTGGCCGACCTTCACGGCAGTTTCAGCGCCGAACACGGCGTGGGAATGTCCAAGAAACCCTCGATGGCCCGGCGCAAAGACCCCGTGGCGCTGGATGTCATGCGGGCGATCAAATCCGCCCTCGACCCTCAAGGCCGCATGAACCCCGGCAAGGTCCTGCCCTAAGGGTCAGGACCAGTCAAAAAACCCCGGCCCGGCCTCGGCCAAAAGCACCTCGGCCAAGGCCACGCCAATCGCCGCTGCCTCGGCCACCGGGCCAGACCGCTCCCCGGTCACAGACCGCGACCCATCGGGGCGCAAAATCTCGCCCCGCAGCCGCAGGGTTTCCCCCGAAATCTCGGCCAGCCCCGCAATCGGCGTCTCACAAGACCCATCCAGCCGCGCCAGAAACGCCCGTTCCGCCGCCAGACGCACACCCGTTGGCCCATCGTGAATGGCCGCCAGCATCAGCGCCACACGCTCATCCGCGCTGCGCCGCTCCACCCCAATCGCGCCCTGCGCCACTGCGGGCAGCATATCCGCCGTGTCCAAAGCCGACCGCGCCACATGCGCCATGCCCAAACGGTTCAACCCCGCCATGGCAAGGAAGGTCGCCTCCGCCACCCCATCTTCCAGCTTCTTCATCCGCGTCTGCACATTGCCACGGAATTCCACCAGCTTCAGGTCCGGCCGCCGCAACGCCAATTGCGCCCGCCGCCGCAGGCTCGATGATCCCACCACCGCGCCTGCGGGCAAATCCTCCAGCCGCGCATAGCGATGCGACACAAAGCCATCGCGCACATCTTCACGCGGCAAATAGCAGTCCAACACCAAGCCCTCGGGCTGCACCGTCGGCATATCCTTCATGGAATGGACGGCAATATCGATCCCACCGTCCAACAGCGCCTCTTCAATCTCGCGCGTGAACAGGCCCTTGCCGCCAATCTCCTTCAGCGCCTTGTCCAAAATCTGGTCGCCCGTCACCTTGATGACGACGATCTCGAACGCCGCCTCGGGCAGATCAAAGGCCCCCATCAGACAGCGCCGCACCTCATGCGCCTGCCACAGCGCAAGGGGCGACCCACGGGTGCCGATTTTCAAAGGCGCATCAGGGCTGGGAAGGGCGGAGGGGGAGAGCTGCTTCATCATGCCTCAAGGCATACAACTGTAAATCTGGCCTGACAACTCTTGACATTACGGCCCCATCGCGTGACCCATGGGGCAAAGGAGCACATCCATGTCCACGCCCGCGCCCACCAAGACAATCCTTCGCGCCCTTGCGGGTGAAACGCTCCCCACACCGCCCGTCTGGATGATGCGTCAGGCAGGCCGCTACCTGCCCGAATACCGCGCCACCCGCGCACAGGCGGGCGATTTCCTCTCGCTCTGCTACAATTCCGACCTTGCGGCAGAGGTCACGCTGCAACCGATCCGCCGCTATGGCTTTGACGCGGCGATCCTTTTCGCCGATATCCTGCTGCTGCCCCAAGCCCTTGGCCCCAAGCTCTGGTTCGCCGAAGGCGAAGGCCCGCGGATGGAAACCACGACGACGATGGATCAGGTCAAGGCCCTGAAACCGACGGAGGCGATCCACGATACGCTTGCCCCCGTCTATGAAACTGTCCGCATCCTGTCGCGCGAATTGCCGCGCGAGACCACGCTGATCGGCTTTGCCGGGGCGCCGTGGACGGTCGCCACCTATATGATCGGCGGTCGCGGCTCCAAAGATCAGGGCGCCGCGCATCGGCTCAAAGACACCGACCGCGCTACCTTTGCCGCACTGATTGACCGGATCAGCGAAGCAACGGTCGAATATCTCTCCGCCCAGATCGACGCCGGGGCCGAGGTGGTGAAGCTTTTCGATAGCTGGGCAGGCTCGCTCAAAGGGGCGGATTTCGAAGATTTCGCCGTGAAACCCGCAGCGTACATCATCGCCGCGCTAAAAGCCCGCCATCCAAACGTGCCGATCATCGCCTTCCCGCGCGAGGCGGGGCATGGCTATGTGGGCTTTGCGGCAAAGACCGGGGCCGATTGCGTGGCGGTAGACGATTCCGTCACCCCCGAATGGGCGGCGGAACATGTGCAGAAAGATGGCTGCGTGCAGGGCAACCTCGCCTCCCGCCATATGGTCACGGGGGGGGAGGATCTGGTCCGCGAAACCCGCCGCGTGGTCGATGCCTTCCGCAAAGGCCCCCATATCTTCAACCTCGGTCACGGGATCACACCCGATGCAGACCCGGAAAACGTGGCGCTGATGATCCGGACGATCCGCGAAAGTTAAGGGTCTGTCAAAGCGGACACCCCGGGGGCGCTGCCCCCGGACCCCCGGAGTATTTTTGCCAAGATGAAGGGGCAAGCGGCGGTTAGCTTGCAGTCTCTGCCCAAACCGGCCCAAGCATCTCGCGCAGGGCCTCCAGCGCGGGGGCGGCATCTTCGCAATCCGGCCCGATGCGGATGCCAATCTCGCGCGCAAAGCCGAAATCGGCGGAAGCCTCCGGGCGGATGCGGATCTCCAGCCCCTTTGCCGTGCGCGTTACCCGCTCCAGCCCATCTTCGGCACCAAAGCTTTCATCGCTCACCTCGCACCAGACCGGACCCCCGTTGAGCGCTTGGCGAAAGAGGACATAGGGTTCGTCCTCGGCCTCGCCCTCGGCAAAGCCGATGAAAAGGAACCCCTCCTCATCATCTTCCACAAGGCTCGCATAGGCGGCTTTGATGGTGACATCAGCCATCTTGGCGCCTCGCAGGTCGGGCATCCGCCCGTCTGCACGGGGGGTGTACAGGGGGTGTACGGAAGGTGACAGGCATTTTCAGGTCCATTTCGCGACCGGCGGCAGGCTCATCAGCACGGCATTGGCATCATGCCCCGTCTCTAGCCCGAACTTCGTGCCCCGGTCATAGACAAGGTTATATTCCGCATAAAGGCCACGGTGGATAAGCTGCGCCTCACGGTCAGCGTCAGTCCAAGGCGTCGCGATCCGCCGTTCGGTGACGGGCAGGAAGGCCGGAAGGAAGGCCGATCCGACCGCTTGGGTAAAGGCAAAATCCGCCTCCCAATCCCCGGTATTGAGGTCATCATAGAAGATGCCCCCAACCCCTCGTGCCCGGCCACGATGGGGGACGAAGAAATACTCATCCGCCCAAGCCTTGAAGCGGGGGTAGTAATCGGGCGCATGGGCATCGCAGGCGCGCTGCATCTCGGCATGGAAATGCGCCGTATCCTCGGCACATTCCAGCGCGGGGTTCAGGTCCGCCCCCCCGCCAAACCACCAGGCATGCGGGGTCCAGAACATGCGGGTGTTCATATGCACCGCCGGGCAATGGGGGTTTTGCATATGGGCCACCAAACTGATCCCACTAGCCCAGAACCGCGGGTCTTTGTCCATCCCCGGCACCCCCCGCGCGGCCATCGCCTTTTGCGCGCGTTCTCCAAGGATTCCATGGACTTCCGAGACGTTGACCCCCACCTTTTCAAAGACGCGGCCACCGCGCATCACGCTCATCAACCCACCGCCCCCATCGGCGCGGGTGGTGGGCGTCACCTCGAACCGGCCGGGCGTACCGCTGCCGTGATTGTCCTCCAGCCCTTCGAAAGCCGCCACGATCCGGTCACGCAATGTGCGGAACCAAGCGGCGGCGCGGGTCTTGCGGGCGTCGAAATCGTCACTCATGGCGGGCCGGTCTCCATCTTCTTTGCCCCATGCCTAGCACCCGCCATAGGCCGCGCCAACATGGCAAATGCCGCAAGCCCTGCTATAGTGGCGCAAAGAATGAGGATTCCATGCGCCGCCCCCTGTTTGCCCTGCTGCTTTTGTCCCTCGCCGCCTGTGGCACCCCGCAGGAACGCTGCATCCAGCGCGAAACGCGCGACCTGCGCACCGTGGACCGCCTGATTGGCGAGACGGAGACGAACCTGCGCCGCGGTTATGCTCTAGAGGAGGTTACCGTCTGGCGCACGCAATGGGTGCGCTGTGACGACCCGCCAAGAGCTCCCCTGACAGAGGGCGAGCGCCCCCCGCCACCGCGCATGTGCCTTGATGATGTGGCGGAAACCGTCACTCGGCCCAAGGCGATAAATCTGGCGGATGAGCGCGAAAAGCTTGCGGAATTGCAGGCGAAGCGGCGCGATCTGGTCAAGACAGCCGAAAGCGCGATTGCCCAGTGCCGGGCGACTTTTCCTGAATGATCAATAGGCTGGCGCAGATGCCCGGTCGAGCAGACCCCGCCCGCCATCAACCGCGATCACCTGCCCGGTGATGAAGGATGCGGCCTCTGAGGCGAGGAACTGCATCGCCTCGGCCAGTTCATCTGGTGGGGCGATGCGGCCCAAGGGGGTCGCCTGCGCAATCTCAGACCGCCAGTCCGGCTCTTCCTTCAGCGCGATCTGAAGGCTCGCGCTCATGACCGAGGCGAAAGAGATCGCATTGACCCGGATTCCCTTGGGCGCAAGCGCCACGGCGAGCGAACGCGTCATCTGTTCCACCGCCGCCGAGGCGATAGAATAACCCAGAAGGTCGGGCTGCGTGCGGCAGGCCGCCAGCGACGAGACATTGATGATCGACCCGATCGGACCCTCTGCCCCGATCTTTTCGGCATGGGAAATCATGCGCTTGGCGGTCATCTGGCTTAGGCGCAGTGCGGTCAGGACATTTTCCTGCCAGAGCGTTTCGACGCCATCCGCCTCCGGGTTCAACGGGTCAGACAGCCGCCAGCGACGGCTCGCATTCACAAGAATATCCACCCGGTCAAAGGCATCATGGGTCGCCGAGAGCAGATTGGAAATCGTCAGTTTCTCACGCAAATCCCCGGCGAACATGCGCACCGCGCCTTCGCCGCGCGCCTCCTCGCCGACTTCCGCCTCAAGGCTTGCCTCGTCGATATCGGCGAACATCACATTCGCGCCCTTGGCCACGAAATGCCGCGCCACGGCCAAACCGATCCCCTTGGCGGCCCCGGTGACAATGGCGGTCTTGCCGGAAATCGAAAGCGACATGGGCAGTTCCTCGGGCTTTGGCGGCCTAGCGTTGGCGCAGGGGGTGGCTGGCGCGGATCAGGCGAAAGACGGCATCGCCCCCCACCTCCTCCACCTGACGAAAGAGGGAGGCAAGGGCGGGAGCATAGGGCAAATGCCGGTTGGCAACCAGCCAGAGCGTGCCATCGGGGACAAGCATCCCTGCCGCCGCCCGCAGAAAGGCAAGTCCAAGCGCCGGGTCAGCATCGCGGCCGGTGTGGAAGGGCGGGTTCATAACCACTGCATGCGCAGGCCGGGCGGGGCGGAACGTCCGCGCATCGGCCCAATGCAGGCGCACGCGGGGATCATCGCCCAGATTGATCCGCGCGCAATCCAGCGCGTCCTGTTCCGCCTCGACCACGTCCAATTCCGCAACGGTCGGGCGGGCCAACACCGCGCGGGACAGATAGCCCCAGCCCGCGCCAAGATCGATCACCCGCGCACCCAGTTTTTCCGGCAGAACCCCGGCAAGGAGGACCGAGCCGCGATCCGGCCCGTCGGCGGAAAAGATGCCGGGCAGGGTTTGGAAACCGCCTTCGACAAGCCGGGGCACGGCGGCCCAACCGGGCAGGTCGGCCCCGGCCTGAAGCGTGAAAATCTTGCCATGCGCCTTGGACAACGGGCCAAGGATCGTCAGGCCCATGGCACGACATTCCTTGAGGATCGTATCGATCCCATCGGTCTTTTGCCCATCCACGGCGATGGGGCCACCCGGCGCCACCTCCTGCATCGCGCGGGCGATCAGGGCGCGGGCCGCCTCTCGCGCGCGGGGAAGGCAGACAATCCCCGCCACATAGGGCGGGCCATCGCCAGCCCGAAAGCCACGCGCGGCGAACCATTCGGCATCGGGGCGAAAGCCAGTGACAACCTGCACCCGTGCAATGGAGAGCGACGAAAAATCATCCCCTTCGCGCGGACGATAAACAACAATGCCCCCTTCGGCGGGCGGCGTGAAGACCCCGGTTTCAAGGGCCAGATCAAGGCGGGCTGAGCGCATCGGCTATGGAACGGGCCGGGGCCTATTCCTTCTCCATCGTGCATTGCAGGGGGTGCTGGTGGCGGCGGGCGAAATCCATCACCTGCGCGACCTTGGTTTCCGCCACTTCGAACGAAAACACGCCCACGACGGCCAGACCCTTTTTATGAACGGTCAGCATGATGTCAAAGGCCTGCGCATGGTTCATGCCGAAAAACCGTTCCAACACGTGAACGACGAATTCCATCGGGGTGTAATCATCGTTCAGCAGCATCACCTTATACATCGGCGGGCGCTGCGTACGCGTCTTGGTCTTGGTCAGGACGCTGGCATCCTGGCCCGGCCCATCGGTCTTGTCGGACATGGTGATGGCAAAGCTGGTCACGGAGGAATGCCTTGGGTCTGTTCCGGTGCTGCGGGATTCGGTGGTTTCGTGGTGGCCAAGAATATAACGCGTTTTGCCCAAGGGGAAAGGGCGCATCCGGGCAGGATTGCGACAGTGCGGTAAACAAGGCATGAACGCGGGCAAGGAGAGTGCGCATGACCCTGACCACGATCGGCTTTGATGCGGATGATACGCTTTGGCAGAACGAAGCCTTCTTCCGGCTGACGCAGGAGCGCTTTACCGCGCTTTTGGCCGATCATGCCGCGCCGGACCATTTGCACGACCGCCTTTTGGCGGCAGAGCGGCGCAATCTGGGCCATTATGGATTTGGCGTGAAGGGTTTCACCCTTTCCATGATCGAAACCGCCATCGAAGTGACGGAAGGCAGGGTTCCCGCATCCGTCATCGCCGAACTGGTCGCGGCGGGGCGCGAGATGCTGGAGCATCCGATCGAACTCCTCCCCCATGCGCGAGCGGCAGTGGAGGCCGCGGCGGCGAGCCATCGGGTGCTGTTGATCACAAAGGGCGATCTCTTGGATCAGGAACGCAAACTGGCGCAATCGGGCCTTGGCGATCTGTTCCACGGGGTAGAGATCGTGTCCGACAAAACCGCGCCGGTCTATGCCCGGATCTTTGCCCGGCACGGGGTCGCGCCTGATCAGGCGATGATGGTGGGGAATTCGCTGAAATCCGATGTGCTGCCGGTCTTGGAAGTGGGCGGTTGGGGCGTACATGTGCCCCATGGGTTGACTTGGGCCTTGGAACAGGCCGACCCGCCTGAGGGTGCGGCCCGGTTCCGCATCCTGCCCGACCTGTCGGGCCTGCCCGATCTTGTGGCAGCACTCGGGTAAACCACCACAGGTTGGCTACCTCCCCCGCCTTTCGCCAGAAATGCCACAACCTTAGGATAGAATGCAAAGCCTTTGAAAAAGCGGGGTTTTGTCACGCACTCCTTTATGCTAGCGTGTCCGGATAATCAGCCCCGCAAAGGGGCGGTCTGAGGCAGAGCAAGGATCAACCACGTGGCAACCCTTCTGGGGCGGTTCGTCCGCATTTCCGTTTGTCTGCTGGCGATGGCGCTGGTGTCCGCAACATTCGCCGCACGCAATGCAGAGGCGGCGCCCTACGCCGCGATCGTGCAGGATGCCCGAACGGGCGAGGTCCTCTTTTCGGAAAATGCCGATACGCGGCTCCACCCTGCCTCTCTGACCAAGATGCTCACCCTGTACATCGCGTTTGAGGAAATCCAACGCGGGCGGATGTCGCTGGATACGCTGGTGACCGTGACCCGGGATGCTGCCAGCAAACCCCCGTCGCGCCTTGGGTTGAAGGCCGGACAGAAGATCGCGCTGCGCTATCTGATCCGTGCGGCTGCCATCAAATCGGCCAATGATGCGGCGGCGGCGATTGGCGATGCAATCAGCGGGGACGAACAGAAATTCGCAGCCCGCATGACCCGCACGGCCAAAGCCTTGGGGATGCAAAATTCGACTTTTGCCAATGCCCATGGCTTGACGGCACGGGGCCATCTGTCCACGGCGCGGGACATGAACCTGCTGGGGCGGCGGCTGTTCTATGATTTTCCGCAATATTACAACATCTTCTCACGCCGGACGACAGATGCAGGTCTGGCGCAGGTGCGCAACACCAACACCCGTTTCCTTGATGCCTATCGCGGCGCGGATGGGATCAAGACCGGCTATACGGTGGCGGCTGGCTTTAACCTGACTGCTTCCGCAGAACGCGATGGGGTTCGGATCATCGCCACGGTCTTTGGCGGTCAATCCACCGCGCATCGCAACGCCAAGATGGCAGAGTTGATGGACATTGGCTTCCGCCGCGCGCCTAAGAACGCGCCGGTCAAGCCGCCTGCTGCGCCAAACTACAGCGTGGCCGAAGAAAATGCCCTGATCGCGCAGGCCGATGGTCTGCCCGAAGTGGAAAGCGGCGCGGGCAAGACGATCCGTCTGCAAACGACGCCCGTTTCCTCTCCGCGTCCGATGCCGCGCCCGAATGCGGCCAAGATCGCGGCCACGACCGAAGCGGTCGAGGCCATTCAGGGCGACATCGCCGCCGCCTTGGCCGAGGCTGTGGCAGAGCCCCCGCCGCCCGGCACGCTTGAGGCGCAAGTGGCAGCGCTTGCCGCGCCAGAAAGCGCGCCGGAGGTGCCAGAGCCTGCTCCCGCGGAGGACATCGCGCTTGCCGCCGCCGCGCCCCCCGCAAGGCCGCAAGACCTTGCCCCGCCCGAGGCGAGCTTGGCCGAAGCCGCCCCGGCCGCGGCAGAGGACATTCCTTTTGAAGTCGTGGCCGCCGGGGCTGAACCGCCTCCTCCCAACGATACCTCGCTCGAGGCGCAGGCGATGGCGCTTGCCCAAGCAGGCCTCGGCCCGGAACCTCAATCCCCCGAGATTGCCCCTGAGTCCGTTCAGGTTGTCATGGCTGCTGCCGCGATCACCCCCCAACCCGCACCCGAACGGCGCAGCGGCCCGATCTTTGACCGGGTAGAGGTGAATGGCCCCCCTGCCCCGGCAGAGGAACCGGTTGTCCTGCGCCTCTCCACCTCGGACGCGCGGCATTACGGCGTGAACCTTGGCCGCTTTGCCTCGCGCGCAGAGGCGGAACGCGTGCTCCTGCGCACCCAACTGGCGGAAAGCGCTACACTTTCCGCCTCTTTGCGCAAGGTTGTGCAGCGGAGTGGTGGGTTCGAGGCGAATTTCATGGGCCTGACACAGGAAAGCGCCGATCTGGCCTGTCGCAGGTTGCAGGCGCGCGGTATGCCCTGCTTCACACTGGCCCCTTGAGGGGCTTGATCGCTTTTCGCCCCCCGGGGGACGGGCTTTCTGCCCGACCCACTCTCTTCTTCATACACACCCGGGAGGGCTGTCTGCCCGACCTATTGTCTTCTTGATACACACCGGGGAGGGCTTTCTGCCCGACCCACTCTCTTCTTGATACACACCGGGGAGGGCTGTCTGCCCGACCCACTCTCTTCTTGATACACACCGGGGAGGGCTGTCTGCCCGACCCACTCTCTTCTTGATACACACCGGGGAGGGCTGTCTGCCCTCCCCGGACCCCTCCCGAGGATATTTGAGAACAGATGAAGACAGGCAGAGGGTAGCGTGGGCTGCTGCTGCCTGACGTCGCCGAAGGATGATGCCGCGTCAGGGTTTGGGGCGGTCGTCCCAATCCTTCATCAGGATACGGTTGGCATCGCCTTCGGGATCGTCGAACTGCCGCGATTTCATCGCCCAGATGAAGGCGACAAGGCCGATCCCCCCAAGAAAGAGGGATACCGGGATCAAGATGCCGAGGATTTCCATGATTATTTCAACCTCAGCGCATTGAGCGACACAGTGATCGACGACAAGGACATGGCCAAGGCGGCTGCAAGAGGGGTGGCGAGGCCGACCAAGGCAATCGGAACCGCCACCACATTGTAGAGCGCCGAGATCCAGAAATTCTCACGGATGCGCCGGGTGGATTGCCGCGAGATGCGCAAGGCATCGCCAATTGGCGCCATATCTTGGCCCAAAAGCACAATGTCAGACGCCACCCGCGCCGCATCCAGCGCCGAGGCGGGGGAGATGGAGACATGGGCAGAGGCCAGTGCCGCCGTATCGTTCAGACCATCGCCCACCATCAGGACGCGGCAGCCCTGCGCTGTCAGATCGCCCACCAGCCCCGCCTTCTCGGCAGGCAGTGCACCCGCCGTCCAGTCACTGATGCCCAGCCGTTCGGCAAGGTCGCGCACTGCGCCGATGGCATCGCCCGAAATCAGGCGAACGGAGAGGCCCTGCGCGCGCAGGCTTGCGACCGCCTCTGCCGCGCCGGGGCGCAGCCGATCTGCAAAGGTGAAGGCGCGCGGCTCTCCTGTGCCGGTGCAAAGATAGGTGGCTGTCACATCCAAAGCCTCGCCCCCGCACCATTCGGCGCGGCCAAGGCGAATGCGCTGCCCTTTCCAAAGCCCTTCGACGCCATAGCCTGGCACCTCGCGCAGATCCTCCACCCGTTCGGGATGGAAGCCTGCGGCACGGGCCGCTTCGGTCAGCGCCATGGCCAGAGGATGCGACGAGGCAGAGGCCAGCGCCATCGCCACTTCCACCGCCGCGCGAGGATGGTCGGCCAGATTGGTGGGCTCAGGCGCGCCCATCGTCAGCGTACCGGTCTTGTCGAAGACGACCGTATCCACCTCGGCCAGCCGTTCCAGCGCCGTGCCATGCTTGATCAGCAGGCCCTTGCGGAACAAGCGACCAGAGGCAGAGGTCACCACCGCAGGCACGGCGAGCCCAAGCGCACAGGGGCAGGTGATGATCAGCACCGCGGCGGAGATGTTAATGGCAAAGCGCAGATCGCCCTGCGTGGCCCACATCCAATAGCCAAAGGCGGAGAAGGACAGCAGATGGACCAGCGGCGAATACCAGCTTGCCGCGCGTTCGGCGAGGCTTGTGTATTTCGTACGCGCGCTTTCGGCGACGGCCACAAGGTCGGCCATGCGGTGCAGGCTGGAATCCTTGCCTGCCGCCGTGACGCGAAGGGTCAAGGGACCGGTCAGATTGACCTCGCCCGCCGAAACCTTGGCCCCCGGCCCGGCGTGAACGGGCAGGCTTTCCCCGGTCAGAAGCGAGCGGTCAATTTCAGACTCGCCCGCCTCGACCACACCATCCACCGGCATCCGCCCGCCGGGGCGGACCTTGACCAGATCGCCGATCGCGACCTCGGTGATGCCCACAACCACCTCTGCCCCGTCACGGATCAGGGTGGCGCGTGGCACTTCCAGCGCAGCCAGTTCTTCGGCCGCCGACCGCGCGACCGCACGGGTGCGATGGTCCAGATAGCGGCCCAGCAGCAGGAAGAAGGTCAGCATCACGGCGGCGTCGAAATAGGCGTGATGGCCGGAATGCCATGTCTCGAACAGCGAAATCGACGAGGCGAGTATGAGCGCGAGCGAGATCGGCACATCCATCCCCAAGCGCCGCGCCTTGAGGCTGCGCCATGCGGATTTGAAGAAGGGCTGGCCCGAGAACACCACAGTCGGCAGGGCGATGGCCCCCGAAATCCAGTGGAACAGATCGCGCGTCGCATCCGTGGCACCCGACCAGACGGCGACCGACAGCAGCATGACATTCATCATGGAAAAGAAGGCCACGCCAAGGCGCATCAGAAGATC
>JALOTC010000041.1 GCA_025458085.1 Cypionkella sp. | reverse complement strand
TCGCCCTCGCCGCCACAGTCATGTTCTGGCTGTGAAAATCAATGAGTCTGGAGCCTAGGACGCTACTGGATAGTATCGGACAATGAAAAGGCATAAACCCCTTATAAACCAAGGGTTTTCAGATGTCATCGGACTCGTTTGGGTGAGAAAGTGGTGCCCAGAGCCGGAATCGAACCAGCGACACGCGGATTTTCAATCCGCTGCTCTACCAACTGAGCTATCTGGGCACCATTGCGAAGGCGATTTGCCTTCGGTTGCGGGGTGATACGTCAGGTGTGCAGGGCTGTCCAGAGGCTTTTTGGAAATTTCCTGTAGGTCAGTGATCCTGACGCCCCTGCCCTGCCACAGGCGCAGTGTTATCCGCCAGCGTAGTTGCCGCCTCTTCGTCACTGGCCGGTACAGCATAGCCTTCGGTCAGCCAGCGCCCAAGATCGATATCGGCACAGCGGCGGGAGCAGAACGGGCGATAGGCAGCCACGGTAGCTTTCTGGCATATCGGGCAAATCATGGGAGAAGCCCCCGCGCCAGTTCGGTCAGCGGCAGGCGGTCGCGCCGCCGCGTCAATTCATACAGGCCAAGGGCCGTCCAACCCGCCAGATGCGCCTCTCCCTCGGCGCGGAAGGCCGCCTTTAGCACCTGATCCAGCGTGCCGCGGTCTTTCTTGGGCATCGGCGCGAAATCGACCACGATCTGTCCTCCAAGGCCCCGCAGACGCAACTGGCGCGGCAAGTCGCGCGCGGCAGCGATATTCGCCTTCAGCCCCGCGGCGGGAGAGGTATCGCCCCCCGTGTTGACATCCACCGACACCAATGCCCGCGTCGGTTCGATCATCATATGCCCTCCGCTAGGAAGCGCGACACGCGGCGAAAGCAGATCGCGGATCATCTGATCCACGCCTTGCGCGGCCATGCCTCCAGGTTCGGTCAGGAGATCATCGGGTGCAGGGTCCAGCCAATCGCGAAAGGCAAGGTCATGCGCGCCCGGCCCATCGACAAGAAGCTCGGGCTCTCCGGCGACATCGGCCAGAACGGCCTCGGCCAAGCCGCGCATCGCGGCGATGTCCTCGGCAATCGCATCCTCTTCGGCCTCTGCACAGGCCGAGCGCAGGATCAGGCCAAGCTGTGCCTCCGCGCCCTCCATCATCCCCGCTGCCAAATCGGCAAGGGCCGCGCGCATTCCATCATCGCGGATTTGGCGGCTGATGTTCAGCCCCGGCGCCCCCGGTGTGATGATGGCAAAGCGCGACTTGAACAAAAGCCGAGTGGTGACCGGCAAGGCCTTGCCCGGCTCTCCGGGTGCGGCGGTCTGCACGAGAAGCCTTTGCCCCGGCGCGATACCCGAAATCTGTCGCAGAAAACCGGTGGCACCCTGCGGCAAGCGGAGGAAGATACCGCCCTGCCCCTTCATCGGCCGGTCGGCCACCGCACGATAGATCGCCCCCGGCAGCGGCACATCGCCATCAGGGTCGATCGCCAGTTCCTCGAGCCGGCCATCGACGACAAGTGCCGCGACCTGCCGTTCAGCCAGTTCATCCAGTATGACGACACGCCCCCTCATTCCTGCCTCCAGACCGGCCAACCCGCCGTTGATAAAAGCGCGGCCGTCTCGGCCACGGGCAGGCCCATGATCCCCGCGTAGCTGCCTGAAATCCACGGGATGAAGGCCCCAGCCAGACCTTGGATGCCATAGCCGCCCGCCTTGCCCTGCCACTCACCACTGGCAAGGTAGGCGTTCAATTCGGCATCCGAGAGCCGCTTCATTTTGACAAAGCTCAGGCTCTCGCGGGTCCAGAGCTTGTCGCCCCGGCGCACGGCAACGGCGGTGATCACCTCATGCCGCCGCCCGCCAAGACGGGTCAGGAAGTCTGCCGCCTCGCCCGCATCACGGGGTTTGCCCAAAATGCGGCGGCCGAGGGCAACGGTCGTATCGGCGCAAAGCACGATATCATCCGGCCCGCTTTGCACCGCAAAAGCCTTTTCGCGCGCAAGCCGCATGCAATAGGGGCGCGGCAGTTCGCCCTTGCGGGGGTCTTCGTCAATATCGGGGGGGAGGATGGCATCCGGTACGATACCGAGCCCCGCCAGAAGTTCCTTCCGGCGCGGGCTGCCCGATCCGAGGATCAGCCGCACTTACTTGAAGCGATAGTTGATGCGACCCTTCGACAGGTCATAGGGGGTCATTTCGACCTGCACCTTGTCCCCTGCCAGAACGCGGATGCGGTTCTTGCGCATCTTGCCTGCCATCGTCGCGATCAGTTCATGGCCATTGTCAAGCTCGACCTTGAATGTCGCGTTCGGCAGAAGTTCCTTCACGACACCGGGGAATTCGAGAATGTCTTCCTTGGCCATGCTGACTCCTTAATAGCGGTCGGCCCGCGGGAACCGCAGGCTTTGGTGCGGGGATATGCGCCTGATTGCCCGATTTTTCAAGCGAAATGTCGCGGCACATCTTGCAGGCGCTTGTTACAAAAAAAGGCGGGCCGCGATGGCCCGCCAATCTCAGGGCACCACCGGGAGGAGGTGGCGGCACCCATCCCTTTCGGGATCACTTCGCGGCAGCAGCGGCCTTCTTGGCGACCGAGCTGACTTCCGCCGTGGCTTTCTTCACCGCAGCGGTCGCGTCTTCCGAGAAATCCTTGCCAGCGGCCAGCATCAGCTCAACCGTTTCCATCTGGACCTTCTTGGCCACTTCGGCGAAGGCAGCCATGTTTTCGGCAGCCATTTCAGCAGCAGCAGAGGCGAAATCGGTCGCAGCCTTGGTGTATTCGGTCGGCTCAGCCTTGGCTTTGGACAGGTCGCCCATCTTGGCGATCGCGTCCTTGGCCCATTTGGCCGAAATTTCGGTCGACTTTTCAGCCGCTTCCAGCGCCACTTTCGACAGCTTCTCGCCCATCGCAGCCTGGGTCTTGAATGCGTTCTGCATGGCCGAGGCGTCAACCGGGAAGGAAGCCATCATGTCCTGCATGACTTTGGTGAAGTCGGGGGTCTTGGTCATTTCAAGTGCTCCTGATCAATCGGGTAGAACGCCCGTTTCCATGCACTTCTTATACATGCTGCATCGCAGCAATGCAATGTTTTTTCTGCAATGCAGCATTACCCTGAGGTCATGCCTCAAGTCTTTGCAATTCTTTCAGGTTGTACCGCCTGCCACGCAGCCCGCCATCCCAAGCAGCGGGCCTTACACCCCGCCACTGGCCGGTACCGCCACGACATAGCTGCCCGGCGCGGCGCAGAGCACAGGGTTCGTCGAATCGCCCGGAACGCGGGCAGCCACCATCTTGCCCGACCGCTTTTTCAACCATTCCCCCCAGCGTGGCCACCAGCTTCCCTTGTGGAAAACGGCACCCGCCTTCCACGCCTCTGGCTCGCCCTCAACCGGACCATCATTGGTATAATGGCCATATTTGTCCTTGGTGGGCGGGTTGATGATCCCGGCGATATGACCGGACTCCGACAGGATAAAGGTCTTGTCCTTCGACCCCATCTGTTTGATCCCGTTAAAGCTGCCGCGCCAATGGGCGATATGATCTGTCTCGCAGGCAATGGCACACAGCGGCACCTTGACTTGCGACAGACTGACCGGCTCGCCGAAAACGGGGAATGTGCCCTTGGCAAAGCCATCCTCTTGGCACAGCCCGCGCAGATATTCGATCGCCATCTTGGCTGGCAGGTTGGTGCCATCGCCGTTCCAATAGAGCAGATCAAAGGCAGGCGGTGCCTCGCCCAGCATATAGCTTTTGATCGCTGGCTGATAAATCAGGTCATTCGAGCGCAGGAAACTGAAGGTCCGGCTCATGAACATCTTTGACAAGATGCCATCGCGGCAGGATTGCCGTTCAATCCCATCCACGAAGTCATTGTTGAGGAACACCCCCACCTCACCCGGATCGCTGAAATCTGTCAGCGTGGTAAAGAAGGTGGCCGATTTGACCGATGCATCCCCCGCACGTTCCAGATGCGCCAAGGTCAGGCCCAGCGTGGTGCCCGCGATGCAATAGCCAACGGCATTGATCTGTTTTTCACCCGTGATGCGCCGTACCTCGGCCATCGCACGCAAATAGCCGTCGCGAATGTAATCATCCAGCGCCACATCGGCATAAGACGCATCTGGGTTGACCCAAGAGACGACAAACAACGTAAAGCCCTGATCCACGATCCATTTGACCAAGGAATTCGCGGGTTTCAGGTCCATGATGTAGAATTTGTTGATCCATGGCGGAAAGATCAGGATCGGCGTTGCATGGACCTTTTCGGTGGTCGGTGCGTATTGGATGAGTTCCAGCATCCGGTTGCGATAGACAACCGAACCGGGCGTGGTGGCAAGGTTTTCGCCCACGCGAAACGCTTTGGGGTCGGCCAAGGTGACAAGCATTTCACCGTCATTGGCCTCGATATCCCGAACAAGGTTTTCAAGCCCGGTCACAAGGCTTTCGCCATCGGTCGCAATCGCCTTTTCCAAAGCATCGGGGTTCGTGCCCAGAAAGTTGGTGGGCGAAAACATGTCGACGATCTGGCGCGTGAAATATTCCACGCGCTGGCGATCTGCCGGATCCAGTGTTTCAAGCTCTGATACGGCATCCGCGACGGCTTCGGCGTTCAAAAGATATTGTTGCTTGATGTAATTGAACGCGGGATGCGTTTCCCACAGGGGGTTGGAAAAACGACGGTCCTTCGGTGTCGGATCGGGCGGCGCCCGGAAATCCCCCTTGGCCAGGGCCTGCTGCGCCTCGACGTAGTGTTTCAGGCTTTTGCCCCAATAACTGATCTGATGTTCCAGAATCTTTGCAGGGTTGTTCATCATCTCGGCGAAATAGGCTGCGGCCGCCTTGACATAGACATCGCCCGAAGGCCCGTTCAGCGCCCCGTCATAGGGTTTACGCCGTGCAAGCGCTGCGGTAAGCCGCTGGCTCAGAACTTCGACCCGCGCGAGGTTTTCCTGCAGGCGCTGCAACTTTTGTCCTGCGTCGTTCTCGTCGGTTGCCATATCAGCCGTTCCCCCCTATCGTGCTGCCGTGCAGCATTGCTGTGAGCATAACGTCGCCCGACTCGGGGGGAAAGCGACGAATTGACCGGGCCCTCCCGGGATGGAGACGATTATGAAATACATGATCACCTATGACATCATGGAAAGCGCTCGGAACACCAACGAATGGTTGGGGGCGACGGCACGTGCCATGGCATCATACCCGGCCTTCGCCCTGTCCATGAACCCGATGTTGCCGATGATGGCGGCTTGGGGCGAAGTGACGGAACGCACCTTCAGCCGCATGGTCGCAAAGCCCGACTGGGGCATTCGTTCAATCGTTGGCCCAGATGGCACCGACCATCTGGTCGATGTCAAAACCGTAGTAAAGCGCCCCTTCGGTGATCTGGTCCAGTTTTTCGTGCGCCGCAGGGAACCGATGGCGCGCAAGGTGCTTCTGGTCGCCCCGATGTCGGGCCATTATGCCACGCTCCTGCGCTCGACTGTGAACTCGCTTTTGCCCGACTGCGATGTCTATGTGACCGACTGGCACAATGCCCGCGACATTCCGGTCAGCGCGGGCAAATTCGATGTCGAGGATTATACGCTCTACCTCGTTGATTTCCTGCGCCATCTTGGTCCCGACACCCATGTGATCGCGGTGTGCCAGCCGGTGCCCCTGACGCTGGCGGCCACCGCCTATCTGGCTGGAGAGGACCCCGCGGCCCAGCCCCGAAGCCTGACGCTGATCGGCGGGCCGGTGGACCCGGATGCCGCGCCCACCGAAGTGACCGACTTCGGTCGCCGTGTGACGATGGGTCAGTTGGAACAGATCGCGATCCAGCGCGTTGGTTTCAAATACAAAGGGGCCGGGCGGCTGGTCTATCCGGGGCTGATGCAGCTCCAAAGCTTCATGTCGATGAACGCAGATCGTCACTCAAAGGCATTTACCGAGCAAATCTTCCGTGTGGCACGGGGCGAAGCGTCCGACCATGATGCGCATAACCGGTTTTACGATGAATATCTGGCCGTGATGGATATGACGGCGGAATTCTACCTCTCCACTGTGGAACGTATCTTCAAGAACCGCGAAATCGCCCGGAATGACTTTGTCGTCGCGGGCAAGAAGGTGGATTTCGGCGCGATCACCGAAGTCGCGGTCAAGATCGTCGAAGGCGCGAATGACGATATCTCTGCCCCCGGCCAATGCCTTGCAGCACTTGATCTTTTGACCAATCTGCCCGCCAGCAAAAAGGCCAGCCACCTCGAACCTGGCGCTGGCCATTACGGCATTTTCGCGGGCAAAAGCTGGCGTCTGAACATTCGCCCCTTGGTGCTGTCCTTCATCGATGCCAATTCCGCCCCTCCTGCGGCGGCGCGGGGCAAGCCAGAGATCAAGCTCGCCTCAGCGTAAGATCATCGGGTCGTTCAAAAAGGCGGAAATAGCCCCTGTCACGGCTTCGGGATCTTCCAGCATAGGTAAATGACCGGCATCGGGCAGCACCTTCAGCACGGACTTTGGCATCAGGTCTCGTGCAAACTCCTGACGGCGCAAGGGAACCACCCGATCATGCGCACCCGCGATGAAAAGTGTCGGCGTGGCCGCGGTGCGCAACACTTTCTGTTGGTCGGGGCGGCGCTGCAAGGCTTTGCATTGCCTCAGATAAACGCCTTCGCCGAGGCCAAAGGCCATATCTCGCTGCAACAAAAGGACCTGCGCGCGATCCGGACCTTCGGCCAGAGCCGCCTCGGGCACATCCTCGGCAATCGCATGTTTCAAACGACCGGCGCGCGCGGCCACCATCCGCGCCTCGCGGTCTGCGGCCACTTGCGGCGGCTCGGGCAAAGGATCGGTCGCCAAGAGGATAAGCCGGGCGACACGTTCGGGCGCACGGCGCAACACATCCAGCGCGACGTTGCCGCCAAGCCCGTGGCCAATGAGGGTGACATCCGTCTGCATTCCGTACACCACCTGTGCAGACAGTTTTTCGACCGTATCGTCATCACAGACAAAGACCTGCACCATGCGACCCTGCCCAAGGGCAACGATCTGCGGCAGGAAGGCCCGCGCGTCCTGCATCAAGCCGGGCAAGAAAAGGATGGGGCCCGCCATCACGCCGCCCCCGCCAGAACCTCGTTCACGGCCTGCCCGATCAGGGCAAGGCAGGCAGGCGTTGAAAAGCGGTGATCCGCCCCTTTGACCAAGGTCAGCCGGATATCCGCGCCCGTGACATGATCAAGCAGCCGCTGCGCGACCGATACCGGCACATCGGTATCGGCGGTGCCTTGCAAAAAGCGGGTGGGGAAAGGCAGGTCCAAAGGCGTGCGCAGCACAAGATTGGCGCGCCCTTCTTCGATCAGGCGGTGGGTGATGACATAGGGTTCCGGCGCATAGTCAGAGGGGATTTCCACACGCCCTGCCGCCAACAAGGCACGGCGCTGGTCATCATCGAACCCCGCCCACATGCTGTCTTCGGTGAAATCCGGGGCGGCGGCGATTCCCACCAGCCCCGCGATGCGCTGCGGCATGAGCCGCGCCAGCAACAGCGCAATCCAGCCACCCATGGAAGAGCCGACCAGAACCTGTGGCCCGGTGGTGCGCGCGGCGATCAGTGCCGCTGCATCTTCGAACCAATCCCCAATCGCGCCCTCTTCGAAAGCGCCAGAAGATTGCCCATGGCCCGAATAATCAAAGCGCAGGAAAGCGCGCCCCTGCGCCCGCGCCCAATCGTGAAGCCACAGCGCCTTTGTCCCGGTCATGTCAGACCGAAAGCCGCCCAGAAATACAACCCCCGGGCCTTCGCCCGGCGACTGATGAAAGGCGATGCGGCGGCTTTGCGGGGAAAGAAAATACTCGGTCATGCGCCCTTTATATCGCCCCAGCACGGGGCCGCCAGCCCCCTTTGGCTGCGCGTTCCGGCCACCAGACCATAGGCTTTGCCCGTCGGTTGACTTTCGCCCTTTTGCGGCGCAGAAGGCGGCGATATCAACCCGCAACCGGGCGTTCCGTAGGCGCCAAAACGACGAGGAGCATGGCCGATGGCCCAGATTTCCCTGACATTCCCCGATGGCAATGTGCGGCAGTATGCGCCGGGCGTCTCGCCTGCGGAGGTCGCCGCCTCCATCGCGCCATCCTTGGCCAAAGCGGCGATTTCCGCGCAGGTCAATGGCACGCATTGGGACCTTGCTTGGCCCATCGCCGAAGATGCAACCATCGCCATCAACACGATGAAGGATGAGGCCCCGGCGCTTGAACTGATCCGGCACGATCTGGCCCATATCATGGCCCGCGCCGTGCAAGAGATTTGGCCCGATGTGAAGGTGACCATCGGCCCCGTGCGCGACCATGGCTGGTTCTATGATTTCGACAGGGCGGAGCCCTTTACGCCGGATGATCTTGGCCAGATCGAAGCCAAGATGAAGCAGATCATCAATGCGCGCGATCTTGTCAAAACCGAACTTTGGGATCGGGAACGCGCCCGGAAATACTATCAGGACCGGGGCGAACCTTTCAAAATCGAACTTCTGGACCGTATCCCCGAAGGCGAGCCGATCCGCATGTATTGGCATGGCGATTGGCAAGACCTGTGCCGCGGCCCTCATTTGCAGCATACCGGTCAAGTGCCTGCCGATGCCTTTAAGCTGACCCATGTGGCGGGGGCCTATTGGCTGGGCGATGCCAGCCGCCCGATGTTACAGCGCATCTATGGCGTGGCCTTCCGCAATCGCGACGACCTGAAGGCGCATATGACCATGCTGGAGGAGGCCGCGAAACGCGACCACCGCAAGCTCGGCCGCGAGATGGACCTCTTCCATATGCAGGAAGAAGCGCCCGGTCAGGTGTTCTGGCACCCGAATGGCTGGACGATTTACACCACGCTGCAAGATTACATGCGCCGCCAGCAGCGCCGTGGCGGCTATGTCGAGGTCAACACCCCGCAGGTCGTGAACCGCGTTCTGTGGGAAAAATCAGGCCATTGGGCGAATTATCAGGAAAACATGTTCATCGTCGAAGTGGACGAGGATCATGCCCGTGAAAAGACGGTCAATGCGCTGAAACCGATGAACTGCCCCTGCCATGTGCAGATCTTTAACGTCGGCCTCAAATCCTACCGCGACCTGCCCCTGCGGATGGCGGAATTCGGCTCTTGCGCGCGCTATGAACCTTCGGGCGCGCTCCACGGGATCATGCGGGTGCGCGGCTTCACGCAGGACGATGCGCATATCTTCTGCCGCGAGGATCAGATCGAATCCGAGACGAAGCGGTTCATCGAATTCCTCTCCTCGGTCTATCGTGACCTTGGGTTCGAGAAATTCCGCGTCAAATTCTCCACCCGGCCGGAGCAGCGCGCGGGCAGCGATGAGGTTTGGGACAAGGCCGAAGCCGCCTTGGCCAATGCGACGCGGGCCGCGGGCTATGACTATGAGTTGAACCCCGGCGAAGGGGCCTTTTATGGACCAAAGCTCGAGTTTGTGCTGACCGATGCGATCGGGCGCGATTGGCAATGCGGCACGCATCAGGTGGATTTTGTCCTGCCCGAACGGCTGGATGCCAGCTATGTGGGCGAGGATGGGGCCAAGCATCGCCCCGTCATGCTGCACCGCGCCTGCCTTGGGTCGTTCGAACGCTTCATCGGCATCCTGATCGAAAACCACGCAGGCAAACTGCCCTTCTGGCTTGCCCCGCGTCAGGTGGTGGTGGCCTCCATCGTGTCGGACGCAGACCCCTTTGTCGAAGAGGTCGTGACCGCGCTGACGCTGGCGGGGGTGCGGGCCGAGGCCGATATGCGCAACGAAAAGATCAATTACAAAGTGCGCGAACATTCCGTGGGCAAGGTGCCGGTGATCCTGGCCATCGGGATGAAAGAGGTTGAGGAACGGACGGTTTCGCTGCGGCGCTTGGGCGAGACGCAGACGCGCACGGTGGGGCTGGACCAGATTGTGGCGGAACTGGCGGCCGAGGCGCTGCCGCCTGATCTGCGTTAAGCGTACGGCCCATTTGCCGCAGGCAGGGCGCAGGCTTTGCGCTTGACGCCCTCCCTGCCCGGCTTGCGCAAAAAAGCGCCGAAAAGGCGTAAAAGGCGGCGCTCTCGCAAGAATCTTGCGGGAAAGCACCGTGATTCGGCTTGATTTATACCCAAGCTGCGGCATCCTTGCCCTCAGTGATGACAGAGTTTCTACCGCCTCTCTGACCGAAGGCCTGAATTCTGGCTGCACGGCCCGCGGCAATCCCGCCCCGGGAAGACCTGAGAGGAGTGACGGATGGCCACGGGCACCGTGAAATGGTTCAACTCGACCAAGGGCTATGGCTTCATCGCCCCGGATGACGGCGGCAAGGATGTTTTCGTGCATATCTCGGCGGTGGAACGCGCCGGATTGAAGGGTTTGAACGAAAACCAGAAGATCAGCTACGAACTTCTCTCTGGCCGCGATGGCCGCGCCTCGGCAGGTGACTTGAAACTGTTGTAAGGTTTTGTGCGCAGGATCTGCGCCTCTGGCCCGCGCCATATGGTGCGGGCCTTTGCTTTGGCCTTAGCCGAGCCAGACCGCCTGCGCCGCCGCGTCCCAGCCAAGGGTCCAGCGCCCCTCATGTTCGATCACCGGGCGCTTCATCACCGTGGGTTGGGCGGCAATCTGCGCCTCCGGGTCCGAAGCTTTCAGGAAATCCGACATCCCGCGATAACTGGGCGAGGTTTTGTTGATCGCGCGGTCGCCGAATTCCTGCACGATCCGGTCAATCTCTGCCTCTGACAGGGGGATGGCGCGCACATCGCGAAATTCGGCCGCATGGCCCGCATCTTTCAACGCCTTCAGCGCCTTTTTGCAGGTGTCACAGGTGGGGATGCCGTAAAGGATCATGGTCTGTCCAATCGCGAAAAATGCTTTGTGGTTTCTGCCATCTTGGACCAGTACGGTCCAGAGGGAGAAAAGCCCTCCCCTGCGCCCGTCTTCATCTGTTCACAAATATCCTCGGGAGGGGTCCGGGGAGGGCAGACAGCCCTCCCCGGGGTATATCCAAGAGAGATCGGGGTCGGGCAGACAGCCCTCCCCGGGGTATATCCAAGAGAGATCGGGATCGGGCAGACAGCCTCCGGCGAGGTGCGCGCTGCGTTATCCTCAGCCAAAGACCGCCCGCGTGATTGCCACACCTGCCCAAGCCGAAAATGCCGTCAGGACCGTGCCCCAAATCGTGTCGGTCAGCACCATGCTGATATGCCAATCGCGCATGATGGCATAGCTTGTGAATTCATAGGTGCCGTAAGCCATCGCGCCGATCACGGCGGCGGGCAAGAGCACCGGCGCCCCATCGCGCAGCGCGGGCCAACTGACGAGGTACAAAAGCCCCGCGACATAGGCCGCGTAAAAGGCGGCCGCCGGCCCAAGCCGGATAGGTTCGGCCATCAGCGCGCCGATGTGGCGGGAAAACAAGGGCTTCATCACGAAGGTCAGCATGATCGCATCCACGATCAGGAACACCGCCGCGGTGGAGAGGTAAAGGGTGACAAGCTGCATGGGAACTCCGGCCTCGGGCACCAGAGGTAGCACGAAAGGCGCGGGAAGAAAGGGCTGGCCCCGTTTCCTAGACGCGCAGCCACTCCCCCAGCACACAGTCCGGCCCCACCTCGCGCAGGCGGTGTTGCCAGATCAACCGCCACTCCCCCCTGTCGAAATCGGGGAAAAAGGCATCGGCATCGGGCACATCCAAGCCGACCTCGGTCACCAAAAGCCTGTGGGCCAAGGGCATGAGCGCGCGGTAAATCGCGCTGCCGCCGATGCCATAAATACGGCTATACCCCGCCGTTTGGGCCAGTGCCAAGGCGGCCTTGGGCGTGGGGGCAACCGTTTCCCAGACCGTAGGATCGGACGACACCACGATGTTCAGCCGGTTTTTCAGGGGCCGGAACGGCAGGCTTTCCCATGTGCGCCGCCCCATGATCAGCGCGCCGCCCGTGGTTTCACGCTGAAAGGCCGCCAGATCCTCGGGCGCGTGCCAGGGGATCGTATTGTCGCGCCCGATCGCCCCGCCGCGCGCACGGGCCACCACCAGCGTCAGCATCAGACCGCCACCGGGGCCGAAATGGCCGGGTCGGGATCATAGCCCGTGATTTCGAAATCCTCATAACGGAAATCGAAGATCGAGGTTACTTGCCGCTTGATCGTGAGTTTGGGCAAAGGCTTGGGCGTGCGCGAGAGTTGCAGGCGGACCTGATCCATATGGTTGGAATAGATATGGGCATCGCCAATCGTATGGACGAAATCGCCTGCCTCATATCCCGTGACATGGGCGAGCATCACCAGAAGCAGCGCGTAAGAGGCGATGTTGAACGGCACGCCAAGGAACATATCGGCAGAGCGCTGATACAGTTGCAGATGCATCCGCCCGTTGAGCACGCGCACCTGCCACAATGTATGGCAGGGCGGCAGCGCCATGCGCGGCACATCGCCAGGGTTCCAAGCGGAGACGATCAGGCGGCGGCTGTCAGGATTCGTGCGGATCGTGTCGATCAGCACCTGCACTTGGTCCACGCTACGGCCAAAGAACAAGGGCTCCCCCCCTGCCTCGCTCCCTGCGGGTTCCAGCATGGGAAAGCGCCGCCATTGATGGCCATAGACGGGGCCAAGGTCGCCCGAGGCATCCGCCCATTCATCCCAGATCGTGACCTTGTTGTCGTTCAGGTATTTGATGTTGGTATCGCCCGAAAGGAACCACAGCAGTTCGTGAATGATCGAGCGCAGGTGGAGTTTCTTGGTGGTGACAAGGGGGAAGCCATCCGACAGGCGATAGCGTTGCTGCATCCCGAATAGCGCGAGCGTCCCTGTCCCGGTGCGGTCGGTCGATGGTTCGCCATGCGCAAGGATGTCCTGCAACGCGTTGTGATATTGCTGCATCCCGACCCCCATATCTGCCCTTGGGTCAGGTTATGTCTGGCTGGCACCGATTCTCCAAGCCAAAGCGCCGCAGCTAGATTGCCTGTGCCCGCCATGCCTCTATCGCCGCGCGCGTACAGGTGACCACATGGGCAAAGCGGTCCCCGCCCAGATGCACGCCACCATACCAGCGGGTGACGACGATGATCACGCCCTGCAAGGCTTCGCGTTCCAGCATCTTGACGATCACGGCGGCAGCGCCGGATTCGCCATCGTCATTGCGCAAGACCGTGCCATCGGGCAGGAGTGCCGCCCAAGTGTTATGCGTGGCCTTGGCGAATTTCTTGTTACGCTTCAAGTCTTTGAGGAACGCGTCACAATCTGCGCGGCTGCCAACCGCGCCGCAGGTCGCGGCATAGCGCGAGCCACGGTCGCTGACGATGTTCAAAAGCTGAATCATGGGCAGGCGACCCTGCCGCCATCGGGCGGCGGGGTCAAGGACGCCAAAGACGAGAGGGCCAATGACGAGCGGCCGATGGCGCGGGTCAGTGGCGTAGGGCCAGAACCTCAAGCTCGGGCTTGTTCGGGCAAAAGACCGGCAGGCAGGGGGCGGTAGCTGCGGTGGCGAGCCAAGCGGTGCAGGCCCCCTTTTGACCACAGGATTGGCAGCGGTCGACAAGGCGGCCAAGCTCGGCCCGGCTGAGCCAGCCTTCGACCACCGCCTGTGGCAGGTTCACCCCCAGCACACGCGCCATGCCACGGGTCAGGCCCCAAGCCATCGGGGCTTCGGCAAATCCGATCATCTGTGTCGCACCTTCCATAGGTCCGGTCAGGCCCATGCCCGCCCATGCGCCCAGACTGCCCCCGCCGGGACTGTGGCGCCTTGACGCAGATCAAGCGGCTGTCACGCGCCGGGGCGTCCGGTCAGTTGCGCGACGACACGGCGCACGATCTCGCGCCGTTCTGCATTGGGCGGATGGGTGCCAAGGAACTGATCGCCGGGGTCGGGCAAGCGGTCAAAGAAGGCCGCGCCCCGGATCGGGTCAAACCCCGCACGAAAGGCGATTTCGGCCCCTAGGGCATCGGCCTCCAGTTCAAAGCTCTTGGCATATTGCCGCGCGCCGAAAGTGGCACCGAATTCCTGCGCCTGCCGCACCGCCTCGGGCGAGGCGCCGGTGGCTTGTGCCA
>JALOTC010000040.1 GCA_025458085.1 Cypionkella sp. | reverse complement strand
TATCAGCCTAGCCGCTCAAGGGGCCACGCGCCAGATTCTCCTCCTCGATCTTGCGCGCATGCCAGGCCTCCAGCCCGCGTCCGGGTTCATCGGCAAAGGTTTCTCCCGTCTCCGCCATCGCCACGATCCGGTCTATGCGAAAGGCACGAAAGTCGCCCCTTGCCTCGCACCAGGCGGCCAGCGTCCAGACCCGCCCCCAAAGTTCCAGCGCCAGGGGCCGGATGTCGCGATGCGTCTCGTGTCCGTCATGGTCAATATAGGTGATGGTCAGCCGTTCCTGCGCGCGCACGGCCTTGCGGATTATCGGCAGATGCGGGGTCGCGCGCTTTGCTTCCTGCCCGGTAAAGGCGAAAAGCTCGTCCTCCTCCCCCTCCGCCGGGGCCGGGGTGACGCTTGCGATCTTGGTGGCCAACATCCGCGCGGCCCGTGCCAGCGCCGGGTCCTGCCCTTCGGCGACCAATCGCACGCCAAGGCGCAGCGCTTCCAGTTCTACCCCGGTCAGGATCATCGGCGGCAGGGTGATCGGGGCGCGTAGGATATAACCCACCCCGCGCTCGCCTTCGACGGGCAGGCCGCTGGCCATCAGCGTGGCCATATCGCGCCAGATCGTGCGCACGCTGACCCCAAGGCGCTCGGCCATTTCGCCTGCGCGGTGCAACCGCCCGTCGCGCAGAATCTGGATCAGGTCAAAAAGGCGGTCGGTGCGGCGCATGGCCCCAAGGTGACCGCGCCCGCGCCGCGCGTCAATCCACGCCAGAGGGGGGGCTTCCCGCGAAAGGGCAACTGACATATAGCTGTCAGCTACCTGTGGCTTTTTCTTTGGGGCGAGGGATGAATCCCCCTAGGAAGGGCGTTTTCTGAGGGCTAAGTGAATGTCATCGGGCGCTGCGGTGCCCTTGCAGGAGGAAGCAACATGCTCAACAACATCGGCCTTCCCGGCCTTCTTCTTATCGCGGTCGTCGTGCTTGTCCTGTTTGGGCGCGGCAAGATCTCTGCCCTGATGGGCGAAGTCGGCAAGGGCATCACCGCCTTCAAGAAAGGCGTCAAGGATGGCTCCGAAGAGATCGAGGATGCCACGGCGCAGTCTCCCGCTCCCGTTGCCCGCGACGTGACCCCGGCGTCCGAGAAGGACAAGGTCTGACCGACCCCTGAACTGCAGCGCGGGGAAAGCCCATGTTCGACCTTGGAATGTCCGAACTTCTGGTCATCGGGATCGTGGCCCTGATCGTGATCGGCCCGAAAGACCTGCCTGGCCTGTTCCGCAGTCTTGGCCGGTTCACGGGCAAGATGCGGTCCATGGCACGGGAATTCAGCCGTGCGATGGAGGCGGCGGCGGATGAAACAGGCGTGAAGGATGTGGCCAAGGATCTAAAGGACGTCACCTCGGTGCGCTCCATGGGGCTGGACAAGGTACGCGAAGCGGCGGATCGGTTCGAGAAATGGGACCCGATGAAACCTTCCGTGCGGTCCTCTTCCTCGGTGGGCACGGCCGCGCACGCTACCGCGCCTTCGGATGACAAACCCCGGGGGCCTGCGACTACGGCCCTTGCCGAACAGGCGGCTGCCCGCAAGGCTGCGGCAGAAGAGGCCGCTGAAAAGCTGCGCCGCGCCTCCGCACCTCTTGCCAGCGACGCCGCTGCCGACCCCTCGCCCGAACCGCCGAAAGCGTAAGCGTGATGAGCAAAGACGAGATCGACGATAGTTCCGCCCCGCTGATCGAGCATTTGGCCGAATTGCGTAACCGCCTGATCTGGGCGGTCTCCTCCTTCGTGGTCGCGATGGTGCTCTGCTTCATCGTGGCCGACCCGATCCTGCGCTTTCTGCTGGTGCCGATCGAAGAGGCGATGCGCAGTTTGGGCAACCCCAACCCGGTGATGCAGTACACCGCGCCGCAAGAGTATTTCTTCGTCCTTGTCCGCATCTCCATGGTGGCGGGGCTGGCGGTGTCTTTCCCGATCATCGCCTATCAATTGTGGCGTTTCGTGGCGCCGGGGCTTTATCGTTCTGAAAAGCAAGCATTTTTGCCCTTCATCATCGCCTCGCCGGTGTTGTTTTTCCTTGGCGCGACCTTCGCCCATTACATCGTCACGCCCTTGGCTATGAATTTCTTTCTCGGCTTTGCAGATGCGGCATCGATCCTGAACGCGCTGATCCCGGCCTTGGTCGATGCCCCCGAAGGCTTGCCCTTGGCCGAGGCGGTGGCCCCCGTTCCGTCTGAGGGAATCGAGATCGTCTTTCAGGGCAAGGTCAACGAAACACTGGATATTTCGCTCAAGCTGATCATCGCTTTCGGCCTGTGCTTCCAATTGCCGGTTCTGCTCACGCTCATGGGCAAAGCGGGGCTTGTCTCCTCTGCCGGTCTGGCGGGGATGCGGAAATATGCGGTCGTCCTGATCCTGATGGTCGCGGCTTTGGTCACCCCGCCCGATATCATGAGCCAATTGATCCTCTTTGGCGCGGTCTATCCGCTGTATGAGGTCTCCATCCTCCTGATCCGGCGGATCGAGAAAAAGCGGGAGGCGGAGTTGCGGGCGCAGGGCCTGTGGGATGATGAGACGGACGCAGAAGAAGACCAGAAGGTATGACAGATCAAGACCTTGCCCGGATCGCCGCGGCGCTGGAACGCCTTGCGCCGGCGCCGATGCCCGCGCCGGATTTTACCGCCACCGATGCCTTCGTCTGGCATACCGCGCCTGACCGGCTGGAGCCTGTGCCGCAAGTGTCGCGGGTGGCGATTGATCTGCTGGTGGGGGTGGATCGGTCGCGCGATACGCTGCTGGAAAATACCCGGCATTTCGCGCGGGGATTTTCGGCCAATAACGCCCTGCTCTGGGGCGCGCGGGGGATGGGAAAATCCAGTCTTGTCAAGGCGGTACATGCCCGCGTTGTGGCGGAGGGGCACCCGCTCAAGATCGTGGAACTCTCGCGCGAGGATCTGCCTTCTGTCCAGCGTCTCTTGGCCCATCTGCGCGCGGCCAAGGAGCATCGCTTCCTTCTGTTCTGCGATGACCTTTCGTTCAGCCATGATGACCAGCATTACAAAAGCCTCAAGGCCGTGCTGGATGGCGGGATCGAGGGGCGGCCAGAGAATGTGCTGTTCTATGCAACCTCCAACCGCCGCCATCTGATGCCGCGCGATATGATTGAAAATGAACGATCTTCCGCCATCAACCCGTCGGAAGCGGTGGAAGAAAAAGTCTCGCTGTCCGATCGTTTCGGCCTCTGGCTCGGCTTCCACCCTTGCTCTCAGGATGACTACCTCGACATGATCCGCGGCTATTGCGCGGCCCATGGCATCAGCGTGCCAGAGGATCGGCTTCGGGCCGAGGCGGTGGAATGGCAGGCCACAAGGGGCAGCCGGTCGGGCCGGGTGGCCTGGCAATTCTTCTGCGATCTGGCGGCGCGCGAAGGGGTGCGGATCAGCGCTGCCTGACCCGTCACCCTGCGTACACCCCCTGTACACCCCCCGTGCTGACAAAAGCGCGCGAGGCCAAAAGCGCCTCTGCCCTCTTCATCTGTTCTCAAATATCCTCGGGAGGGGTTTGGGGAGGGCAGACAGCCCTCCCCAAGGGGCGTCCAACAGACCGTCGGCGCCTATTGGAGGAAGGGCATCGGGTCGGTGCTGTCCACCCCGCGCCGGACTTCGAAATGCAGGAAGCTCGGGTTGGCCGCGCGGATCTGTGCGATGGTCTGGCCGCGGGTCACGCGGTCGCCGCGCTTCACGCTGATATTGTCCAC
Organism: Cypionkella sp.; assembly: GCA_025458085.1. GTDB lineage: Bacteria > Pseudomonadota > Alphaproteobacteria > Rhodobacterales > Rhodobacteraceae > Pseudotabrizicola. The sequence continues at coordinate 10,296 of JALOTC010000040.1, read as the reverse complement.
CCCGGCATAGACGGTCAGCAGGTTGTTTTCATGCCGGATCACGATGATCGGGGTCTGCGAGGTGTCTTGCGTGATCGCCGCCACGGTTCCCGCATCGGCAGCGCGGACCGGGGTTCCGGCGGCGGCGGAAATGTCGATGCCTTCGTTCCGGCCCTTGGCATAGGGGCGGATCACCGGGCCAGAGACGGGCATGACCATCTGCGCGGCGGAAGCGGCGCTGCGCTGGCTGCCCAGATCGGGCGAGGCAGGCACCTCTCGCGGGGGTTCCGTTGCCGGGCGGGGCTGTTCGCGCGGCAAGGGTTGGCTGGCCGATGGCGGGACCGGGGTGGGCGAGCCTGCGCCGGGGGGCGGAGGCGTGCTGGGCCGGGGAGGCTGCTGTTCGGAGGCGACGGGGATGATCAGATATTGCCCTTCGCGGATCGCGAGGTCTGGTCCCAGCCCGTTCCATTCGCCAAGCGCGCGCAGCGGCACGTTATAGGCCCGCGCGATGGTGATCGCGGTTTCCCCGCGCCGGACCTGATGGCGGACGGGTTCCTTGGGCGTTGCGGGTGTTGTGGTCGCGGGCGGGGTCGGTGTGCCCACGCGGTCGAGCGCGGTGGTGGCGATGGCCGAGACATCCACGGGCGCGGGGGCCGCGCTGGCGGCGGGTGGGGTGGTGCCTGCGGCAACGGTGGTGCTGCCCGGCAGGCCAAGGACGCGCCCGCCATCGTCGATCCGGCGGGGGAGCGCCAGAACCTCGCCATCGCGCAGAAGGTCGGAGGGCATCATCGCGTTATAGCGCGCGAGTTCATCGGGCGGCAGGCCCACGCGGGCAGCGACCGAGCCGACCGTATCGCCGCGCCGGGCGACCGCGACCTGATAGCCGGGGTAGGAGATCACACCGCGATTGTCGGGCGTGGGGCGGCGTTCGGTGGCGAGCCGCGCGGCCTCGGAGGTATCGAGCGCCCCCGCGCCGCCGCGGAAATCCCAATCCATATTGCCCAACGGGTTGGTCGCGTTACAGGCCGAGAGCGCGACGACCGCCCCGGTCAGGGCCAGTGCGCGCAGTTTCGGAAGATGTGCTGTCATGCTCTGCCTCACTCCTGTCGGGCGGCGGTGGACCCGCCCCCTTGTTCTGATGCCTGCGCCGGGCGGGGCTCGTTAGTCCTGCGCGATGCCTTCTACCAGCGGCACGAAGCGGACGGGGCGCAATTCTTCGTAATCAAATCCCTTTTCGCCCCTGCGCACCTTGATCAGGCTTTGCACTGTATCGGACTGGCCCACGGGCAAGACCATGATACCCCCAAGCTTGAGTTGCGCCAAGAGGGGGCCGGGCGGATCTTCGGCAGCGGCGGTGACGATGATGCGGTCGAAGGGGGCCTGTTCGGGCGCGCCATGGCTGCCATCGGCGGTGAAGGCGGTGATGTTGACAAGGCCAAGGTCGCGGAAGATGGCCTGCGCCTCGGCCACGAGTTTGCGGTGGCGGTCCACCGTATAGACGCGGCGGCAGAGTTGGCTGAGGATCGCGGCCTGATAGCCGGAGCCGGTGCCGATTTCCAGCACCGTGTCGCGGGGCTGCACCTCCAGCGCCTGTGTCATCAGGCCGACGACAGAAGGTTGGCTGATCGTCTGGCCGCAGGCGATGGGAAGGGGCATATCCTCATAGGCGCGGGAGGCGAAATGGCCGCGCACGAAAAGCCCGCGGTCGATCCGTTCCATCGCGGTCAGCACGCGGGTATCGGTCACCCCGCGGGAGCGGAGCGCGTAAAGAAAGCGCATCTTGCGTTCGGCATCCGACCCGTCGTCATCGCCGATGTCGATCATGCGAGCCGCGCCTCCAGATCGGGGAGCAGGTCATGGGCGGTGAGGTCGGCCCGCAGTGGCGTGACGGAGATATAGCCCTCCAGATTGGCGGCGGCATCGGTGCCGGGGAGTGTCGGCCCGTGCTGTGGCCCGCCCTTGACCCAGAGATAGCGCCGCCCGGTGGGGGAGATATGGGGTTCGCAGGAAAAGTGGCTGTCGCGGCGGAAGCCTTGGGCGGCGACCCGCACGCCCTTGACGCCTGCGGCGGGGGTCGGGGGGAAGTTGACGTTGTAGAAGATGCGGTAGTCGTCATTCGTCCAGATGCCGCGGTCGAGCAGGCTGCGGATCAGCGCGGCCCCGTGCTGGGCGGCGGCGTCAAAAGGCGAGGCGAGGGTTTCCGTGGCGCGGCCCATGAATTGCGAGAGCGCAATGGCGGGGATGCCTTGGAGTGCGGCTTCCATCGCGCCGCCGATGGTGCCGGAATAGAGCACGTTTTCGGCGGCATTGTTGCCGCGGTTGACGCCCGACAGGACAAGGTCGGGCTTTGCGCCTTGGAACACATCGTAAAGGCCTGCGAGCACGCAATCAGCGGGGCTGCCTTCGGCGGCGAAGCGGCGGTCGGAGAGTTGCGCGATCATCATCGGGCGGGAATAGCTGATGCAATGGCCGACGCCGGATTGTTCGAAGGCGGGGGCGACGGTCCAGACTTCGCCCTGTGGCCCGGCGATTTCGGCGGCAATGGCCTCCAGCACGGCAAGGCCGGGGGCGTTGATGCCATCGTCATTGGTCAGAAGGATGCGCATGGGGGGCCTTTCGTTTCCAACTGATTAGACGCTTGGCGCGTGGCGGGCAAGCGCCCTGCGGGGCAGGCAAGCGCCCTGCGGGCCCGGTGGGGGGCTGCGCGGGGATGCACGAAGGATGCGCGCCTGTGGGCCAAGACAGAGGCGGCGGGGGTTCCTACCTTGGGTGGCAGAAGGAGACTTGAGATGAGCTGGAACCCTGCCTTGGACCCGTCGATCCCGATTGGGGATGCTGTCGATGCGATCGAAACCGTGATCGTGCCGCGCGCGCGCGATCTTGGCGGGTTCGAGGTGCGGCGCGCGCTGCCCTCGGCCCAGCGGCAGATGGTGGGGCCGTTCATCTTTTTCGATCAGATGGGGCCTGCGGAATTTCTGACGGGCGGCGGGATCGATGTGCGCCCGCATCCGCATATTGGCCTTGGCACGGTGACCTATCTGATGCGGGGCAAGATCCATCACCGCGATTCGCTGGGGACCGATAGCTGGATCGAGCCGGGGGCGGTGAACTGGATGCTGGCGGGGCAGGGGATCACCCATTCGGAACGCCAGGATGGCGCGATCCGGCAGGGCGCGCATGAGTTGTTCGGGTTGCAGACATGGCTCGCGCTGCCCAAGGCGCAGGAGGATGATCCGGCGGCCTTTGTCCATGCCCCGCGCGAGGCGCTGCCGGTGCTGGAGGGCGAGGGCAAGGAGGTGCGGCTGATCATGGGCACGGCCTATGGCGCGGCCGGGCCGATTCCCTTGGGGTTTGAGGTGTTTTATGCCGATGCGCGGCTGGCGCCCCATGCGGCAATTCCGCTGCCGGATGACCATGAGGATCGTGGGGTCTATGTGCTGTCGGGCGCGGTGACGGTGGGGGGGCAGGACTTTGGCCCCGGCCGGATGCTGGTGTTCCGTCCCGGGGACCGGATTTCGCTGCGGGCCGGGGCCGAGGGGGCGCGGCTGATGCTCTTGGGCGGCGCGACGATGGACGGGCCGCGGTATATCTGGTGGAACTTCGTGGCCTCGTCGCAGGAACGCATCGATGCCGCGCGCGAGGCGTGGCGGGCGGGGGATTGGGCGCATGGGCGGTTTCGCCTGCCGCCGCATGACGCGGGAGAATTCATTCCCGCGCCGGAGCGATAAGCGCAAAAACCTGCTTGACGCCGGGATGCAGCCCTTCTAAACGCTGCCCCACGAAGACCAGCGCGGTTGTAGCTCAGTCGGTTAGAGTACCGGCCTGTCACGCCGGGGGTCGCGGGTTCGAGCCCCGTCAACCGCGCCACTTCGATGTGCAAGGCCCCTGCTTCTCGCGGGGGCTTTTGCATTTCGGGCTTTGGGTCTTGGGCCGCGGTTGCGGCGGGGGCGCTGCCCCCGCACCCCCGGAGTATTTTGGCCAAGATGAAGGGGCGGGCGTATCAGGGGGGCTGCGTGGTTTCGGCTTGACGCCCCCTGAGGCAGGGACTAGATGATCCCCAGATGCGCGGTTGTAGCTCAGTCGGTTAGAGTACCGGCCTGTCACGCCGGGGGTCGCGGGTTCGAGCCCCGTCAACCGCGCCATTTTTCCATATGCCGTGAATGGAATATGTGTTAGCGAGGGAGCTGATCCCGGAGCTTGGCATGGCCTTTGTTGACCGTATCCCGCTGATTTACCTGATCTTTGGCGCGCTGACGCTGGGGCTTGCGCCCTTTGTGCCAGAGCCGCATCTGGCGGAAAAACTGCGGATGCTGATGGCGGGGCAATTGCGCGCGCCGATGGATCTGTTTGACCTTGTGCTGCATGGCGCGCCTTGGCTGCTTTTGGCCTGGCGCTTGGGGCGGATGGCGCGGGCGCGCGGCGGGTGGTAGGAGGGGGCATGGAGCCGACGATCTTGCAACAGAGCCTGCCTGTCGCGCCTTGGGCCGATCCGCGCCTGCGGCGGATGCCGGGCACGCTGCCCTTGGATATGGCGGATTGGCTGCGGGTGGATGAGGCCTATGGGGCGCAGATGGCCTTGCGCGCGCGGCTGATCGCGGAGCGGCGGGATGCGGTGATCGGCGTCACGCCGCAAGCCCTGCCTGCGGTGGCGGAGCTTTATGATTTTGTGCTGGACCATCTGCCCGATGGGTTCCGGCGCGAGGGGGGCGCGGTTCATTGCCCGGATGGGCGGCGCGTGGACTTGGATGCGGCGCGGCCTTTGGAGACATTGGGCCATCTGGTGCAAGAGGACCTGTGCCTGATGGAGGAGGATGGCGCGGGTGAGCATCTGCTGTCGGCGGCGGTTTTGTGCTTTCCCGCCGGGTGGACTCTGGCGGAAAAGCTGGGTCGGCCGATGATGCGGATTCATCTGCCGGTGGAGAAATATACCGAGGATGTGGGGCGGCGGGTGCAGCGGCTGTTGGATGCCGTGCGCCCCGGTGCGGGGCTGTGGCGGGCCAATGCGCATCATTCCCGCGCGCCTTTGTTCAACCCCTTGCGGGAGGATGCGCCCAAGGATGTGACGGCGCAGGCGGAGATGCCCTTCATCCGGTCAGAGCGGCAATGCCTGATCCGGTTGCCGCGCACGCGGGCGGTTCTGTTTTCGATCCATACCTATGTGGTGGCGCGCGCGGCGCTGACGCCGGAACAGGCGGCGGCATTGGTGGAATTTCCGATCCATCGGGCCGCGTGAGGGTGTGGCGGGAGGGGCCTTGGCGAACCCCGGCCTTAGCGCACCCCGGGCTTAACGAACCCCTGCCTTAGCGCACCCCTGACCCGAACATCGGGCCACCGCGCCAGCGGGGATAGCCATAGCCATGGACCTTGACGAGGTCGATATCGGCGGGGCGGAGCGCCACGCCTTCGGCGAGGATGGCGCGGCCTTCCGCGGCCATGGCCCCCGTCAGGCGGGTGGCGATGGCCTCGGGCGAGAGCGCCTCGCCTGCCGTGACATGGGGCGCGAGGAGGGCGGCGGTGGCCGCTGAAGGCTGTGGGCTGCGGTTGCCGGGGGTGTAATCATACCAGCCGCCGCCGGTTTTCTGCCCTTTGCGGCCCGCGCGGACGAGGAGGTCGCCCAAGGTTTCGGGCACATGCTGGCCTGCGGCCCGCGCGCCTTCGCGTTGGAGGAAGGCAATATCGAGCCCGCCCAGATCCTGCGCCTCGAATGGCCCCATGGCGAAGCCATGAGCGCGCATCGCGGCATCCACGGCGGCGATGGGGGTGCCTTGGCGCAGAAGCGCCTCTGCCTCGGCCCGGTAGCGTTTGAGGATGCGGTTGCCGATGAACCCTTCGCAGATGCCCGCCTGCACGGGGATTTTGCCCAGAAGCCGCGCGAGCGCGAAGCCCGTGGCCAAGGTTTCGGGCGCGGTTTCGGGCGTGGGGACGATTTCCAGCAGTTTCATCACATGGGCCGGGCTGAAGAAATGCAGGCCGATGAAGCGGGCGGGGTTGGGCAGGCCTTCGGCGATCCGCCGCGGGTCGAGGTAGGAGGTGTTGGTGGCGAGCAGGGCATCGGCGCGGCAGTGGCGGCCCAGTTCGGCAAAGACCGCGCGTTTGACGGCGAGGTCTTCGAACACCGCCTCGATCACGAGGTCGGTATCGGCCAGCGTGGCGTAATCGGTGCTGCCGGTGACGCCCGCGATGCGGGCCTGCGCCTGTTCGGGCGTGAGTTTGCCCCGGGCGACGGCGGCGTCGAAGATGCCGGAGAGGGTGGAGAGGCCGCGGGAAAGCGCCTCGGCATCGCGTTCGATGAGGGTGACGGGGAGGCCCGCCTCGCGCAGGGCGGCCACGATGCCCGCGCCCATGGTGCCGCCGCCGATCACGGCAGCGCGGGTGAGGGGAAGGGGGGGCACGTCCTTGAGAGAGGCGGGCCGGGGGGCGGCGCGTTCGGCAAAGAAGATGTGGCGCAGGGCGGCGGCCTGATCGGAGGCGCGCAGGGCGAGGAAGGTGGCGCGTTCCTTGGCCATCGCCTCGGCAAAGGGGAGGTCGGTCGCGGCACGCAGGCAATCGAGCGCGTGGAGGGGGGCGACTTCGCCCTTGGCGCGTTTGGCGATGGCCTTGCGCTGTTCATCCCACCAGGCGGAGTCCTTGGTGGCGATGGGGCGGGCAGAGACAGGCGGGGGCAGGGGGAGCGAAAGGGCCTGCGCGGCGAAGGCGCGCGCCGCCTCGCGCAGGTCGCCCGTGACCACCGCGTCGATCAGGCCGAGGGTGAGGGCCTTCGGGGCCTTGACGGGCTTGCCGGTGGTCACGAGATCCACCGCCGCCTCCACCCCTGCGAGGCGGGGGGTGCGGGTGGTGCCAGAGGCGCCGGGGATGATGCCGAGCGTGACTTCGGGCAGGCCGACGGAGGCGGTATCGAGCGCCAGGCGGAAGCGGCAGCCCATGGCCAGTTCGAAGCCGCCGCCCAAGGCTGCGCCGTGGATGGCCGCGATCCATGGTTTTTGCGCGGCCTCGATCCGGGCCACGACATCGGGCAGATGGGGGGGCTGGGGCGGTTTGCCGAATTCTGACACATCGGCCCCGGCGATGAAGGTGCGGCCTGCGCAGAGGAGGATGACCGCGCGGATGCTGGCATCGCGGTCCAGCGCCTCGGCCGCGTCCCAAAGCGCCTGACGGATCGCTTGGGAGAGCGCGTTGACGGGCGGGTTGTCCACGGTGACGAAGGCGATGTCGCCCGCGCGGTCGATGGTCACGGTCATGCTTAGATCCCCAGATAGGCTTCGCGGATGCGCGGATCGGCGATCAACGCCTCGGCCGGGCCATCCATGGTGATGCGGCCCGTTTCCATGACATAGCCGCGATCGGCGATTTTGAGCGCGCCGAAGGCGTTTTGTTCGACAAGGAGGACGGTGACGTCGAGCGCCTTGAGGCCCTTTACCACATCGAAGATTTGCGCGACGATGATGGGGGCGAGGCCCATGGAGGGTTCATCCAAGAGCAGGCAGGAAGGCCGCGCCATCAGCGCGCGCGCCATGGCAAGCATCTGCTGTTGCCCGCCCGAAAGCCCGCCCGCGGCGAGGTTGCGCTTTTCCCTGAGGATCGGGAACATCTGGAAGGCATCTTCCATATCCTTTTCCACCCGGTCATCGGCAAAGAGATAGGCCCCGAGGCGGAGGTTTTCTTCGACCGTCAGAGTGGTGAAGATCTGGCGGCCTTCGGGGGATTGGGCGAGCCCGCGCCCCACGCGCCGCCAAGGCGCCACGCCCGAGAGCGTCTCGCCCCGGAAGGTGATCGTGCCGCTGGCGGCGGGATGGACGCCCGAGAGGCAGCGCAAAAGCGTGGTCTTGCCCGCGCCATTGGCCCCGATGACGGTGACGATTTCGCCGGAATTGACCGAGAGATCGATGCCATGCAGCACCTCGATCCGCCCATAGCGGGCGCGCAAGCCTTCAACCAGCAGCATTTTCGGCCCCCAGATAAGCAGCGATGACGGCAGGGTTCTGGCTGACCGTGGCCGGGTCGCCTTCGGCGATCTTCTCGCCATGGTCCAGAACGACGATGTGGTTGGAAATCCGCATCACCATTTTCATGTCATGTTCCACCAGCAGGATCGCCACGCCAGAGGCGGCGATTTCGGCGATCAGATGGTCGATCTCTTCGGTTTCGACCGCGTTGCAGCCGGCGGCGGGTTCGTCGAGGAGCAGCACCTTGGGCGAAAGCGCCATGGCGCGGGCGATCTCCAGCCGCTTGAGCGAGCCGTAGGAGAGGCTGCCTGCCTCCCGCTCTGCTGCGCGGTCGAGGCCCACGCGTTTGAGCAGCGCCCGCGCGCCTTCTTCGGCCTGTTTGGCGCGGCGGCGGGAGGCGGGGAGGTTCAAGAGATCGGCGAGGACCGAGCCGCTTTCTTGCAGGTGATAGCCCGAGATCACGTTTTCCAGCACGGTCATGGTCTGAAAGACCTGAAGGTTCTGGAAGGTGCGGCACATGCCGCGCCGGGCGAGCAGATGGGGGGAAAGCGCGGTCACATCCTCGCCCGCGAGCCGGACCTTGCCTGCCCCGGGGGTGTAGATGCCCGAGATCATGTTGAAGAGCGTGGTCTTGCCCGCGCCATTCGGCCCGATGACCGAGACGATTTCGCCGGGTTTCACGGTGAAGGAGACATCGTTCACGGCCTTGAGCCCGCCGAAGGTGATGCCCAGGCCCTCGAGGGCCAGAAGTGGAGTTGTCGTCATTCGCCTGTCCCCCGGATCTTGCGCAGGATCGAGGGCACGACCCCTTCGCGCAGGAAGATCATCACCAGAACCATCACGAGGCCGAGGACGAGTTGTTCATATTCGGCAAAGACGGTCAGGACTTGCGGCAGGAGCGTGAGCACCGCCGCGCCGAAGATCGCCCCCGCGACGGAGCCGACGCCGCCCAAGACGGCCATGGTGACCATCTCGACCGAATGCATGAAGCCTGCGACATCGGGGGTGATGAATTTGTTCTGAAGCGCCAGCAGCGAGCCGGAGACGGAGGCATAGACCGCCGAGATGACGAAGGCCTGAAGTTTGAGGCGCGGCACGTCGATGCCAACGGTGCGGGCGGCGACCTCGGACCCATGCAGCGCGCGCAGGGCACGGCCTGTGGGGCTGTCGTGGAGGTTGAGCGCGATCCATGCGCCGAGGAGCAGGATCAGGCCGCAGAAGAAATACCAGAACTGGCCATTGGTCAGGTCAAGCCCAGCGGTCTTGAGCACCGCGCGCAGGCCGAGTTCGGGGACATCGATGCCGTCGGGGCCGCGCGTCAGGTCGCGTTCGTTGTTGAGCACCATGGAAATCAGGATGCCCATGCCGAGCGAGGCCACGGCGAGGTAATAGCCCTTGAGCCTCAGGATCGGGCGACCGACGAGGAAGGCGAGCAGCGCCGAGACGGCTGCGCCAAGGAAGATGGCGAGGCCCGGATGGATGCCCCAATGCACGGGGGCGAGCGCGCAGGCATAGGCCCCGATCCCGGCGAAACCGGCATGGCCAAGGCTGATCTGTCCGGCCCAGCCGGTCAGGATCACGATGCCCGTCACGGCAAGGCCGTTGACGAAGATCAGAGCGCCCACGCGGTAGTAAAAGCCCGAAGGGAAGAAGAGCGGGGCAAGGGCGACAAGGGCTGCAAGCCCGAGGAGCGTTGCGGTTTTCGTGCTGAGGTTCATGTCACACCCGATCGGTCGATTTGCGGCCGAAAAGGCCCTGCGGCATGAAGAAGAGAACGGCGAGGATCACGATGAAGGCGGCGGCATCCTTGTATTGGGACGAGATATAGCCGGCTGTCAGACCTTCGAGCAGGCCAAGGAGGAAGCCGCCCACCAGCGCGCCCTTGGGGTTGCCCATCCCGCCCAGCATGGCGGCGGCAAAGCCCTTGAGCGCGAAGGCGAGGCCCACGTCATAGGAGGTCATGGTGATCGGCGTGACCAGCACGCCTGCCAGCGCGCCGATCCCTGCCGACAGCGCGAAGGAGAGCGTCATCACGAAGGGCGTGTTGATGCCCACAAGCTGTGCGGCGAGGCGGTTGTTCGAGGTGGCCAGCACCGCGCGGCCCAGAAGGGTGCGGGTGAAGAACAGCCACAGCCCCACAAAGACGCTGACCGCGCCAAGGATGACCCAGAGGCTTTGCGGCAGGATCGTCGCGCCCATCACCCGGATCGGATCATCGCCGGAGAAGGCGGGGAAGCTGTGGATCTGCTTGCCGAAGATCAGCTGCGCGGCCCCCCGGATGAAGATGGAGGCACCGATGGTGATGATGACGAGCGAGACGACCGGCGCGCCGCGCGCGGGTTCGATGGCGAGCTTGTTCATCGCCACGCCAAGG
>JALOTC010000173.1 GCA_025458085.1 Cypionkella sp. | reverse complement strand
CTTCTGCTCAAGGAACCTGTCCGCCCGGCCACATGGGCCGCCATCGTGCTGGCCGGGATCGGCATGTTCATCATGGTGCGCGAAGGGCTGGCAGCAGGCGCCCTTCTGGGCAATGCCGCAGCCCTCCTTTCGGCCCTTGGCTTTGCCGTTTTCACCCTTGCCCTTCGCTGGGGCAAATTGGCCGATATGATGCCCGCCGTGATCCTTGGCGCGGTCTTTTCCATGCTCACCGCCGCTATCGTCCTCATGGCGACGGGCGCGCCGCTGATCGTCCCCATGCGCGATATCACGATCCGCCGCCGAACTTACCCTTCTCTCGATGGTCGAGGTGATGCTCGCCCCCCTCTGGGTCTTTGCGCTTTTGGGCGAAACGGCCAGCCCCGGTACCTTCCTCGGCGGCGCGATCCTTCTGGGCGCGGTGGCCTTCAACGCCCTGTCTGGCGCGCGCCGCAAACCGTTGGCCCCGCCGGTCCCCTGACCCTACCGATGCCGCCGGAAAAAGCGGGATCGGTCATAGAGCGTCTCCAACCGCTTCAGCCGCCCCTCCGTCTCTCCCCAGGTCAGGCTTTGCACCGCCGCCAGCAACGTCTCCACCAGCACAAGGATCGACACGGTCGAATCCCACGCACTCGGCGCCTCGATATGGCACGATAGGCAATGCCGCGCATGGGCCGCCGCGGGGCTGACCCAGCGGTCTGTCACCAACACAACCTCCGCCCCCTGCTCCACCGCCAATTCCACCAGTTGCAGGACCGAATTTTCATAGCGACGGATATCGAACACCAGCAAAACATCCCCGCGCCGCATATCCAAAAGCGCGGGCGGCCAAGTGTTCGACATATCAGACAGCAGCGTCACATCCGGGCGCACCACCTTCATCAAGGTTACGAAGTAATCCGCATGGGCATGGGTGATCCGCCCCCCCATGGCAAAGACCTTGCGCCCCTTTTCCGCCAAAAGCCGCGCCACCGCATCAAATTCCGCATGGTCAATCTGGCCCAGCGTCGCCTGCAAATTCGCCACCACCGCATCGGCAAAGCGGTTCAGAATATGGGTATCCGGCACCCCCCCCGCCCAACGGTCATGCTTGGCAAGGGGCGAGACGAGCATCGCCTCCACTTCGGTCCGCAAGGCCCCTTGATAGTCTGGATAGCCTTTGAACCCCAGTTTCTGGCACAGCCGCACCACCGTGGGCGTAGAAACTTCCGCCGCCTTCGCCAAAGCCGTGATCGACCCCAGCGCCGCCACCGGATAATGCCGCAGGATATGGGTCGCCAATTGCCGTTCGGCCCGCGTCAGATCGGCCAAGGCCGCCCGCATCCGGTCTTCGATGGTCACGGTCGCATCCATCCTGCCGCCCTCCCGCTGCGCTCTCCCCGCCAGACCTCGCACCCAAATCCTGCTGCGGAATTGAGCATCCTCCACCTCAGTCTGCACAGCTTTCAGTAAACATTGTAACAGAAAAATATCCAAAGAAAAATTCTTGACAGAAGCCCCCCTGCCAAGGGACGCTTCCGAAAAAGACAGGGAGATGACTCGGCATGTCCACGGCTCAGCCGTCACAGATGATTGCGCCGTTTCGGGCCGTGGTGGAAAACCGCGCCGCGTCTGGTCGCATCCTGCTGGTCTGCGAACATGCCTCCCACCACATCCCCGCCGCTTGGGGCGATCTGGGGCTGGCGGCCGAGGCGCGGCTGGCCCATATCGCATGGGACCCCGGCGCACTCGACCTTGCCCGCGCGCTTGCCACCCGGCTCAATGCCTGCCTTGTCCATGCGCCTGTCAGCCGCCTCGTCTATGACCTGAACCGCGCGCCCGACCAGCCCGGTGCCATGCCCGCGCGGTCCGAGGTGTTTGATGTTCCCGGCAACGAAGGCATCACGGCAGAGGAACGCGATGCGCGCACCCGCGCGATCTATCTGCCCTTCCACGATGATCTGCACGATGAAATCGCCCATCGCATCGCCCTTGGCCTCGCGCCCGTCATCGTCACCATCCATTCCTTCACGCCCATCTATTTCGGCAAACCCCGCGCGGTGGAATTCGGCATCATCCATGACACCGACGAAAGCTTCGCGCGCGAGGTGCTGGCCCATGCGCCGCGCGGGCTGGATAGCCGCCTGAACGAACCCTATTCCGCCGCCGATGGCGTGACCCATACGCTGCGCCTGCATGCGACCCCCTATCGCCTTCCCCATGCGATGCTGGAACTCCGCAACGACCTGATCGCCACCCCCGCTGCCGCTGCCGCCATGGCCGACCGGCTGGCCCCCTGCCTTTCCGCCGCGCTGGCGGGCCTGAGCGTAGGGGCCGCCTGATGCCGCGCCTTGCCATCGCCTTCGTCCGCCTTGTGGACAAGATGAACTACGGCGTCGGCCGCATGGCCATGTATCTGCTCTTCGCCCTGATGGGCGTCCTGATGTGGTCCACCATATCCAAGGCGCTGTTCAACCCCTCGCTCTGGACACTGGAAATGGCCCAATTCATCATGGTGGCCTATTGGGTCCTTGGCGGGCCATACGCCATGCAAATGGGCAGCCATGTGCGGATGGACCTGTTCTATGCCAAGCAATCCCCCGTGCGCCGCGCGTGGTGGGATGCCTTCACCGTCTTTGCCCTGATCTTCTATCTGGGCGTCATGCTCTATGGTGCGATCGATTCCACGATCTACGCCTTCCAGTATAACGAACGCAGCCCCACCGCATGGCGGCCCTATATGTGGCCGATCAAGGTGATCCTCTGCATCGGCTTCTTCCTGATGCTGCTCCAAGCCCTCTCTGCGCTGATCAAAGACATCGCCACCATCCGGGGGGAGACGATCTGATGTCGTATGAGATGATCGCGCTCCTCATGTTCTCGACCATGCTCCTGATGATGATGACGGGGCAGCGGGTCTTTGCCGTGATCGGCTTTGTCGCCGTGATCTCCGCGCTCCTCCTCTGGGGCACGGGGGGTGAGAGGATGGGCTTTTCCTCCGCCATCAAGCTGATGAAATGGCACCCGCTTCTGTCGCTGCCGATGTTCGTGTTCATGGGCTATATCATGAGCGAGGCGCGGCTCGCCGATGACCTCTACCGCATGTTCCACATCTGGTTCGGGCGCATCCGCGGCGGGCTTGCCATCGGCACGATCCTTCTGATGGTCCTGATCTCGGCCATGAACGGGCTTTCCGTCGCGGGCATGGCCATCGGCTCCACCATCGCCCTGCCGGAACTTCTCCGCCGTGGTTATGACAAGCGCATGGTCACGGGCGTCATTCAGGCCGGCTCCTCGCTTGGCATCCTGATCCCGCCCTCGGTCGTTCTGGTGCTTTATGCCATGATCGCCCGCGCGCCTGTCAGTGAACTCTGGCTTGCGGGCATCATCCCCGGCCTCATCATGGCGGCGGTGTTCATCGCGCTCATCGCGGTCCGCTGCCGCCTGCAACCGGAACTCGGCCCCGCGATCCCGGAGGCGGAATTGGCCCAGATCACCCGCGCCGAAAAACTGCGCGCGCTCTCGGCGGGCCTTCTGCCCTTTGCCATCTTCGCGGGCATGATGCTGCCCTTCATCTTCGGCTATACCTCGCTCGTCGAAAGCAGCGTGATCGGCGTGCTGATGACCGTCGCCGGTGCGCTGATCAAAGGCCGCTTCTCCCGCGCAGTGTTCGAGGTTGCCACCCGCAACACGCTGGGCATCACCTGCATGTTCATGTGGGTCATCCTCGCCGCCATGTCCTTTGGCGCGGTGTTTGATGGCCTCGGCGCGGTCAAGGCGGTGGAAAACCTGTTCGTTCAGAAACTCCACCTCTCGCCGTGGACGATCCTGATCCTGATGCAGCTCTCCTTCATCGTCATGGGCACCTTCCTTGACGATACCGCCATGCTGGTGATCGTGGCCCCGCTTTATGTGCCGCTGGTGGCCTCCCTCGACTTCGGGATGCCGCGCGCCGATGTGCTGGTCTGGTATGGCGTGCTCTACACCATCACCTGCCAGATCGCCTATCTCACGCCTCCCTTCGGCTATAACCTGTTCCTGATGCGCGCCTTCGCACCCAAGGACATCACCATGGGCGATATCTACACATCGGTCTGGCCCTTCGTCCTTGTCATGATGGCCACGCTCGGCCTGCTCATGGCCTTCCCGCAGCTCGTGTTGTGGCTGCCCAACCTGATCTATCCCTAGAGGTCCGGCCGAACCGGACCCGCCAACCCCAAGGAGGTATTACGATGACGACTTCAAGACGTTCGTTCCT
>JALOTC010000172.1 GCA_025458085.1 Cypionkella sp. | reverse complement strand
GAGGCGGTCACCGCCAATATCGACACGGGCTTCTTCTGGTATGACAAAACCAACATGACCGCGCCGGAAATCGCGGCCGTCCTTTACGACTGATCCCTCCCGGAACAGTCTGGGCGGTCCCGCAGGCTCCCGCGCGGGGCCGCCCCCTTCTCCAAGGCATAAAGGCACTTCCCCATGAATCTCGGGCTTGCAGATAAGGTCGTCGTCGTCACCGGCGGGGCCAGCGGCATCGGCGCGGCCATCTCCCTCGGTCTGGCCGAGGAGGGGGCGATCCCCGTCATCTACGCCCGCACACCGCCCACGCCCGATTTCCTTTCCCGCCTCGCGGCCCTCTCCCCCCGCGCGGGTTGGGTGCAGGCAGACCTTTCACAAGACGAGGCCTGCCGCCGCGCGGTTGCGGAAACCCGCGCCCGTTGGGGCCGGGTGGATGCGCTGGTCAATAACGCAGGCGCGAATGATGGCGTGGGGCTAGAGGCCGGGCCAGAGGCCTTCCGCGCCTCGCTCGACCAGAACCTGATCCATTACTACACGCTCGCCCATCTGCTGCTTGATGATCTCAAGGCCGCCAAAGGCGCGATTGTGAACATTTCGTCGAAAACCGCCGTCACGGGGCAGGGCGGCACCTCTGCCTATGTCGCGGCCAAGGCGGCGCAGCTTGGCCTCACCCGCGAATGGGCTGCCGCGCTTGCCATCCACGGCGTCCGCGTCAATGCCGTGATCCCGGCCGAGGTGATGACGCCCCTCTACCGCCGCTGGCTCGATACACTTCCCGACCCCGATGCCAAACAGGCGGAAATCGAATCCCGCATCCCCCTCGGCGGTCGCATGACGACCGACCGCGAACTCGCCGATACGGTCATTTTCGCCCTCTCCCCCCGCGCGGGCCATACCACCGGGCAATGGCTCTTTGTCGATGGCGGCTATACCCACCTCGACCGCGCGCTGTCTGCCCTTTCCCCAACGTCCTAAGGCCGCGTCATGCCCCTCTCCATCCGCCTCAACTCTGACGACAACGTCGATATCGCGCTGGCAGACCTTCTCCCCGGCGTTGAAAGCCTTGGCGTCACCACAACCGAACGCATCGCGCGCGGCCATAAATTCGCCAACCGCGCCATCGCCATGGGCGAAAACATCCGCCGCTATGGCCAGATCATCGGGGCCGCCACCGCCCCCATCGCGGCAGGGGCGCATGTCCATGTCCACAACATCGCCATGGCCGATCACGCGCAGGACCATGCCTTCGCCACTGAAATCCGCCGCCCCCCCGCGCCATCCGAAACCCGCACTTTCATGGGCTTCCGCCGCCCCGATGGCCGGGCCGGCACCCGCAATTATTTGGGCGTCCTCACATCCGTGAACTGCTCCGGCTCTGTCGCGCGCTTCATCGCAGAGGAGGCGGAAAAGACCGATTGGTTCAAGGCGCTCGGGAATGTCGATGGCATTGTCCCCATCGCCCATGCCTCTGGCTGCGGCATGTCGGGCGATAATGAGGGCTATGAAACCCTCATGCGCACGCTGCGCGGCTATGCACAGAACCCGAATTTCGGCGGCATCCTCCTCGTGGGGCTGGGGTGCGAGGTGATGCAGGTCCCCGACCTCGTGGGGCGTGGCCGGATGCGCGGCGACAACAACTTCCGCCACATGACGATCCAGCAAACCGGCGGCACGCGCCGCACGGTGGAGCGGGGGGTAGAGGCGTTGCGCGAGTTGGCCGAGGTCGCCAACGCCTACAAGCGCGAGCCGATCCCCGTGTCTGAGTTGGTGATCGGGATGCAATGCGGCGGGTCCGATGGCTATTCCGGCATCACCGCCAACCCCGCGCTTGGCGTGGCCTCTGATCTCCTCGTGGCCCATGGCGGCACCACGATCCTGTCAGAAACCTCCGAGATTTACGGGGCCGAACATCTCCTCACCCGCCGTGCGGTCAGCGCCGAGGTGGGCGAAAAACTCCTCTCCCGCATCCGCTGGTGGGAAGATTACACCGCCCGCAACAAGGGCGAGATGAACAACAACCCCAGCCCCGGCAACAAACGCGGCGGGCTGACGACGATCCTTGAAAAATCCCTCGGCGCCGTGGCCAAGGGCGGCAGCGCGCCCTTGGAAGATGTCTATCTTTTTGCCGAACCCATCACCAAAAAGGGCTTCGTCTTTATGGACAGCCCCGGCTACGATCCCTGTTCCGTCACCGGGCAGGTCGCCTCGGGCGCGAACCTGATCGTCTTCACCACCGGGCGCGGCTCTGTCTCGGGCTACAAGCCTGTGCCTTGCATCAAGGTGGCCACGAATTCGGAAATGTTCCACCACATGGCGGACGACATGGACCTGAACACCGGCGATATCATCGACGGGGGGGTGAGCCTTGAGGACAAGGGCCGCGAGCTCTTTGAACTCATGATCCGCGTCGCCAGTGGCGAGGTCACAAAGTCCGAGGCGCTTGGCTTCGGCGGGGCCGAATTCGTGCCTTGGCAGATCGGCGCGGTGATGTGACGTCGCCCCTTTTGTCTGTACGGGGGGTGTACGCAGGGTGTACAGCAGGTGACAGGCCAAGTTTCGGAAAAGACAAGGAAAAGCGATGGGACGGCTGACAGGAAAAACCGCATTGGTCACAGCAGCAGGCCAAGGCATCGGGCGCGCCTGCGCGCTCGCCATGGCGCGCGAAGGGGCAAGGGTCATTGCCACCGATGTGAATGACGCAGCACTAAAAGACCTTGCCGATCAAGGGCTTGACGCGCGTCATTTGAACGTGCGCGACGCAGGCGCAATTGCGGCGTTGGCGGCCGATCTCGGCGCGGTGGATGTGCTGTTCAACTGCGCCGGATATGTCGCCAATGGCACGATTCTGGATTGCAGCGAGGAAGACTGGACCTTCTCCTTCGATCTGAACGTCACTGCTATGTATCGGATGAACAAGGCATTTTTGCCAGCAATGGTGGATGCGGGCGGGGCCAGCATCATCAACATGGCCTCTGTCGTCTCCTCTACCATCGCCGCCCCAAACCGCTTCGTCTATGGCGCGACCAAAGCCGCCGTCATCGGTATGACGAAATCCATCGCCGCCGATTTCATCACCAAAGGCATCCGCTGCAACGCCATCTGCCCCGGCACCGTGGATACCCCATCCTTACATGACCGGATGCGCGCCTTGGGCGATTACGAGACGGCCCGCAAAGCCTTCCTCGCCCGCCAACCCACTGGAAAGCTTGCACAAGCCGACGATATCGCAGGCCTTGTGGTTTTCCTCGCCTCGGACGAATCCGCCTTTGTCACCGGCACCGCCCATGTCATTGATGGCGGCTGGTCGAATACCTGAAAGGACGCAAGATGAAACTCCTCCGCCACGGCCCCCTCGGGGCAGAACGCCCCGGCCTGCTGCATGTTGACGGCACGATCCGCGACCTGACGGGTATCGTGCCCGATATCGGCGGCGCGGTTCTCTCTGACGTAGGGCTTTCCGCCCTGCGTGGGGTGGATGCTGGAAAATTGCCGATAGTTCAACCAGATACGCGCCTTGGTGCATGTGTTGGTGGAACGGGAAAGTTCATTTGCATCGGGCTGAACTACGCCGATCACGCCGCCGAAAGCGGCATGGCCGTGCCGCCCGAACCCGTGATCTTCATGAAGGCCACCAGCGCCATCTGCGGCCCGAATGACCCGATCATCGTCCCGCGCGGATCGGAAAAGACGGATTGGGAGGTGGAACTGGCCGTCATCATTGGCACCAAGGCCAAATATGTCTCGGAAGCTGAGGCACTTAACTATGTGGCGGGTTACGCCGTCGCCAATGACGTGAGCGAGCGCGCCTTCCAAGCCGAACGCGCAGGCCAGTGGACCAAGGGCAAATCCTGATGGTTTACGGGGTCGCGCATGTGGTCAGCTACCTGAGCCAGTTCATGACGCTGCATCCCGGCGATGTGATTTCCACCGGCACCCCGCCCGGTGTGGGCATGGGGATGAAGCCGCAGCAATATCTGCGCCCCGGCGATGTGGTGGAACTTGGGATCGAAGGTCTGGGCCAGCAGCGGCAGGATGTGGTGGCCGACATCTGATGGCGCTGATCGACACGCATCAGCATCTGATCTTGCGGGGGCATCTGGGCTATTCTTGGGCCGATGCCATCCCCGCGCTAGCAGGCCGCGACTTCACCCTTGCCGACCATGCCGCGATGACCCAAGGGCGCGGCGTGGTGGGCAGTGTGTTCATGGAAACCGGGGTGGACGATGCCGATTACAAGGCCGAGGCGCGGCTGATCGCGGGCATGATCGGGCAGGGTGGGTTGATGGGGCAGATCGCCTCTTGCCGCCCGGAAAGCGACGAGGGCTTTGACGCGTGGCTGGAGGAATGTGAGGCGCTTCAAGTGCTTGGCTTCCGCCGTATCCTGCACGTGATGCCGGATGATCTTTCCACCTCCACCACCTTCCGCGCCAATCTGCGCAAGATCGGGCGGAAGGGCCTGCCCTTTGACCTGTGCTTTTTCGCCCACCAGCATGGGCTGGCCGAAGACCTGCTGCGCGCCTGCCCGGATCAGGTTTTCGTGCTGGACCATTGCGGCAACCCCGATATTGCCGCCGGGGCCTTTCAGCCTTGGGCCGAAAGCCTCCGCCGTTTGGCGACCTTCCCCAATCTCTACATCAAGCTTTCTGGCATCACCGTCAATTGCGGTGATCTGCCGGTGACCGTTGCCCTTTTGAAACCCTTTGTCGAGCATGTGATCGATTGTTTCGGCCCCGCGCGCATCCTCTGGGGCAGTGATTGGCCGGTGGTAGAGATCAGGTCGTCGCTCCCCGATTGGATCAGCCTGACCCATGCCCTGTTG
Source organism: Cypionkella sp. (assembly GCA_025458085.1). GTDB lineage: Bacteria > Pseudomonadota > Alphaproteobacteria > Rhodobacterales > Rhodobacteraceae > Pseudotabrizicola. Next base: position 1,952 of record JALOTC010000172.1, on the reverse strand, counting down.
GCTGAGCTAAGTGCAGAGGAACGCGCGCAAATTGGCCATGGCACCGCGCGGGCGGTCTATGGTCTGCCCGCCTGATCCACCCGTTCAAGGATCATCCGCGCCACCCGTTCCGCCGCAGGCGGAAGCCGCGCGCCGCGCAGGTGAAAGAGGCCGTAAGCCTCCACCTCGATCTCTGCCACAAGGGGCAGGCGCGCGATTGGCATGGCCGCGCCTTGGGTAAAGCTGTCGACCACGGCACTGGCCAAGGGGGCCACGGCATCGCTGTCCTTCAAGAGCTTGTCATCTTCGGGCATGATCCAGTCATGCGCGAGCAGATCGGTCAGCGTGACCTTGGGCTGCGCCAAAAGTTTGTGGCCGTGGCGCACGACAAAGCTGATCGGCTCGCGGCCAAGGATGCGTTGGGTGAGTTGGCCCTGATCGGCGGGCGGCACACGGCCAAGCGCGAAATCAAGCTTACCCGCTTGCACCTGATCGGTCAGGATGTCCGAGGTGGCGATCACCACTTCGACCGTAATCGCCGGAAAACTCGCCCGCATGGCGCGCAGGACGGGGAGAAGATGCGAGAGCGCAGGCCCGGTGACAGAGCCAACCCGCACATGCCCCGCCTCACCCTCCGCCGCTTCGGCCATGTCGCGGGCGGCATCGGTGAGTTCGAGCAAGATCCGCTCTGCCCGCCGCGCCAATGCCTCTCCCGCCGAGGTGAGCCGCAGCGAACGGCCCCGCTTTTCGCGCAAAGGGTGGCCCACCAAGTCTTCGATCTGGGCAAGCAGGCGAGAGGCCGCCGGCTGCGCCAGCCCAAGCCGTTCGGCGGCAAGGGTCAAATGCCCGGTGGCCCGCAATTCGGCCATCAGGCGCAGATGGCCCATCTTGATCCCCCGCAGGATGGGGAGCGTTGAATCATCCGCGAGTGTCATGGCAAAAATGTTATGAATGGCTGCATAAGCGATATTTGACGGTCATGTGAATTCCGGTCAACAGTGGATGCGTCCGCGGGGGAGGAAAACAGCCCGCGACAAGAAAAGCACAAGGCTTTCGGAAAGGCTTTCAGGGAGGAATGCCATGAGATTTTCAAGACGGGCCATGCTGGCTCTGGCCACGAGTCTGATTCCGCTTTCGGCTTTGGCACCGCTGCCGGCCATGGCGCAAGACAAGGGGACCGTGGGCATCGCGATGCCAACGAAATCCTCGAGCCGCTGGATTTCGGACGGCAATTCGATGGTGGAGCAGTTCACCGCCGCCGGTTACGCGACCGATCTGCAATATGCCGAAGATGATATTCCGACCCAACTGGCGCAGGTCGAGAATATGATTACCAAGGGCGTGGATGTTCTGGTGATCGCGGCGATTGACGGCACCACCCTTTCCAACGCACTGGAGAATGCGGCGGCGGCGGGGATCAAGGTCATCGCCTATGACCGTCTGATCCGTGACAGTGGCGCAGTGGATTATTACGCCACCTTTGACAACTTCAAGGTGGGCGTGTTGCAGGCCGAAAGCCTTGTGCAATGCCTTGGCGAGCGGTTCGGCGATGCCAAGCCGTGGAATGTGGAACTCTTTGGCGGCTCGCCCGACGACAACAATGCCTTCTTCTTCTACAACGGCGCGATGAGCGTGTTGCAGCCCAAGATCGACGCAGGGGAAATCGCCATTCCTTCGGGCCAGATGGGGATGGATGTGGTCGGCACGCTGCGGTGGGATGGGGCTGTGGCGCAGGCGCGGATGGATAACCTGTTGTCGGCCAATTACGGCGACAAGGTGCTGATGGGCGCGCTGTCGCCCTATGACGGGCTTTCCATCGGTATCCTGTCTTCGGTCAAGGGCGTGGGCTATGGCTCGGGCGATCTGAAGATGCCTTGCGTCACGGGGCAGGATGCCGAAATCCCCAGCGTCAAGTCGATGATGGCGGGCGAGCAGTATTCGACCGTGTTCAAGGATACCCGCGCGCTGGCCGG
>JALOTC010000171.1 GCA_025458085.1 Cypionkella sp. | reverse complement strand
CTGGCCGCGATCCTGCTGAAGATGGGGGGCTATGGCTTCCTGCGCTTCTCGCTGCCCATGTTCCCCGTGGCTTCTGACCTTCTGGCGCCCTTGGTGTTCTGGATGTCGGCCATTGCCATCGTCTATACTTCGCTGGTCGCCCTCGCACAGGCCGATATGAAGAAGCTGATCGCTTATTCTTCGGTTGCCCACATGGGCTATGTGACGATGGGGATTTTCACCGCGAACCAGCAGGGCATCGACGGCGCGATTTTCCAGATGATCAGCCACGGCTTCATCTCGGGTGCGCTCTTCCTCTGTGTGGGCGTGATTTATGACCGGATGCACACGCGCGAGATTGATGCCTATGGCGGTTTGGTGAACCGGATGCCCGCCTATGCGCTGATCTTCATGTTCTTCACCATGGCCAATGTGGGCCTTCCCGGCACCTCGGGCTTTATCGGCGAATTCCTTGTGCTGGTCGGCATCTTCCAGGTGAACACCTGGGTGGCGGCAGTGGCGACGACGGGTGTGATCCTCTCGGCCGCCTATGCGCTCTGGCTCTATCGCCGGGTGGTGATGGGCGAGCTGATCAAAGAGGCGCTGCGCTCCATCACCGATATGACCACGCGGGAACGCGCGATCTTTGCCCCGTTGGTCGCGATGACGCTGATCCTTGGCGTCTATCCCAGCCTTGTGACCGATATCATCGGCCCCAGCGTTTCGGCGCTGATCACCGACTATCAGGCCGCGCTGCCCGTGACGGGTGCCGCGCAACTGGCCGCGAATTGAGGACACCATCATGACCGCTGCAGATTTCAATACCGTCCTGCCGGAACTGGTGCTGGCCGTCTATGCGCTGGCAGCGCTGATGTTCGGGGTCTATACCGGCAAGGACAAGACCGCCCCCACGCTCGTCTGGGCCACTTCGGGCCTCTTCCTCGCGCTTGCGCTCTATATCGGCGTGGCGGGGGAAGGGTCGCGCTCTGCCTTTGGCGGCATGTTCATCGACGATCCCTTCGCCCGCTTTGCCAAGGTGACGATCCTCGTCTCGGCTGCTGCCGTGATGCTGATGGCGCAGGATTACATGCTGCGCCGGGGGCTCTTGCGCTTTGAATTCCCGGTGCTGGTCAGCCTTGCCGCCATTGGCATGATGATGATGGTGTCCGCAGGCGACCTCATGTCGCTTTACATGGGGCTGGAGCTGCAATCGCTGTCTCTCTACGTGATTGCCGCGCTGCGCCGCGACAGCGCGAAATCCTCGGAAGCCGGGCTGAAATATTTCGTGCTTGGTGCGCTCTCCTCGGGCCTGTTCCTCTATGGCGCATCGCTCACCTATGGCTTTGCAGGCACCACGCAATTCGCGGGCATCCTGTCGACGCTCTCGGGCGAGGTGCCGGTGGGCCTGCTGATCGGGCTTGTCTTCATGCTGGCCGCCCTGGCGTTCAAGGTTTCGGCCGCGCCTTTCCACATGTGGACGCCGGATGTGTACGAAGGCTCGCCCACGCCGGTGACCGCCTTCTTCGCCACCGCGCCCAAGGTGGCCGCGATGGCGTTGATCGCGCGGCTGGTGCATGACGGCTTTGGCGCGATCCCCGGTGATTGGAGCCAAGTTCTGGCGGCCTTGGCCGTGGTGTCGATGTTCCTTGGCGCGATTGCCGCCATCGGGCAGCGCGATATCAAGCGCCTGATGGCCTATTCGTCGATCGCCCATATGGGCTATGCGCTGGTGGGCCTCGCCTCTGGCACAGCGGCGGGTGTGCAGGCGATGCTGATCTACATGGCGATCTATGTCACCATGAATATCGGCACCTTCGCCTTCATCCTGTCGCTGGAGCGCGACGGGCGGCCCGTGACCGATATCGCCAGCCTCAACATGTTCTCCAAACGCGAACCGCTCAAGGCATTGGCCGTGCTGGTGCTGATGTTCAGCCTTGCCGGTGTGCCGCCGATGGTGGGCTTTTTCGGCAAATTCTATGTGCTGAAGGCGGCAGTCGATGCGGGCATGGTCTGGCTTGCCACAGCGGGGGCCATCGCTTCGGTGATCGGGGCCTTCTATTACCTGCGCATCGTGTTCTTCATGTATTTCGGCAAGGAACAGGAACCCGCCGAAAGCAATATGGTGCCTGTGCAATGGGTCCTGATGGTGTCTGTCGCGGCGATCATGCTGTTGGGCATCATCAACCTCTTCGGGCTGGAGCCTGTGGCCGCCATCGCGGCCGAGGCGCTGGTGCGCTGACCTTGGGCCTCTCGCCCCGTCCCGCGGACCCTTGGCCCGCGGGTTATGCAAAGCTTGCCTGCGACAGCATCGATTCCACCAATGCCGAGGCGTTTCGGCGCGCGGCTTTGGGGCAAGGGGAACCCCTGTGGATAGTGGCGGGGGAACAGACCGCAGGCCGGGGCCGCCGCGCGCGGGCCTGGTCCAGCCCGCGGGGCAATTTCCACGCGACGCTTCTCCTGTTTCCGTCCGAGGCTGCGCAGGAAGTGGCGCTGCGCTCCTTTGCTGCCGCTCTGGCGCTGCGCGAGGCTTTGGTTGGGGTCACTGGGATTGCGGTGGGCCTCTCGCTCAAATGGCCCAATGATGTGCTTTTGAACGGCGGCAAGGTCGCGGGCATCCTTCTGGAACGCGCGGCCCAAGGGGAGGGGCCTGCGCCCTTGGCCATCGGGATCGGCGTCAACCTCATCGCCCATCCAGACCCTGCGCTGATGGAGGCGCGCGCACTGCCCCCTGTCTCTGTCCTGTCCGAAACCGGGCTGCGCGTCGCGCCCGAGGCGCTCCTTGCCCATCTCGCCCCCGCCTATGCGCGGTGGGAGGCGCAGTTCCGCGCCAAAGGCTTCGCGCCTCTGCGCGAGGCCTGGCTGTCCCATGCCGCAAGACTGGGCGAGCCGATCACCGCCCGCACTGGCACCGCGACCGAGGAGGGCATCTTCGACACCATCGATGCCACTGGCAATCTGATCCTGCGGCAAGGCACCAACCGCCTTGCCATTCCTGCCGCCGAGGTGTTCTTCTGATCCCTGCCTCCTTCATCTTGGCCCAAATACTCCACGGGGGTCCGGGGGTGTGAAACCCCCGGCTCCGCCGCCCAGACCCTGACCCGGACCCAGCCCATGCTTCTCGCCATTGATTGCGGCAATACCAACACCGTCTTTTCCATCTGGGATGGCGCGCGCTTCATCGCGACATGGCGGCTGGCGACCGATCACAAGCGCACGGCGGATGAATATTTCGTCTGGCTCTCCTCGCTCATGGCCATGACCCGGACCGAGGCACAGATCACCGAGGCCATCATTTCCTCCACCGTGCCGCGTGTGGTCTTTAACCTGCGCGTCCTGTGCAGCCGCTATTTCGATTGCCGCCCGCTGGTGGTGGGCAAGCCGGAATGCCGCCTGCCGGTGCCGCCAAGGGTGGACCCGGGCACCACCGTTGGCCCCGACCGTCTGGTCAATACGGTCGGCGCGCATGACCGCCACGGCGGCGATCTGATCGTCGTCGATTTCGGCACCGCCACCACCTTTGACGTGGTGGATCATGATGGCGCCTATGTTGGCGGCGTCATCGCGCCGGGGGTGAACCTCAGCCTCGAGGCGCTGCATATGGCCGCCGCCGCACTGCCGCACATCGATGTGGCCCGCCCTGCACGGGCGATTGGCACGAATACAGTGGCCTGTATGCAGTCGGGCGTGTACTGGGGATATGTGGGCCTTGTCGAAGGCATCGTCCGCGAGGTGCGCCGGGAACGCGACCGCCCCATGCGGGTGATCGCCACCGGGGGCCTTGCATCATTGTTCGCCCAAGGCACCGACCTATTTCATTCGATCGAGGACGATCTGACCATGAGCGCGAAGAACCGTCTGATCTATCTGCCCCTTGGTGGCGCGGGCGAGATCGGGATGAACACCTATGTCTATGGCTATGGACCTGCCGGGAAAGAACGCCTGATCGTCGTCGATCTGGGCGTGACCTTTCCTGATATGGATACGTCTCCCGGCGTTGACCTCATTATGGCCGATATCTCTTGGCTGGAAAAAAACCTGGATCGGGTCGAGGCCATCTTCATCACCCATGCGCATGAGGACCATGTCGGCGCGCTTGGCCTGCGTTGGCCGCAACTCAAGAAAAAGGTCTATGCCCGCCGTTTCACCGCCACCATCGCGCGGCTGAAGATGGAGGAGAACGGCCTGCCAGTGGATGCCGTGACAACGGTAGAGCCGTGGCCCGCCCGCGTGACGGCAGGACCGTTTGAGGTGGGCTTCGTCCCGGTCAGCCATTCGATCCCCGAAAGCAGCGCGCTGGTGATCGACACTCCCGCAGGCCGCATCTTCCATTCGGCGGATTTCAAGATCGACCATGCCCCCGTGGTGGGCGAGGCGTGGAATGACGATCTGATCCGCTCTATCGCCGAAGAACGCCCGATCAAGGCGCTGATGTGCGATTCGACCAATGTTTTCTCCACCCATGCCGGGCGGTCGGAATCCACGCTCAAAGACCCGATCCGCGATCTGATCAAATCGCGGGGCGGAATGGTGGTGGCCACGACCTTCGGCTCCAATGTCGCGCGTCTGAAAACGCTGGCCGAGGCGGCCCGCGCGGCGGATCGGTCGATCTGTGTGCTGGGCCGGTCCATGCGGCGGATGCTGTCGGCTTCAGAGGAGACGGGGGTGCTGACTGGCTTTCCGCGCACCATCACCCCGGAGGAGGCGCTGGAAGTGCCCCGCGGGAATCTGATGCTTTTGGTCACTGGCAGCCAAGGCGAACGCCGCGCTGCCGCCGCACAGCTCAGCCGTGGGAAATATCTGGGGCTGGAGTTGAAGGCGGGCGATCTTTTCCTGTTTTCGTCAAAAACCATTCCCGGCAATGAACGCGATGTTCTGCGCATCATGAACGCTTATTCAGAAATGGGCGTGGATGTGGTCGATGATGCCGGCGGGCTTTACCATGTGTCGGGCCATGCGAACCGGCCCGATCTGGAACATGTCCACCGCTTGCTTTTGCCTGACATGCTGATCCCCATGCATGGCGAACACCGGCATCTGCGCGAACATGTGAAGATCGCCCATGCCTCTGGCATCGCGGCCGAAGTCGCGACCAATGGCATGATGATGGATATCACGGGCGAAGAACCTGTGGTGGCCGAATATATTGAAACCGGCCGCACCTATCTGGATGGCACGGCGCTGATCGGATCGCTGGATGGGGTTGTGCGCGACCGAATCCGCATGGCGCTGAACGGTCATGCGCTGGTGACGGTGATCTTGGACGAAGATGACTCCCCCTTGGGCGAAGCCTGGGTGGAGCTGTCGGGTCTGCCAAGCGTGGGCCGGGGCGGGCGGATGCTGGCTGATACGCTGGAACAGGACCTGACCGAATATCTGGAAACCGCAGGCGCAAAGGTTCTGCGCGATGATGGCAAGCTGGAGGAGGCGCTGCGCCGCATCGTCCGGCAGGTGACGATGGAGGAGGTGGGCAAGAAGCCTGAAACCACCATCGTCCTGAGCCGCCTACAGGCCGAATAGCCGAAGGATACAGTCCAGCCAAAGACTAAGGCCCCGCGAAAGCGGGGCCTTTCGTTTGCGCCCTAGGGTTTGAAGCTGCGGAGGATGAAATCCGGCACATGGTCGCCCATACCCACCACGGGCGGGTCGCGGCGCTCATCGCGACGCCCATCCCGGCGATCGTCACGCCGGTCATCCCGGCGTTCCTCGCGCCGTTCGCCGCGTTGTTCCCCGCGTTGTTCCCCGCGCCGATCCTCGCGGCGCCCCTCACGCCGGTCGTCGCGGCGCTCTTCGCGACGATCTTCGCGACGATCTTCGCGGGGCGCGCGCTCTGCCGGGGCAGGGGCCTCGGACGCCACTTCCCGCTCTGCGGCAACGGGGGGGGGATCAATCGGCTCCATCGAG
>JALOTC010000039.1 GCA_025458085.1 Cypionkella sp. | reverse complement strand
GCCTTCCGCATCGCGGGCGGCATCTTGCTGTTCCTCACCGCGCTCGACATGCTGTTCGAACGCCGCACCCAAAGGCGCGAAGGGCAGACACCCGACCCAGATCATGACCCCTCCGTCTTTCCCCTTGCCACGCCGCTGATCGCCGGGCCGGGGGCGATTGCCTCCATGATCCTGCTGATCGGCCAAGGCGGGGGCGATTGGTCCGCCACTTTCGCCGTCCTCGGCCTGATGTGGGGCATGATGATCGTGACCTTCCTCTTCCTCCTCGCCTCCCCGCCGCTGGAACGGCTCTTGGGCCGCACCGGCACCATCGTCATCACCTCGTCTTGGGCCTCATTCAGGGTCTTGTCTAGGACAGCCTTCGGCCCCAGATCAGGCAGAGGAGGCGCAGATGGACAGTGAAACCCTTGCTCGGCTCGGCTATCTCGCGCTGCTTCTGGCGGCGGTCGGTGGCTGGGTGCTGGTCGAATACCGGGGCCGCATCGGCCAAGCCCTGCGCACCGCTGCCGCTTGGGGCCTGATCGTCATCGGTCTCATGGCGGGCTATGGCCTGTGGCAGGACATCCGCACCGACATCACCCCCCGCGCCACAGTGACGGAGGCTGGCGACATCCGCCTCCCCCGTGCCGAAGATGGGCATTTCTACATCACGGCAGAGGTGGACGGGACACCGATCACCTTCATGGCCGATACGGGGGCCACCAATATCGTGCTGTCCACCCGCGACGCGCGACGCCTTGGCATCGACCCGGAAAGCCTTCTCTACATGGGCGAGGCGCGCACCGCCAACGGCACCGTCCGCACCGCCCGCGTCACGCTGCCTGACCTCACCTTTGGTCCTTACCGCGATGAACGGGTATCGGCTTGGGTGAATGAGGGAGAGATGGATATCTCGCTCATGGGGATGGACTATCTGGGCCGCTTCCGGATCGAGATCGACCGGAACGAGATGATCCTAACCCGGTGACCGGCACATTTGCGCCCCCACGCGCGCTTGACATCCCTTGGGGAGGGCTGTCTGCCCTCCCCAAACCCCTCCCGAGAGTATTTGGGCCAAGATGAAGGGGCCGTGAAGGAGTCAGTGGGATGCAGGCTTCACGCGTCAGGCGCCTTTTTCCTGCATCATCTGCCAGCGCCCGCTCTCTTCAGACCAGTATTGGGCATGAAGCCCCGCCTCGACCAACCGCTTCCACAAGCCCCGCGCGGCAGAAAGCTGCGCGCCATCCGCCCCGTCGAAAATGATCCAGACGCGCTCCATCGCGCGGGCCTCGGCCTCGCTCACCTCGGCCCCATCGAGAAGCATTAACCCCTGCGCGCCATTGACCGCCGCACCCATGCCCAAAAGCACGGGCTGCACGGCATCCTCCGCCCCGCCTTCGCGCCCATGCGGCAGGAATCCCTCCTCCGGCTCCTGCCACAGCCGCGCGTCCAGACGGTCCAGCCGCTCTGCCACGGGCGAGCGGATCATGATCCGCCAGCCCTGCGCCAAGGCGCGGTCCAGAAGCAGCCGCAACGTCTCCTCCACGCCCGAGCGTGTGAGGTGATAGAACATCACACGTCCCATCAGCGCCTCGGGTCTGTGGCAGCGGCCATGTGGTGGATCACTTTCCCTCGAACCTCTCGCGGATCAGACGATCCAGCGTCATCACGCCCCAGCCCGTCGCCCCCTTGGGCGCCAGCGCCGTATCGGCCTTCAGAAGCGCCGTGCCCGCGATATCCAGATGGCACCACGGCACCTCTGGCTTGACAAAACGCTTGAGGAATTGCGCCGCCGTGATCGCCCCGCCATCGCGCCCGCCCACATTCATCATATCGGCAATCCGCGATTTCAGCTTGGCGTCATAGGCATCCCCCATCGGCATCCGCCACGCGCCTTCGCCCTCTTCTGCCGCAGCCTTCAGCAGCGCGCCGCAGAGCGCATCGTCGTTGGAGAATACGCCCGTATTCTCATGCCCCAGCGCGATGATGATCGCACCCGTCAGCGTGGCAAGATCCACCATCCCCGTGGGCTTGAACCGCTCCTGCGCGTACCACATCACATCGGCAAGAACGAGGCGGCCTTCGGCATCGGTGTTGATGACCTCGATCGTGTCGCCCTTCATGGAACGCACAACATCGCCGGGCCTTTGCGCGCGCCCATCGGGCATGTTCTCGACCAGCCCGACAAGACCCACGACATTGGCGCGCGCCTTGCGCAAGGCAAGCGTGCGCATGACACCCGCCACAGTGGCCGCGCCGCCCATATCCATCGTCATCTCTTCCATACCGGCCGCGGGCTTGATCGAGATACCGCCCGTATCAAAGACCACACCCTTGCCCACCAGCGCAAAGGGCGCGGCCTCCTTGTCGCCGCCGCGCCACTGCATGACCACGACCTTGGACGGGCTTTCCGACCCCTGCCCCACGCCCAACAGCGCGCCCATGCCCAGCTTGATCAGATCCTCTTCCTCAAGGATCTCAACCTCCAGCCCCAATTCCTGCATCGCCGCCAGACGGGCCGCGAAATCAAAGGTGGTCAGCACATTGGCGGGTTCGTTCACCAGATCACGGGCAAAGAACACACCCTCCACCACCGCCGCCCCCGCAGCAGAGGCCGCCGCAACCGCCTCGGGCTTGGCAACCATCATCGTCACCGGCCCGATGGGCTTGGCCTCGCCGGTCTTGTGGGGGGTGAAGTCATAGGCGCGCATCGCAAGGCCAAAGGCGATCTCCGCCGCCTGTGGATGCGCCTCCACCACCAGATGCGTGCCTTTGGACGACAGCGCCCGCCCCACCGCACCGCCCGCCTTGCGCGCCTCTGCCTTCCCGGCCTTGCGCGGCAGGCGGATCAGCTGCACCGCCTCGGCCTCCAGCCCTGCCGGAAAGGCCAGATCCAGCGCCTCACCGGGTTTCAGCCGCCCGAAAGCCTCAGAGGCCACCGCCCGGCCCAGCGCGCCGCGCATCATCCTGTCCAGCCGCCGCGCAGCGGGCGACAGCGCCGCGCCGGCATCGGCCAGCACCGCCACGCGCCCCTGCGCATGGGCCAAGGCCTCCAGATCGATTTCGGCAAAGCGGATATGGACAGGTTCGGTCATCGCTTCCTCATGTCAATGGCAGTCCCGGCGGGCGCAAGGCCGCGCCATGGGTTTGGCAAAGGCTAGCCTGCCCCCCCGGCCTTGACCAGATAGGAGTTTCCATCCCCCACAGCCTTGGGGTAGTTTGCCGGCAAAACAAGGGGGTCAGGCCGGTGTCGAGATTCGACAGATACATGCTGTCGCAGTTGCTGGCCCTCTTCGGCTTCTTTTCGCTGCTTTTGGTGGGGGTCTATTGGGTCAACCGCGCGGTGGGCCTTTTCGACCAGTTGATCGCCGATGGGCAAACCGCGCTGGTCTTTGTGGAATTCTCGCTGCTCACCCTGCCCAATGTGATCCGCCTCGTCCTGCCGATTTCGGCCTTTGTCGCCGTGGTCTATGTCACCAATCGCCTGACCGCCGATAGCGAACTTGTGGTCATGCGCTCCACCGGCTTTTCCTCCTTCCGCATGGCGCGACCGGTCATCGCCTTCGGGCTGATCGTCGGGCTGATGATGGCGATTCTGACGAATGCCCTCGTGCCTGCCAGCCGCGCCACGCTCAGCGCGCGCAACGCCGAACTGTCACAGGATGTGACCGCCCGCTTCCTGCGCGATGGGCAATTCATGCATCCCACAGGTGGGGTCACGCTCTACATCCGCGAGCTGACCGAGACGGGCGAGATTCTGGACCTCTACCTTGCCGATGACCGATCTGCCACGGCCCGCGTCACCTATACCGCGCGCCGCGCGCTCTTGGCCCGGACAGACACGGGGCCCAAACTCCTGATGTTCGATGGCATGACCCAACAGCTTGATATCCAAAGCGGAAGGCTCGCCGTCACCCGCTTTGCCGATGCCACCTATGATCTCGGCACACTGGTCGACCGCGGGCCCAAAGTCGGCCGCACGCGCGAGGAACTGTCGACACTCGAACTCTTGCAGGCATCCGAGGCCGTGCAACAAGAAGTCCGTGCCGACCGCGCCACGCTGCTCGAGGAAGCCCATACCCGCATCGCCCAACCGCTCTTGCCCCTGGCCACGGCGCTGGTGGGCTTTGCAACGCTGCTCCTCGGGGCCTTTTCGCGCTTTGGCCTCTGGCGGCAAATCGCAGGGGCGGTCGTGCTTTTGGTGATCGTACAGGCGATCGGCACACAGGCCACCGGCCTTGCCGTGCGCGATCCGGCCCTTTGGCCCTTGGTCTATGCCGCCCCTGCCACGGGCATCGCCATCGGCCTTGCACTGCTCGCCCTGTCTCAGGCACCACGCCGTCTCCGCCGGGTGGGGGTGATGCCGTCATGATCCTGTCGCGCTACATCGCCCGCCGCTTTTTCTGGACCGTGACACAGGTCTTTTTCGTCTTTTGGGCGATCATGCTCATGATCGACATGGTCGAACAGCTCCGCCGTTTCTCCAATCAGGACATTGGCCTGTCCGGTGCCTTCAGGCTCGCGCTCGTCAACACGCCCGAAAGCCTGTACCGCATCCTGCCCTTGATCATGGTGCTTTCGGCCATTGCGCTTTTTCTCGCGCTGGCACGCTCGTCGGAACTTGTGGTGATCCGCGCGGCGGGGCGGTCGGGCCTGCGCTTTCTTGTGGCCCCTGTGGCCGTGGCCCTGCTGATCGGGGCGGGGGCAGTAGGCATCCTCAACCCGCTCGTCGCGGCCACCCAAAAGGAATATGATCGCCTCTACGCGCTTGCAGCCCGCGGGGCCGATAGCACCCTGTCCATTTCCGAAAACGGCCTGTGGCTCCGTCAGGGAAGCGAGGACGGCCAAACCGTGATCCAAGCCCGCCGCGCCAATGCCGATGGAACCGTGCTCTTTGGCGCGACCTTTCTCACCTTCGGCCCGGATGCCCTGCCCGCCGCCCGCATCTTGGCCGAAGAGGCGCGCCTCGTGCCCGGCGCATGGCAGCTCGTCGGGGCCAAGTCCTGGGACCTGACCGACCCGAACCCCGAACGCAGCGCCGCAACCCTGCCCGATGGGACGGAACTGCCCTCGAACCTGACCGCAGAGGGCATCCGCGACAGTTTCGGCACGCCCTCCTCCGTCCCCTTCTGGGATCTGCGTGACTATATCGCGGGGCTAGAGGCGGCGGGCTTCTCCGCCCGGTCGCATCTGGTCTGGTATCACATGGAACTGGCGCAACCCCTGCTTCTGGCGGCGATGGTGATGGTCGCGGCAGGCTTCACCATGCGCCACGCCCGCTTTGGCGGCACCGGGTTTCTGGTGCTGATGGCCGTGCTCGGCGGCTTCGCCATCTTCTTTCTGCGCAACTTCGCGCAGGTTCTTGGCGAAAACGGGCAGGTTCCCGTCCTTCTCGCCGCCTGGACCGCGCCCGTGGCCTCGATCCTTCTGGCGCTCGGCCTCTTTCTGCATGTAGAGGACGGGTGATGTCGCGCTTCCCGCTCTCCGCCCTCATCCTATCCGCAGTGCTGGCGTTTGCCCCCGCGCAGCCCAGCGCCGCGCAAGACCGCGCGGCACTGGTGGCCGATAGCGTGCAGGTGGACCCGTCCGGCCGCCTGATCGCCACAGGCGGGGTCGAGGTCTTCTATCGCGGCGCCCGCCTGCGTGCGACCCAGATCACCTATGATCGCGCCGCCGACCGGCTCTTGATCGAAGGCCCGATCACATTGGTGGATGACCAAGGCACAATCCTTGTCGCCTCTCAGGCCGATCTTTCCGCCGATCTGACCGAAGGCATCCTGCACAGCGCACGGCTGGTGCTGAACCGCGAATTGCAGATGGCCGCGGCCCAGATTCAGCGCATCGGCGGCAGGATCACCGCACTGGACCGCGTCGTTGCCTCCTCTTGCCGGGTCTGCGAGTCGGACCCGACACCGCTGTGGGAAATCCGCGCCCGCCGCGTGGTCCATGACAGCGAGGAACGCCAGATTTACTTCACCGGCGCGCAATTCCGCGTGGCGGGTGTGCCGGTCGCCTATTTCCCGCGCCTGCGGATGCCCGATCCCACGCTCGACCGCGCCACCGGCCTCCTGCCCCCCTCGATCCGCACCACCTCGGGCCTCGGCACCGGCCTCCGCCTGCCCTATTTCATCGCCTTCGGCCCGCATCGCGACCTGACGATCACCCCCTATTTTTCCACCAAATCGGGCCGCACCGTCGAATTGCGCTGGCGTCAGGCCTTCCGCACCGGCGAAATCGAGCTGCAAGGCGCCCTCTCCCGCGATGAGATCCGGCCCGGAGAAACGCGAGGCCGCATCTTCGCCACTGGCCAATTCGACCTGCCGCGCGACTACACCCTGTCCTTCCGGGGCGAGGCGGTCAGCGATCCGGGCTATCTGCTCGACTACGGGCTGGAAGACCGGGACCGAATCGACAGCCGCGTCGAAATCACCCGCACCCGGCGCAACGAATATGTCTCCGGTCGCCTCATCGGCTTCAAATCCCTGCGCGAAACGGATGTGGATTCGACCATTCCCTCCACCTCCGCCGATGCCACGCTGATCCGCCGCTTTTCGGGCGGCCCCCTGGGGGGCGAGGCCGGGCTGACCTTGCAATTCCACAGCCACTATCGCCCCTCGGCCAATCCCTTCGACGGGCCGGATGTCGATGACCTTGCCGATGGCCGTGATGTCTCGCGCCTCACAGCGCGGATCGACTGGCGGCGCAATTGGCACCTTCAGGGCGGGATCATCGGCAGCCTGATGGCCGAAGGGCGGCTCGACAGTTTCGCCATCGGCCATGATGGCACAACCACCGTCGGCACCGGCTATACCCGCGGCCATGGCACGCTCGGGGCGGAACTGCGCTGGCCTTGGCTGCGCGCCGATGCCGATGGCACCAGCCATGTCATCGAACCCGTGGTGCAGCTTCTGTGGTCCCCCGGCGGGACCGAACGCCTGCCAAACGAAGATTCGCGCCTTGTCGAATTCGACGAAGGCAACCTCTTCTCGCTCAACCGCTATCCCGGTGCCGATGCGGTGGAACGCGGGACGCGGATGAACCTTGGCCTCAGCTATACCCGCACCGATGCCACTGGCTGGGTCCTTGGTGCCACGCTGGGCAAGGTGCTGCGTGACCGCGATCTTGGCCAGTTCTCCACCACCTCCGGCCTTGCGGGCCAGAGTTCCGATTGGCTCGCCTCTTTCTCGCTGGGTCTGCCCGGGGGCTTCGGCGTCGCCCAGCGCATGGTGATCGGCGACAGCTCAACCTTGGCCAAATCCGAAACGCGGGTCAGCCTGCAAGGCGATGGCTACGGAATTTCCGGCTCTTATCTCTGGATCGTCGCCGATCTTGATGAAGATCGCCCCGCCCCGATCTCGGAACTGCTGCTGAACGGCAGCTATGAACTCAGCGATGGCTGGACCGTTTCGGGCGAGACGCGCTATGATTTCGAAGCCGACCGTGCCGCGCGCGCCGGGCTTGGCCTTCAGTTCCGAAACGAATGTGTCAATCTCGATGTTTCCGTCTCGCGCCGCTTCACATCCTCGACTAGTGTAAGGCCAACAACGGATTTCGGTCTGTCGGTCGATCTGGTCGGCTTTGGTTCTGGCGCAGCAGCGGGTCCCGCGCGGACCTGTCGGCGCTAAGGCAAGGATGGCCCGTCAGGGCCAAAGGATGAAGAAAGGCGAAGGGCAAGTGACGGCACAACGCATGGGGCAAGGGCGGGGCAAGGCCCGGGCGGGGCTGACGGCAAAAGACAGGGCGGGCCAGCGGGGCACGGCGCTC
This sequence comes from Cypionkella sp., assembly GCA_025458085.1. Taxonomy (GTDB): domain Bacteria; phylum Pseudomonadota; class Alphaproteobacteria; order Rhodobacterales; family Rhodobacteraceae; genus Pseudotabrizicola. The sequence continues at coordinate 14,816 of JALOTC010000039.1, read as the reverse complement.
GGCAGGCGGGCAAGGACAGCGCTCTGCGCGGCGCTCCTGGCGGGGCTTGGCCTTGCCGCGCCGCTCCCCGGCACCACCCCCAGCGCCGCGGCACAGGAACCATCGCCCTTCGCGCCGGTCATGCGCATCAATGACAGTGTCATCACAGCCTATGAGCTGGATCAGAGGATGCGCTTCCTCACCCTTCTGCGCATCCCCGGCGATCCGGAACAGAATGCGCTCAAGGGCCTTTTGACCGACCGGCTCGCCGCCGAACAGGCCCGGCGCGTCGGCATCCGTCTGACCGCCGAACAGGTCGAGGCAGGGATGCAGGAATTCGCCGCCCGCGCGAACCTGACCACCGAACAATTCCTCGAAGCCTTGGCGCAGGGCGGTGTCGATGCCGCAACCTTCCGCGACTTCGCCGCCAATGGCTTGTTGTGGCGCGAAATGGTACGCGGGCGCTTTGGCCCCACCGTCTCCATTTCCGAAGCAGAGGTGGACCGCGCGATTGCCGGCTCCACCAAAAGCGATGCGCTCCAGCTTCTGCTGTCGGAAATCATCATCCCGGTCGATGGTGATCCCGAAGATGAACTGGCCCTCGCCGCCTCGCTCCGGCGCGACATCTCCGGCGAAGGGGCCTTTGCCGATGCCGCCCGCCGGCTCTCGGCCGCGCCTTCCGCCCCGCGCGGCGGACAACTGGACTGGCTCTCCGCCTCGGGCCTGCCACCGCAGATCGTGCAGCTTGTGCTGGGCACAGGGCCGGGGCAAGTGTCGCAGCCGGTGTTGCTGGATGGCGCGGTCGCCGTGTTCCAACTGCGCAACATTGCCGCCGATGGCACGGCAGAAGCCCCCGCCGTTGCGGTGGAATATGCGCAATTCCTCTTGCCCAATACCCAAGACGTTCTCGCACAGGCCGAGGCGCTGCATAACCGCATCGACAGTTGCCGCGATCTCTGGGCCGAAGCCCGCGGCCTGCCCGAGGACCGGTTGACCATCACACGCGCGGCCCCCGGCGAAATGCCTGCGGATATCGCCCAACAACTCGCCACGCTGGACCCTGGCGAATATTCCGCGGCGCTCACCCGCGGCGCGTCACGTGTGTTCCTGATGCTCTGCGCCCGCGAACCGGTGGGCGAAGAAGGCGCGCGCGTGGACCGCGCCGCCGTGCGCCGCCAGCTTGAGTCGCGCGAGTTGGAACTGATGGCCGAAGGCTGGCTGGAAGAACTGCGCTCGGAAGCGATCATCCAGACGCCCTAAGCCAGCGGAGGCTGCCCCATGCCCGAACCCTTGGTGATGACCTGCGGGGAACCGGCGGGCATCGGCCCGGAACTGGCCTTTCCGGTCCGCCGCATCCTCGGGCCAGAGGTGCCCTTCGTCTGGCTGGGCGATCCTCGCCATCTGCCGCCCGGCACCCCGGTGACCGAGGTCGCAACCCCCGCCGCTGCGCGCGCCGTGGCCCCCGACCGCCTGCCCGTGTTGCGCCATGACTTCGCCGCAGACAACCCGCCGGGCCAACCGGTCGCCGCCAATGCCTCAGGCGTGGTCGAGGTGATCGCCCGCGCCGTCACGCTCTGCCAATCCGGGCAGGCAGGTGGGATCGTCACCCTGCCCATCCACAAAAAGGCGCTCCAAGACGGCGCGGGCTTCGCCTTTCCGGGCCATACCGAATATCTTGCCCATCTTGCGGGCGATGTGCCGGTCGTGATGATGCTGGCCTGCCCCGCGCTCCGCGTGGTGCCCGCCACCATCCATATCCCCCTGTCCGAGGTGCCCACCGCCCTTACCCCGGCGCTCCTTGAACAGGTGATCCGCATCACCCATGCCGGACTGATCCGCCAATTCGGCATCCCCAGCCCACGCATCGCGGTCGCCGGTCTCAACCCCCATGCCGGCGAAGGCGGCGCGATGGGCTGGGAAGATCAGCGCATCATCGCCCCCGTGATCGCCAAACTTCAGGCCGAAGGACTGGATCTGCGCGGCCCCCTGCCCGCAGATACCATGTTCCATGCCCGCGCCCGCGCCAGCTATGACGCGGCGGTCTGCGCCTATCACGACCAGGCCCTGATCCCGATCAAGACGCTGGATTTCGACGGCGGCGTGAATGTCACGCTCGGCCTGCCCTTCATCCGCACCTCGCCCGATCACGGCACCGCTTTTGATATCGCAGGCAAGGGTCTGGCCCTGCCCGACAGCACGGTTGCGGCAGCGCGCATGGCATGGCAGATGGCGCAGGGTCGCGCGACAGGGGAACAGGTGTCGCGCGACTGATAGGCGGCGGACCGGGGCTCTGCCCCGGACCCCGGAGTATTTGGACCAAGATGAAGGGGGCCGCCATGGGCACGATCGATGGGCTACCGCCCCTGCGCGAGGTGATCCGGACGCATGATCTGGTGGCCAAAAAGCAGCTTGGACAGAACTTCCTTCTGGATCTCAACCTCACGGCCAAGATCGCGCGGATGGCAGGCGATCTCTCCGCCTGCGATGTGCTGGAAATCGGCCCCGGCCCCGGCGGCTTGACGCGCGGGCTTCTGGCCGAAGGCGCGCGCCGGGTGGTGGCGGTCGAGAAAGACCCCCGCTGCCTGCCCGCGCTGGACGAGATCGCCGCCGCCTATCCCGGCCGGCTGAGCGTGCTCGCGGGCGATGCGCTGGAGCTGGACCTGCCCGCCCATCTGACCCCTCCGGTGCGGATCGTCGCGAACCTGCCCTATAACGTCGGCACCGAACTGCTGATCCGCTGGCTCTCGCCCCCAGTCTGGCCCCCGTTCTGGGAAAGCCTCACGCTGATGTTCCAAAAGGAAGTCGCCGAACGCATCGTGGCCAAGCCACGAGGCGACCATTACGGGCGGCTGGCAATCCTCGCGCAGTGGCGGACCGAGGCCAAGATCGTCATGCACCTCCCGCCCGAAGCCTTCACGCCCGCGCCCAAGGTCCATTCCGCCGTAGTGCATCTCAAACGCCTCGCCGCGCCGCGCTATCCTGCCGATCCCGCCGTTCTGTCGCGCGTGACCGCCATGGCCTTCAACCAACGGCGCAAAATGCTGCGCTCAAGCCTCAAGGGCCTCGGTGGCGATGTCGAGGCGCTTCTCGAAAGCGTCGGGATCCCCCCCACGGCGCGGGCCGAAGAAATCGGGCTCGACGGCTTCTGTGCGCTTGCCCGCGCACTGACCGCGCGCCCCTGAACCAACTGCCCTCTTCATCTGTTCCCAAATATCCTCGGGTGGGGTCCGGGGAGGGCAGACAGCCCTCCCCGGGGAGTCAACCCTAGCGCAGGGGTCGGGCAGACAGCCCTCCCCGGGGAGTCAACCCTAGCGCAGGGGTCGGGCAGACAGCCCTCCCCGGGGAGTCATCCCTAGCGCAGGGGTCGGGCAGACAGCCCTCCCCGAGAGTCATCCCAGTGAAGGTGTCGAGCAGAAAGTCCTGCCCTCGGCAGGTCAAGACAAAGGGGCGCAGCCAAGCCGCGCCGCCTAGCCTTTACTCTGCCGCCTCACGCGGGCCGCCGTCCCCTTCGGGCGCAGGCGTGGTCTTTTTCGGCGCGCGGGGGCGGCGGGGCTTTGCCGCAGCCTCGGCATCCGGACCGGGGACTGCCGGGGCTTCGGGCGCCGGGGCGCCAACGGATTGCTCAACCGGGGCAGCCGGTTCATCGACCCGAGGCGCACGTTCCGCCCGTGGCGGGCGCGGGTCACGCCGTTCCTGACGCGGCTTGTCCTCGCGGGGGCGATCTTCGCGCCCGCGATCCTCCCGCGGTCTGTCCTCACGGCTGCGCTCTTCCCGCGGCCTGTCGTCCCGCGCCCGTTCCTCACGGGGCCGATCGTCACGGGGCCGGTCGTCACGGGGCCGGTCGTCACGGGGCCGGTCGTCACGGGGCCGGTCGTCACGGGGCCGGTCGTCCCGGCGACGATACTCCTGCCGGGGCTGGTCGGGTCCCCGCGCCTCGGGCGTTTCCACCAGCGCGGTCCCCTCATCCTCGCTCAGCCCGATCACGCCCGGCACATCGGGCTGATCGCCCGCGCCCGGGTCCTGCATCCGGTCATCGCGCCAGTTGCGCTCGCGCCCGTCACGATCCCGGTCACGGCCCTGCTGATGCCCGCCGCCGTTGCCGTTCTGCTGATACTGCTGCTGCCGCGCCTCTTGCTCAGCCGCCATCTCCCGCTGCGCTTCGGCCAACATCCGCGTGTAATGTTCAGCATGCTGAAGGAAGTTCTCCGCCGCCACCCGATCATTCGACAGCTGCGCATCACGGGCGAGCAACTGGTATTTTTCGATGATCTGCTGCGGCGTGCCGCGCACCTTGCCCTCAGGGCCGGAGGAATCGAAAACGCGGTTGATGATATTGCCGAGCGAACGCGGACGGTTCTGCTTGGAACGCGAGCGGGACTTGGAAGAGCGCATCTTGTCCTTTGATCCAGAAGTTCCGCTCTGCCCTTCATGCTGCGCGGGACACGCGCCACCCGAAATCGGGAAAAGTCAGGCAGGAACGGGTTGGGGCGGGACGGGGAGGAAACCGCTCTCCCGAAACGCCATGCTCCTTCTGTAATCATGCTCGGCCTGCGCTGACAAGTCGATTCTCCACCTCACGGCAAGGAAGCGTGTGTTTCTTGACAAAAACCGGTGGATTGTTGCGCAGACGCGCCGCGCCACAGGCCCCTGCGCCGAAGGAACCGGCCTATCTGCAGGCAGCGACCACCCGGTCGCGGCCATCGAAATCGGGCAGGATGCGGATCGCCTGCAATCCTGCCCTTGCGAAAAGCGCCGCTACCGCCTGCCCCTGCGTGGGGCCGATCTCCACCATCAACCGCCCGCCCGGTGCCAGATGCGCTCCCGCCCCCGCCACAATCGCGCGATAGGCCGAAAGCCCATCCGCCCCATCGGTGAGCGCCAGACGCGGCTCGTGCAGGCGCACTTCGGGCGACAGCCCCGCCATTTCCTCTGCCGCGATATAGGGCGGGTTCGACACGATCAGGTCAAACCGCCCCTCTACCCCGGCAAACCAGTCGCTCTCGACCCAAGTGCTGCGCTCCGCCACGCCCAAGGCTTCCGCATTCTTCCGCGCCACGGCCAAGGCGGCAGGCGACAGGTCTACCCCAACCCCCGTGGCCGCAGGCCGGTCCGCCAAAAGCGAAATCAGGATCGCCCCGCTGCCGGTGCCAAGGTCCAAGACCCGCGTGAAAGGCTCGGCCAACGCCGTGGCCACAAGCAGCTCTGTTTCGGGCCTTGGGTCCAGCACGGCGGAGGACACGGCAAAAGCCCGCCCCCAGAAGAGCCGCCAGCCGATCAGATGCGACAGCGGCTCGCGCGCTGCGCGGCGGGTGACAAGCGCTGCAAAGCGCGCGGAAACCGCCTCCGAAGCAGGGTCCTGCAAATGCAGCGTCAGCCGATCCGCCGCCACTCCCGCCGCATGGGCCAGAAGGAGCCGCGCATCCCGCGCCGCCTCCTCCACCCCGCCCGCCCGCAATTCGGCCACGGCGCGCGGCAAAAGGGCCGCAAGCGGGGTCACATCCCCGCCTCAGCCAGTTTACGCGCCTGATCATCGGCCACCAGCGCGTCGATCACCTCGGTCAGATCGCCCGCCATGATCTGCGGCAGCGCGTAAAGCGTCAGGTTGATCCGGTGGTCGGTCATCCGCCCTTGCGGAAAGTTATAGGTCCGGATGCGCTCCGATCGGTCGCCCGAGCCCACCTGCGCCTTGCGATCCGCCGCGCGTTCGGTGGCCAGACGGTCGCGCTCCAATTCATAAAGCCGCGCGCGCAACACCTGCATCGCAATCGCCCGGTTCTGGTGCTGCGACTTCTCGGAGGAGGTCACGATGATCCCCGTGGGAATATGGGTGATCCGCACCGCCGAGTCGGTCGTGTTCACATGCTGCCCCCCCGCGCCCGAGGACCGCATCGTATCAATCCGAATATCGCTTGCAGGAATGTCGATATCGACCTCCTCCGCCTCGGGCAGCACGGCCACTGTCGCGGCGCTGGTGTGAATCCGCCCGCCCGCCTCGGTCTCTGGCACGCGCTGCACGCGGTGCACGCCGGATTCATATTTCAACCGGGCAAAGACGCCCTCGCCCTGCACATGGGCGACCAGTTCCTTGATCCCGCCAAGGTCGGAAAACTGCTGCTCCAGCACCTCGAACCGCCAGCCCATCCGCTCGGCATGGCGCTGATACATCCGCATCAGATCGGCGGCAAACAGGCTTGCCTCCTCGCCCCCCGTGCCGGGGCGGATCTCAAGGATCGCCGGCCGCGCATCCGCCGCATCCTTGGGCAAAAGCGCCAGCCGCAGCGCCTGTTCCTGTTCGGGGATGCGCGCGCGCAGGCGGGGCAGTTCTTCCTCGGCCAAGGCTTTCATCTCGGGGTCCGCAAGCCAGCCCTCCGCCTCCGCCAGATCGGCCAAGGCCGTGCGATAGGCGGCAATCTGGTCCACCACGGGCCGCAGATCGGAATATTCGCGTGAAATGCGCGCAATCTCTGCCGGCGGCGCACCCGCGTTCAGCCGCGCCTCCAGATAGGCGAAGCGTTCGGTGATCTGGGCAAGGCGATCGAGCGGAACCATGCCCGGCATGTGGCGGGAAAGCCGCGGGTGGTCAAGGGGGAGGTGGGGGAGAGGTGCCGGCCTGCCCAGGCCAAGGCCATCGCCTTGGCCATGCGAAAAGGGGTCAAACGGGCAACCCGGTGGCCCAAAGGCCGCCGGGCAGCGCCCGCCCCGCCCCTGGCGGGCGCTTCGCCCCCGCCGGGCCGGTCGCTGCCCTCTCGCATTGCCCTGTGCCGGCGGTCTTTCGCCCTTCCACGCCTCCAGCCGTTTGGCATTCACGCCAAGGTCACTTTCGCCAAAGCGCAGCCGCGCATGGATCACCACGCCCTCTGGGCCAATCTGCGCCGTAGTGTAATCGGGAAAGCCCCAGATCAGGCTGCGCGTCACCCAGGTGATCCGCTCCTCTTCCACACTCCCAGCCAACCGCAGCGTCCGCGGCGTGGCCATCGCCACCGCATCCAGCCGCGCCAAGACCTCTGCCCCACCGGGCAGCACAAGGAAAGCCCCGCCCGCCTGTGCCGCCACCTGCCCCGGCACCACACCGGCAGGCAGGCTTGCCACCGGGTCCAGATGCCAACGCGCGGGGTCAGAGGGCGCAAGCCGCACCCAAGCCAAGACCCCCGCCATCAAAACCAGCAAAACAACCGCAATCGTTCCCATCCGCCGCATCCCCCTAACCTTTCCTCCGCGCCCAGTGGAACAGGCAGATCAACTCATGCGCCACATGCGCCCCGGCAATCGCCGTGGCCCCGGTCGTATCAAACGGGGGCGAGACTTCGACCACATCCCCCCCCACCATATTGATGCCCGCCAGATCGCGCAGACAGGCCGCCGCCTGCCACGATTGCAAGCCGCCCCAAACCGGCGTCCCCGTGCCGGGTGCGGCCGATGGGTCCAGACAATCAATGTCAAAGGTCACATAACAGGGGCGGTTGCCCACAATCTCCTTGGCCCGCGCCACCGCCGCCGCCGTGCCTTTTTCGTGCAGGCTGCGGGCATCGATATATTCGACGCCCAAATAGTCATCGCAATGGGTGCGAATCCCGATCTGCACCGATGCCTTCGGGTCAATCACCCCGGTTTTCACCGCCTTATAGAAAAACGTGCCGTGGTCGATCCGGTCCAGATCGTCATCGGCCCAGAGGTCGGAATGGGCATCGAAATGGATCACCGCCATCGGCCCGTATTTTTCGGCATAGGCGCGCAGGATCGGCAGGGTGATGAAATGATCCCCCCCCAGCGTGATGCTGCCCGCGCCCGAGGCAAGGATCTTGCGGATATGGTCCGTCAACAGCCCCGGAAAGCTGGGCGTATGGGCATAGTCAAAGGCCAGATCGCCGTAATCGACGATGTTCAACTCCTCCAAAGGCGAGGTCGGCCAGCCATAGGGCGGATCGAAGGGCTGCAAGGCACTCGCCTCGCGGATCGCGCGGGGGCCAAAGCGCGTGCCGGTCCGATGCGTCACCGCTTGGTCAAAGGGCACGCCCGTAATGGCAAGGTCCACCCCGGTCAGGTCCTTGGTATAGGTCCGGCGCAGAAAGCTCGTCGCCCCCGCAAAGGCATTTTCAAAAGCAAGGCCCTTCAACCCCTTGCGGGTAAAGGCGGTATCGATCTGGGTCTTGGCGTCTTCTAGCGCCATGGCATACCTCGGAGGTCAGGCATCGGCTGTCGTTCTGGGCCTCGGAGACGCGCGGGATCCGGTAGGCGGAGGATGGCCAAAGCACCAGCCCTGTCAAGCCACTGAGGGTCTGTCGCGCCTCGGGGCTACCCTCGGGGAGGGCTGTCTGCCCTCCCCGAACCCCTCCCGAGAGTATTTCGGCCAAGATGAAGGGGGGAAGGCGTCTTGCGTCAGGCTGGGGCCCCCTCCAAGGGCTGGGCGCGTTCCACCAGCCGGGCAAAGAAACTCGCGCCAATCGGCGCGGCCTCGTCGTTGAAATCATAGGCCGGATGGTGCAGCCCCGCCCCCGGCCCGGTGCCAAGGAAGAGGTAAGCCCCCGGTCGCGCCTCCAGCATATAGGAGAAATCTTCCGACCCCATCTCGCGATTGGCCCGGGCATTGACCGCCGCTTCCCCAGACACTTCCCGCGCCACCTCGGCGGCGAAATCCGCCTCCTCGGCGTGGTTGATCGTGGCGGGATAGCCCCAATCGTAATCCACCTCGGCCCGCACGCCATAGGCCGCCGCATGGCCCGCCACAATCTCGTGGAACCGGCGTTTCAACAGCTCCCGCACCTCGGGCTTGAAGGCGCGGATCGTGGCGCAGAACCGCGCCTCTTCGGGGATGATGTTCGAGGCAGTGCCGGCGTGAATTTGCGTGACCGAGATCACCGCCTCGTCCAGCGCATAGACATTGCGCGGAATGATCGTCTGGATCGCGCCGACCATGCCCACCACGGCCACCACCGGGTCCACGCAATCATGCGGCGTGGCGCCATGCCCGCCCTTGCCCGTGACCGTGACCCAAGCCGTATCGACCGAGGCCATGATCGCCCCCGGCGTGGTCTGAAAATGGCCAAACGGCACATTGGGCGCATTATGGATGCCAAAGACCCGCGCGATGCCAAAGCGGTCCATCACGCCTTCCTCCACCATCACATTGCCGCCGCCGCCCTCTTCCTCGGCCGGTTGGAACAGAAAGGCCACGCGGCCGGCGAAATTCCGCGTCTCGGCCAGATATTTCGCCGCGCCCAAGGCCATGGTCACATGGCCATCATGCCCGCAGGCATGCATCTTGCCCGGCACGAGCGAGGCATGGGGCGCGTCCGTCGCCTCTTCGATCGGCAAGGCATCCATATCGGCGCGCAGGCCAATCGTCGGCCCCGGACCGCGCCCGTTGATGATGGCGACCACGCCAGACCGCGCGATGCCTTCGTGAATCTCATCCACCCCCATCTCGCGCAGGCGCGCCACGATGAAGGCCGCCGTCTCGTGGCAATCAAACTCCAACTCCGGGTGCTGGTGCAGATGCCGACGCCAGCCCTTCATTTCCTCGGCAAAAGCCGCGATACGGTTCAGGACAGGCATGGGCAGTCTCCTTTGGATTGGCCTTTGATCAAATCGGAAAACGCGAGGCGCTGCAATGGGCGAAGGAACACGGGAAGCAAGCGACCGTCTGGTGCAAGACCCGGAAGGCGGCCTGCCGCGACTGGTCGAAATCATGGCCCGCCTGCGCGCGCCCGATGGCTGCCCGTGGGACCGCGAACAGACCTTTGCCACCATCGCGCTCTACACGATCGAAGAGGCCCATGAAGTGGCCGATGCGATCGCGCGGGAAGCCTGGGGGGAATTGAAGGGCGAATTGGGCGATCTGCTCTTTCAATCGGTCTATCACGCACAGATGGCGGCAGAGGCGGGGCTTTTTGACCTCCACGATGTGATCCGCGCGATTTCCGACAAGATGGTCGCGCGCCACCCCCATGTCTTTGGGGCCGAAGCAGACCCCCGCACCGCCGAAGAGCAGACAGCCGCATGGGAGGCGCAAAAGGCCCGCGAACGGGGGCCTGCCCGTGTGCTCGATGGCGTGGCGCTTGGCCTGCCTGCGCTCACCCGCGCGGTCAAACTGCAAAAACGCGCGGCGCGGGTGGGGTTTGACTGGCCTTCGACCGATGAGGTGGTCGCCAAGATCACCGAAGAGGCCGCCGAACTGGTCGAGGCGCGCGAAAGCCTGACGCCCGCCGAGGTGGAGGAGGAATTCGGCGACCTGCTCTTTGTCATGGCGAACCTCGCCCGGCACCTCTCGGTCGATCCCGAAGCCGCCCTGCGCGCCGCCAATGCCAAATTCACCCGCCGTTTCGCCCGGATCGAAGATTGGCTGGCCGAAGCGGGCAAGACACCAGCGGAGTCGGACCTTGCCGAAATGGACGCGCTGTGGAACCGCGCCAAGGCCGAGGAAAAGGCCGCGAAGGCGCGCTGATCCTCCGATCTCGCGCGGGGCAAGCCAAGGCTCGGGGGCTCCGCCCCCGCCCCTGCGGGGCTCCCCCGGAGTATTTTGGACCAAGATGAAGGGGCAAGGCGACAGGCGATCTTTTTGCCGAGCATTTCACTCAACTATTGACCCGAGTGAAAGACTAAGGTTTAAGGGCGCCAGAAACTGACAAAAGGACTCGGAATTATGATCCGCCACAGCCTCCTCGCCCTCGCTCTGACCTCGGTCGCCCTTCCGGCCTTGGCGCAGGAGATCAACATCTATTCCCACCGCCAGCCTGAACTGATCCAGCCGCTGGTCGATGCCTTCACCGCCGAAACCGGGATCAAGGTGAATGTGGCCTTTGTCGACAAAGGCATGGCCGAGCGTCTGGTGGCCGAAGGCGACCGTTCGCCCGCCGACCTCGTGCTGACGGTGGATATCGCCCGCCTCAAGCAGATCGTCGATGCCGGCGTGACCCAGCCCGTGCAATCCGACGTGCTGGAAGCGAATATCCCCGAAACCCTCCGCGATGCGAATGACCATTGGTTCGGCCTGACCGCCCGCGCCCGCATCGTCTATGCCGCCAAGGATCGCGTCCAGCCGGGCGAGGTGACGACCTATGAAGACCTCGCCTCCGAAAAGTGGCGCGGCCGCATCTGCATCCGGTCCGGGTTGAATGACTATAACGTCGCCCTCGTCTCCGCTGTCATCGCCCACCACGGCGAGGAAGCCGCCAAAACATGGCTCGAAGGCGTGAAGGCGAACCTCGCCCGCAAACCCGAAGGCGGGGACCGCGATCAGGTCATGGCGATTGCCGCAGGCCAGTGCGATATCGGCATCGGCAACACCTATTACATCGGCCAGATGCTGGCCAATCCCGAACAGCAGGCCGCCGCCGAAGCCGTGAACGTCGTCTTCCCGACCTTCGAAAACGGTGGCGCGCATCTGAACATCTCGGGCATCGCCATGACGAAATCCGCCCCGAACAAGGACAATGCACTGCGCCTGATGGAATGGCTTTCGGCCGATGCGGCGCAAAAGATCTATGCCGAAACGAACCACGAATTCCCCGTGAAGCCGGGGGTTGAGGCATCGCCTCTGGTGACAAGCTGGGGTGAATTTACCCCCGATACCAAGAGCCTGACTGAATTGTCCGATCTCCGGGACGAAGCGCTCAAGCTCATAGAAGAAGTGAACTTCGACGGATAAATTTCTGATATCAATACTGAAAAGCCCCGTAGCGCAGGCTGCTGGGGCTTTTTTGTTGCCGCAGATTGCGGCCTCTGGACAATTCCCGCCACAGGGCTTTTCTATGGCGCGGATATTTGCCGCAAATGCATAGGAGAGTTGGAATGACCGCGCAGCCCCGCAAGATCATCATTGATACCGATCCGGGGCAGGATGATGCCGTGGCGATCCTTCTCGCCCTTGCGAGCCCCGATGAGCTGGAGGTTCTGGGCATCACCGCGGTCGCGGGCAACGTTCCCTTGGCGCTGACGCAAAAGAACGCGCGCATTGTCTGCGAATTGGCAGGCAAGCCGCAGACCCGCGTTTTCGCAGGCTGCGACAAGCCTATGGTCCGGCCGCTGGTCACTGCCGAAAATGTCCATGGCAAGACGGGGCTCGACGGTCCGCAAATGGCCGATCCGACCATGCCGCTGCAAGAGGCCCATGCCGTCGATTTCATCATCGACACGCTCCGGCGCGAGGCTCCGCATTCCGTCACCCTCTGCCCGCTTGGCCCGCTGACGAATATCGCCACCGCCATGCAGCGCGCGCCCGATATCATTCCCCGCATCCGCCAGATCGTGCTGATGGGTGGCGCCTATTTCGAGGTAGGCAACGTCACCCCCGCCGCCGAATTCAACATCTATGTCGATCCGCAGGCCGCGCAGATCGTCTTTGGTTCTGGCGTGCCTTTGGTCGTCATGCCGCTCGATGTCACCCACAAGGCGCTCACCACCCGCGCGCGGATCGAGGCGTTCCGCAACCTCGGCACCGAACCGGGGCGGATGGTCGCGGAATGGACCGATTTCTTCGAACGCTTCGACATGCAGAAATACGGCAGCGAAGGCGCACCGCTGCATGACCCCTGCGTGATCGCCTATCTGATCGACCCCTCGCTGTTCGAAGGCCGCCATGTAAATGTGGAAATCGAAACGCAATCCGAACTGACCATGGGCATGACCGTCGCCGATTGGTGGGGCGTGACCAAGCGGCCCGCCAATGCGCTGTTCATCGGCGATCTGGATGCCGACCGTTTTTATGCCTTGCTGACGGAACGGATCGGGCGGCTCTAGCCGCCTCACTCCAAGGGCAGGATCACCGAAAAGGTGCTGCCTTCGCCCTTGCGGCTTTGCACATGCAACCGCCCCCGGTGGCGCTGTCACCCCGGTCGATCACATCGACCCGCACCGCCGCCACCTTGGGCAAGCGGTCGGGCGACAGGCGCACGATCACCTCGCCGCCAGCGCCGCCATATTTCACCGCATTCTCGATCAGGTTCTGAAACACCTGCACCAGTTGATCGGCATCGCCCGGCAGCGTGGCGGGAACCGCCTCCCCCTCCAGCACCAGCCGCACGCCCGCGGCCTCCGCCATCGGCTTCAGGCTTGCCAGCGGGGCCCTCAGCACATCGACCAAGGCCACTCGCCCCGTCGGGCGCACCCGTTCCTCTGCCTCCACCCGGCTCAGATGCAACAGATCGCGCACCAAGCGGTTCATCCGCCCTGCCTCACGCTCCATGATCGCAAGGAACCGCTCCCGCGCCACCGCGTCATCCTTGGCCGCACCCCGCAGGGTTTCGATGAAACTCGACAGCGCGGTCAGGGGCGAGCGTAATTCATGGCTCACATTGGCCACGAAATCGCGCCGCATCTGGCCGATCTGTTCCGCTTCGGTCAGATCCTCGAACACGACCAGCACACCCTGCCCCGCGCCCAAAGGCGTGATCGTCGCGCGGAACAGGCTGTCCTGCGATGGCCCCGGCACCCGATGCCGCGCCTGCCCAGCCTGCCCGCGCGCAAAAGCCGCCTCAATCGCCTCCTGCATCCCGGGTTGGCGCAGCACCAGCCCATGATGCCGCCCCAAAGCCGCCGCCTCCCCCAAAAGCGCAAGACCGGGCGGGTTCACGCCTGCCAGCCGTTCATCCGGCCCGATCAGCAGCGCAGGAAGCGGTATCCCCTCCAGCACCCTGCCCAGCACATCCTGCATCTGTCCCCACTCCGCGCTGACTGGGCCGGTCTTATCAGAATTCCCCCCCAATGCGCGATCCCCCCTTGCAACCAACGCTCAGGGTGCTAGGTGGTTTCTGTGATGTGACGATTTGCCTCAGTCCCCGCTCTCTCTTCCGTCCGTCATCTCCGTTTGGGGGACAGCCATGTCCGCGGCACTACGTTCTGTCGTTACCCGTCATCCGCTGCCTGCGGCGGAACCCACCCTCGCGCACCTCTGTCTGGCCATCGGCTTGCCGAACCCCATCGCCCAAACACTCGCGGGGGGAAGGCGGGTGGTGCATCTGTCCCTGTGCGACCTCGCCACACGACAGGGCCTTGCGCCCATGCCTGACCTTGTGGTCTGCCCGCTTGTGGCCAGTTGGGGCGATGCGCCAGATGTGATGACGCTCCTGCGCCAGTTTTCCTACCGTGGGCCGCTTCTCATCATCGGTCACCGCCTGCCCGATGCCGCGATGGTCGAAGGGGAATTGAAGCGCCGCGCCCGCGGCCTGCGCTTCTCGCTCCTCAACCTCTGACCGCCACCTTCGCGCGCGCCGGCATCCGGCCTCCCGCGTCTGGCCTGCACCGTCAGCCGCGCACCGCCTGCAACCCCGCCCGAAACCGCGCCGCATTGGCCCGGTATCCGGCGGCCGAGGCGCGCAGTTTGGCCAGCGCCGCCTCATCCAACGCACGCACCACCTTTCCCGGCGCCCCCATCACAAGGCTGCCATCGGGAATCTCCTTGCCTTCCGTCACCAAGGCCCCTGCTCCGATCAGGCAGCCCTTCCCGATCCGCGCCCCGTTCAACACGGTCGCCCCCATGCCGATCAGCGACCCTTCGCCAATCGTGCAGCCATGCAAAATCGCCTTATGCCCGATCGTGCACTCCGCCCCGATCACGAGGGGAAAGCCCATATCGGTGTGCAGAACGCAGCCCTCCTGCACGTTGGACCCACGCCCCACGCGGATCTCCTCATTATCCCCGCGCAAGGTCGCCCCAAACCAGACCGAGGCTTCGGCCTCCAGCACCACGCGCCCGATGATATTGGCATCCGGTGCCACCCAAGCTGTCCCGTCAATCTCGGGGGCAATCCCCTCCAGCGCATAGATCATCGCGTCTCAAACTCCCGGTTCAGGCCCCGCACGAAATCGGACAGATAGGGCTGACGATCCCGCCGCATCCGCTC
>JALOTC010000170.1 GCA_025458085.1 Cypionkella sp. | reverse complement strand
GGGGGAAGGGCAGTTTGCCCGGATCATACGCGAGGATGGCGCAGCAATCGCACAGGCCGATTACATCGCGTTGCGTCGGGCGGGCTGGCTCGTCTCTCCTGTTGTCGAAGGGCGGCTTGGAACCGTGCGTCTGGTCGGGGTGGAGCCCCTGACCGCGCCCGCTGGCCTTGGCCCGATCCGTCTGGGTGAGGGAGCGGATCTGGGGGCTTTCCTTTCGGAGGCCGGGCAGGTCTTTGCACGGGCAGAGACTCTGGCGCGAAGGGGCGGATCTGGGGGCTTTCCTTTCGGAGGCCGGGCAGGTCTTTGCACGGGCAGAGACTCTGGCGCAATTGCCGGGGATCGGGGCAGAGGCCATCTCCGCCCCTGATGTGGCCCCGAATACCGCCCTGACCGATATCGGTGTGGCACAACGGCTTTTGAACCGGACCGGGCAGATCGATCATCTGACCAACCGCTTGGCCGCCCGCCTCTGGCGCAGGTGGTGCCGGGTTTGTCCGAGGTTGCCCCGCAAGCAGGCGGCACGGATATCGCCCGCCTGACCGACAGCTTTCACCTGAACCTGACAGCCTTTGGCCTGCTGTCTTTTGCCGTAGGGCTTTTCATCGTGCATGGGGCAGTAGGGCTGGCCTTTGAACAGCGCCGCCCAATGCTGCGCACCCTGCGGGCGCTCGGCGTGCCGCTGCGGCGCCTTGTGGGGCTCATGGCGGCAGAACTTGCTGTGATTGCCTTTGTTGCGGGGATGTTTGGTGTAGCCTTGGGTTATGCCATGGCGGCAGCACTTTTGCCCGATGTGGCAGCCACGCTGCGCGGGTTGTATGGGGCGGATGTGTCGGGCCAGCTTGCCCTTCGCCCTGCATGGTGGCTTTCGGGTCTGGCCATGGCACTTGGCGGCACTGCATTAGCGGCGGGCGGTGC
Source organism: Cypionkella sp. (assembly GCA_025458085.1). Lineage (GTDB taxonomy): Bacteria > Pseudomonadota > Alphaproteobacteria > Rhodobacterales > Rhodobacteraceae > Pseudotabrizicola. The sequence continues at coordinate 3,588 of JALOTC010000170.1, read as the reverse complement.
GCTTTGGTCGGTGGCACGAATGCCGCTTCTCGCCAGCGCGCAGCCCCGCGCATGGGCTATGGCACGGGGCGGCAGGGGGCTTGCTATACTGTCGCTTGTTCTCCTTACGACTTCAGTCATGCTTGCACTGTGGGGAACGGGGTTGGCTGCGGGATTTGCCATGCTGGCGGCACTGCTGATCGGCGGGGCCTTGGCGCTCCCGCCCCTTCTCATCCTCCTTCTACAAGGAGCCGAGCGCATGGCCCGCGCCCCCGTGGCGCAGTGGTTCTGGGCCGATACGCGCCAACAGGTGCCGGGCCTGTCGCTGGCGCTGATGGCGCTTCTTCTGGCCATGGCGGCGAATGTGGGGGTTTCCACCATGGTCTCTTCATTCCGCCTTACCTTTGTGGGCTTTCTGGACCAACGGCTTGCATCCGAACTCTATGTTACCACATCCGATGCCGCGCAGGCTGAGGAACTGATCCGTTTCCTTGAGGACAAGGTCGATGCCATCCTGCCGCTTCTTTCGGTGGATCGAGAGGTCCAGGGCCTGCCTGCCGAAATCTATGGCGCGCGGGATCATGCCACCTATCGTGACAATTGGCGTTTCCTTTCCGCCGCGCCAGAGGCATGGGATATGCTGTTTCGGGGTGAGGGTCTGCTCGTCAACGAACAGCTTTACCGCCGGGCGGGGCTGGAGCTTGGGGCCATGGTGCAGGTCTTTCCGGGGCTGAGCCTGCCGGTGGTGGGCATCCATGGCGATTACGGCAACCCGATCGGTCAGGTGATCGTTGCAGAGCATGTCTTCCTTGCAGCCGTCCCTGATGCGCCCGCCCTGCGCTTTGGCCTGCGCGTGCCGCCCGAGGCGGTGGAAGCGCTGCGCCGGGCGCTGGTGTCAGATTTCGGTCTGCCCGACAGCGCGATGATTGATCAGGCGGCGATCAAGGCTCTGTCACTTTCCGTCTTTGAACGCACCTTTGCCGTGACAACGGCGCTGAACATCCTGACGCTGGCCGTGGCCGGTTTTGCTATTTTGATGAGCCTTCTGACCCTTGCCGCCATGCGCCTGCCGCAACTTGCCCCCGTTTGGGCATTGGGGCTAACCCGGAAAAAGCTTGCGTTTCTTGATCTTCTGCGTGCCGTTGCCTTGGCCGCACTGACGGCGGTGCTCGCCCTGCCCTTGGGCCTTGCACTCGCTTGGGCGCTATTGGCGGTGGTCAATGTCGAGGCGTTTGGTTGGCGCCTGCCCATGTTTCTTTTTCCCGCCGATTATCTCCGCCTTGGTCTGCTGGCTCTTCTGGCGGCGGCACTTGCCGCGCTTTGGCCCGCATGGCGGCTGTCGCAAATGCCGCCTGCGCGGCTTTTGGGTGTGTTTCGCCATGAACGTTAAGGCGCTGTTTTTGGCCCTATTCCTTCCCGCCGCCGCGCTTGCGCAAGGCTTTGCCGGACTCGGGACAGAGGCCGATGATTTCGCGCGCCCCGATCCCACCTATCGGCTAGAGTTTCCAAAGGATCATGGCGCGCATCCTGAATACCGCATCGAATGGTGGTATCTGACCGCTAATCTACAAGGCCCGAATGGCACGCCCTATGGCCTGCAATGGACGCTGTTCCGCTCTGCCCTCGCGCCCCGCGATGGTTCAGGATGGAAGACGCCTCAGCTTTGGATGGGTCATGCCGCGGTTACGACGCCCGATGCGCATTTCGTAGCCGAAAGGCTGGCGCGGGGTGGGGTCGGGCAAGCCGGTGTGACGGCAAGCCCCTTTGCCGCCTGGATCGACGATTGGGCTATGGAAGGGCCGGATTTCAACAGCCTGCGCCTGCGGGCCAGCGGCTCTGACTTTGCCTATGATATGCGGATGCAGGCGCGGGGACCGATCGTGCTTCATGGTCAGAACGGCTATTCTGTGAAGTCAGGGGCGGGTCAGGCAAGCCACTATTACTCGCAACCCTTCTTTGCGATAGAAGGTACCCTGATCCTTCCGGATGGACCGGTAGAGGTGACAGGCAATGCGTGGCTGGACCGGGAATGGTCCTCTCAACCCCTTGCCGCTGATCAGACCGGGTGGGATTGGTTTTCACTCTCATTCGACACTGGCGACAAGATGATGGGCTTCGTCCTTCGCGGGGCCACGGACTACACCGCCGCCACATGGATCAGTGCAGAGGGCGAGGCTACGCCTTTCCCCGATGGGGCTTTTGCCGCCACGCCCATGTCGCGCCATGCAGTAGCTGGGCGGCAGTTGCCTGTCGAATGGCAGGTGCGCTTGCCCGACCGTGGCGTGGATGTCACCGTGCGTGCGCTGAACCCCGATGCATGGATGGCGACCTCTGTTCCCTATTGGGAAGGGCCGGTTACGGTTTCGGGGAGCCATAGCGGCGTGGGATATCTGGAGATGACAGGCTATGACGATTGACCCCCATCCTTGGGCTACCGAACTCGACAGCTTCTGGGCAGAGGTCTGGACAAGGCTTTCGCGCGGGGTACGCGACCGCCGCGCCCCTGCCCGCCATCCGACCTTTGCGACTGTTTCGCCAGACGGTTGGCCAGAAGCGCGGACAGTCGTTCTGCGTGGCGCAGACCCGGTTAATGCGATGCTGGAGGTGCACACCGACCTGCGCTCTGCCAAAGTGGCGGCACTGCGGGTAAACCCGCGTGCTGCATTGCATGTCTGGGATGCGGCGGCTCAATTGCAGACGCGGGTGGAGGCGCAGGTCACCCTCCTGACCGGGGCGGACGTGGCCGAAATCTGGGCGCGCGTGCCAGACCCTTCGCGCCAGAGTTACGGCACAACGCCAGCCCCCGGCCAGCCGATTGCCGCATCGCTCGACTATGACAAGACGCCCGATCAGGCCACCTTTGCCGTCCTTCGGTGTCAGGTCGAGGCGGTGGATGCCGTCCATCTGGGACCGCGCCACCGCCGCGCGCGGTTTGAACGGCAAAACGGCTTTTCGGGGCAGTGGCTTTCGCCGTGAATTGTCTCTAACCCTGCCGTTTTTGCCATGGCAGGGCATAAGGCACCCGCGCGCGATAGGCGGCGAACCTTGCCCCATAGCGCGCGGCAAAGCGGCGTTCCTTCAACCGCGGAGCCAGAAGGCAATAGGCTGTGTAGCCGACGGCCAGCACCAGTTGATCTGGCGTCCAGACGGGAACGGTCCAAAGGGTCAGGGCAAAGGCCACATAGATCGGCTGCCGGATCACGCGGAACAGCCCGACTTCCGGCATGTCGGGAAAGACAGGCTTGATCCGCGCCAGAAGCGACATCCAACCCAAGGCACCCGATTGCACCTCTGCCCCCGCATCGAAACTTGCCTTCATCAGCAAAAGCCAACTTGCCCCATAACCGGCACTCACACACCAGAAAAGCCACCCTTCGGCCCGCCACCAGACAATGCCCGAAGGGGTCCAGAGCGTGAAAAGCGCAAGCAATTGGGCAGAGGCGATGATTGCATAGGTCGTTGTGGCCAGCGTCTGCCCATGGGGGCCGGGAAAGGCCCGCGCCAGAAACCGACTGCCCGGCCCTGTCAGCAACAGCGAATGGGCCAGTGGAAACTGGATCAGCAGTGCCGCATTGGCGAGGATGGCCCAAGGCCAAGGCACGCGCCCAA
>JALOTC010000038.1 GCA_025458085.1 Cypionkella sp. | reverse complement strand
GAGGCATAGGTCAGCCCCGCCTCCACCAGACCATCGGTCACCAGCTTTTTCAAATCCTCGCGCGCACGCGCCTGCATCCGCGCCGGGATTTCCTCGGAAAACAGTTCGATCAAGAGATCGGGCATCGGATCAATCCTCGGCGGCGGGGTTGAATTGGGTCCAGGCGAAGGCGCGGCCATCGGGGAAAACGGCCACGACGCGGTCGACATCGGTTCTGACATTGGCCTCGGACAGGAAGGCCAAAGCCTCTCCGCGTTCCAGCGCGGTGCCGATTTCGACAGCGTCGAAACAGTCGAACCAGCCGGGCGCGATCAGAGGCTCTGCGCCTTCATAGGCGACATAGGTTTCGGTCAGCATGGCGAGGCTGAGCGGGGTTGTGAAACAGGCGCGAAAGCGGATGGGGGAACTGTCAGCGTCGATCCCCGTCAGGTCCTCGGCGATGATCGGCTCGGGCTGGCCGGTGCTGATCGCGGTCAGCACGATTTCACGGCCGGGCGTGAAAGCCGCGTCCCGATAGAAGGCGTGGACTTGCAGATAATAGAGCGCAATGCCCGCGATGGCGGCTGTGATCACGATGAACCCCGCTGCGAATTTCCCGGTCATGCCGCATCGGCCCCGGCTTCGGTCTGCCGGAAGGCATCGGCGCATTTCTTGGCCAAGGCCCGGACGCGGCCGATATAGGCCTGCCGTTCGGCGCTCACATTCCGCCTCGGCATCCTTGAAATGCTGGAAGAGCATTTCGGTTGTCGCGCCATCGAAGTTATGGCGGCTGTATTCCTCCTCCGTCTGGCGGAAGATATCGCCATAGGTCAGCGGAATAGGGCTTTCGGGATCGTTGAAGGGCATGTCCATCACATGATCGATGCCAAGGACATACATGGCCAAGCGTTCCAGCCCATAGGTCAATTCGCCCGAGACGGGTCGGCAATCATGCCCGCCGACCTGCTGGAAATAGGTGAATTGGCTGACTTCCATCCCGTCACACCAGACTTCCCAGCCAAGACCCCAAGCCCCCAAGGTGGGGCTTTCCCAGTCATCCTCGACAAAGCGGATGTCATGCACCGAAGGGTCCAGCCCGATGGCCGCGAGCGACCCGAGGTAGAGGTCTTGCAGGTTGGGCGGCGAGGGTTTGATGATCACCTGATACTGATAGTAATGCTGCAAACGGTTCGGGTTTTCGCCGTAACGCCCATCGGTCGGACGGCGCGACGGCTGCACATAGGCCGCCGCCCAAGGCTTGGTGCCAAGGCTGCGCAGGGTGGTCGCCGGGTGGAAGGTGCCTGCCCCCACCTCCATGTCATAGGGTTGCAGCACCGCGCATCCCTTTGAGGCCCAGTAGGACTGAAGTCTCAGGATGATCTCCTGAAAGGACCGGGGGGGCTGGAAGGTCTCCGACATGGCTGTGATCCCCTTTGGCGGGCCAAACGATGGCCTGCACGTGTGATGCGCATGCGTCATATGCAACGGGCGGGAAAGGGTCAATCCGCGCAGGTGATGCAACACAGTACACGGCAGGCCAAATCCTTGGGCGAAACCCTTGGACGAAACCCTTGGACGAAACCCTTGTGATCGGGGGATAATCCCCGTTAACTGACGCGCAGTGCAGGTAGCGGGTTTGTGGGGCGGAATGACACGTGGATGGATGGCGGCCTTGGCCGTGGGGTTGATTTGGGCAAACGGGGCTTGGGCGCAAGACCGCGTCTGGGTTCAGGTCGAAGCGCAACCGACGCTCGAAGATGCCCAAAACCGCGCCCGCGCCTATACCGAAGGCTTCCCCGATGTCGAAGGCTATCGGCTCGGCTCGCGGTGGTACGGCATTGCCCTTGGCCCGCAGACACCCGAGGAGGCCGAAGCCCGCCTGCGCACCCTGCGCGACGCAGGCGCTATCCCGCGCGACAGCTATCTGACAGATGGCAGCAATTTCCGCGAAAAATTCTGGCCGGTGGAAGGCGCAGCCACGCCTGCCGAAGGGGGGGCACCGCCCCCCACCGCCGCAGATGCCGCAGCGCCAGAGGCCGCAGAACCAGAGGCCACGGCGGTGACAGAGGCCGTGACCACGGCCACCGCATCCGAAGAAACGCCCGAAGAGGCCCGCGCGAGCGAAGCGGCGCTGAACCGGGAGGAACGCATCACCTTGCAAGAAGCCCTGCAATGGGACGGGTTCTATACCGCGGCGCTGGATGGGGCTTTTGGCCCCGGGACCCGCGCCGCGATGCGCGCATGGCAAGAGGCCAAGGGGCTGGAGCCGACCGGCATCCTGACGACCGCACAGCGCGCCCGGCTTCTGGCCGAATGGCAGGCCGCCGCCGCCGCTTTCGGCTTTGCCCCGGTGACCGAAACGGAAGCGGGGATCGACATCACCCTTCCGCTCGGCCTCGTGGCTTTTGACCATTACGAACCACCTTTCGTGCATTTCACCGATAAAGGCGGCTCTGGCCTGCGGGTCATCCTGATCTCGCAACCCGGCGATCGCGAGGCACTTTACGGGCTTTATGACATTCTCCAAGGGCTTGAAATCGTGCCGCCCGAAGGCGAACGCGAACGCGGGGAGCGCAGCTTTACGATCCGCGCAATGGGTGCGCGGATTTCAAGCTATGCCTTCGCCGAACTCTCTCAGGGGCTGATCAAGGGCTATCTGCTGGTGTGGGAGCCGAAGGCCGCGGCACAGGCCCAAAAGGTTTTGGCGCAGATGCAGGCCAGTTTCCGCCCCGTGGGCAATCGAGCTTTGGACCCCGGCATGGTGCCCATGGCCGATCAGATGCGCGCGGGCCTTCTCTCTGGTCTGGAACTGCGCCGCCCGAGTTTTAGCCGTTCCGGCTTTTACGTCGATGCGACGGGGGTTGTGGCAACCACCCTTGACGCCGTGCAAGGCTGCGGGCGCATCACGCTCGATGGGCTGACCGAGGCGCAAATCCTTGCGAGTGACGCCGCCTCTGGCATCGCGCTCTTGCGTCCGGCCGTCGCACTCGCCCCGCCGGTCGTGGCCGCCCTGCAACGCGCGCCTGATCGGATCGGCACCGAAATCGCCGTGGCGGGCTATGCCTATGAGGACAGCCTGCCCGCCCCGGTGGTGACCTATGGCACGCTGGATGCCGCCACCGGGCTGGACGGGGAGCCGGGTCTGAAACGGCTTGGCATCGCCACCCGCGCGGGCGATGCGGGCGGTCCAGTGATCGACGGGACGGGCGCGGTGCTTGGCCTTATGCTCCCGCGCGTTTCGGACGGGCCACGCGTCTTGCCCCAAGGCGTCGAATTCGCGGCCTCCGCCGCGGTTCTGGCCCAAGTGCTGGAAGCGCAGGGGATCACCCCCTCTGATGCCCCCCCTGTCGGGGCATTGGCACCCGAGGATCTGATGCGCAAGGCGATGGGAATGACCGTTCTGGTCAGTTGCTGGGACTAAGGCTCAGCTCCGCCAGAACCGGGCCATGAACAGCACATAGACCGACAAAAGCTCTAACCGGCCAACCAGCATCCCGGCCATCATCAGCCATTTCGCGCTGTCGGGGAATTCCCCCACCGCGCCCGTCGGCCCGACCTCGGGGCCGAAGACCGGCCCGATATTGGCCACCGATGTCCAAGCGGCGGTAAAGGCGGTCTTGAAGCTGAGCCCCGTCAGGCCAAGCCCCACGGCAAGAAGGCCGAAGGTCAGGATGAACAGCGTGAAAAAGACGATCACGGAATCCACCACATCCTGCCGCACGCTGCGCCCCTCATAGCGCATCGGATTGACCGATGAGGGGTTGTGCAGCCGCCGGATCTGGACACGGATCGCCTCGAACAAGATCAGATAGCGAAAGACCTTGACCGAACACCCGGTAGAGGACGTGCAGCCCCCGATCAGCCCGACAAGGATCAGGATGACAAAGGGAAACGGCCCCCAAGCCGACAGATCCACCGAGGCAAAACCAGTGCCGGAAAAGGTGGACACCACGTTGAACATCGTTTCGCGCAGGACAACGTCAAAACTCATGTCACGGGTGACCATCTCATAAAGGACGATCACCGCCACGGCATAAAGGTTCCAACGCAGATAGGCCCGCACCTGCACATCTCGCCACAAAGGCTGCAATGACCCCTGCGCCGCCTGAATGAAACGGATGAAAGGCAGGCTTCCCAGCAGCATGAAGATCACGGCGGCATATTCTGCCCCGCCCTGAAACAGCCCAAAACTTTTGTCCGAGGTGGAAAATCCCCCGGTCGAAACGGTGGCAAGCGCATGGACCACCGCCTCGAACCCGGTCATGCCAAGCGCGAAATAGGTCACCGCGCAGGCCACCGTCATCCAGACGTAAATCTGGATCAAGGCGGATGAGATATCGAGCGCGCGAGGCAGCACCTTACCCAAGGTATCGAACCCTTCGGACCGGAAGAACTGCATCCCCCCCACCTTCATCACCGGCAGGAACAGCATGGCGACGATGACGATGCCAAGGCCCCCTAGCCATTGCAGGATGCCGCGCCAGAGGTTCGCCCCCATCGGCAGGTCATCCAGCCCCGTGATCACCGTGGTGCCCGTTGTCGTCATGCCCGAAACGCTTTCGAACAGCGCGTCAATCGGCGCAAGCCCCGGCGCCCCCAGGATGAGCGGCAAGGCCCCGAACGCAGGCATGGCGATCCAGACCCCGGTTGTCAGCAAAAAAATCTGCTGCAAGGTCATCGTGCGCCCCAGCCCATTGGCCGAAGCTATGGCCATCGCGCCCCCCACCACCGCACAGATCACCGCCGATCGGAAAAACGCGCGCCAGTTCGGGTCTCCGGCCGCGTAATCCAAGGCCATCGGAAACAGCATGAACCCGCCCATGGCAGTCAGCAGCAGGCCAATCACATAGGCGACGGGGCGAAGGTCGATCATGGCCCGAGCCTTGGGGCGAAGGCGGGATGAAGTCAATCCGGCGCGATCGCGCGGCTCATGCCGCGCCCCCGTATTGCGCCACATCAAGTCAGAAAAAGAAAAATGCCGCCCGGGCGGGGCGGCACTTCCGTTCATGGATGGACGCCTCAGCCGACGTGGAACAGCGTCTGGAACAGGCGCGGATCAAGGCTTTCGGTCGCAAAAGTTGGCCCTTCGGTCAGAAGGCTGACGGCATCATGGCTGTGGAGCGATTCCTGATGGCTGGCAATGATCCGGAAATCGCCAATCCGGGGATCCCCCTTCAGAACGGCGCAAAAACTGCGCGCCGCATCTTCTACAAAGATCGGATTGGCCGCGTTCAACTCGGCAAAGGCCTGTTCATCTTCGCGCTTGACCATCACCTGAGTCTCTGTCGGCACTGCGGCGCGGGCAAGTTCGACCAGATCCTCGAACCACAGGCAGCGGCCTTCCTTCACCTCCACCGAAATCCGCGCCACCGACCGCTGCGAATGCGGCGTGGCCAACTGGCCCCGCGTCCGGCGCGCATGTTCCGACAATTCCAGCGAACAGGGGCAGGTAGAGGAATAGACGAAATCGAGATGCATGATCTTCTTGCGCACCCCGGCGCGGTCCACCAGTTCCAGCGCAATGTCGTAATACTGCCAGCCAGACAGCCCCGAACGCAGCGAACCCACCTTCATCGGGAACGAAAAGCGCATCTGGATCCGCGCATCAAAGCTGTCCAGATCGCGCTTGTAGTCATCCAGCGCATGTTCGATCACGGCAAAGGAAAAGTCCCTCTCCGCATGGGTATAAAAGGACCGCATGATCCGGCTCATGTTGATGCCCTTTTTCTCCGCCTCAAGGCTCACCGATCCGGTGACCGAGGTTTCAAGCGTCAAGGGCCCATTGTCCCGGGTGCGATACTGAATTGGCAGACGGAAATTCGAAATCCCCACATGCTGGATCAGTTGCTTTTCGCCCACGATCAGACTCGCGGGGCCATTTTGCAGATCGGGCAGCGCGTCCTTATAGGCGCTATCCACCACGAAATCTTCCGGGTAAGCGCGCGACAGCGCGGGATAGCCATTGCCCGGCACCAAAAAGCCCACCGACGCATCCAGCGTCGCAATCTCATCATCCGAAGCCTTGCCCGCCCATTGCCGCAAAACAGCCAAGGCGGCTGCCGCTTCTTCGCGGCTGGGTTTGCGATCAAAATCGGGGGTATGAATATTCATCGGACTTGTCCTTCCGGTTCCGGCGGCCGGAACATTCCGGGCGCTTTCAATGTCAACAGGAATACGCAGAACGCGCGCTGTCGGATCACGTTACATGGGGCCAAATGAAAGGAATGCAACATGCCGACGCTCCGGTGCCAAAAAACGCCCGATCCGCGGCGAACTTCCCCCGATGTCCCCTTCATCTTGGCCCAAATACTCTCGGGAGGGGTTCGGGGAGGGCAGACAGCCCTCCCCGTCGGGGGCATATCACCAGTTGCTCAGGCCCGTTCCAGCGCCTGCATCAGATCGGCGATCAGATCCTCAGCATCTTCAAGCCCAACCGACAGGCGGATCAGCCCCGGCGTGATGCCAAGTGCCTCCTTCTGATCCTGCGGCAGCCGCTGGTGGGTGGTGGTGGCAGGATGGGTAGCAATGGTCTTGGCATCGCCCAGATTGTTGGAAATCTTGGCAATTTCCAGCGCGTCCATGAAACGGAAGGCGGCCTCTTTACCGCCCGCGATATCAAAGGTCACCAAGGTGCCGCCCGATCCCATCTGCGCCATGGCAAGCCCATGCTGGGGGTGGCTTTCCAGCCCCGGAAAGATCACGCGCGCGAGTTTCGGATGGCCTTCCAGCGCCTTGGCGATGCGAAGCGCGCTGTCGGCCATTGCGCGGCAGCGCAGGTCCAGCGTCGCCATGCCGTTCAGATGCATCCAGGCGGTAAAGGGGCTCATCGACCCGCCGGTATGCTTCATATAGGGCTCCACCACCTTGCGGATGAACTGCGTGGTCCCGCAGATCACCCCACCAAGCGCGCGGCCCTGCCCATCAATATGCTTGGTGGTGGAATAGACGATCACATCCGCCCCCTGCTCCACCGCGCGGGAAAAAACGGGCGTGGCGAAAACATTGTCCACGATCACCAAGGCCCCGACCGCATGGGCGATTTCGGCCACGCTGCGGATATCGACCAACTCCAGCGTCGGGTTCGACATGGATTCGAAAAACACCGCCTTGGTGCCGGGTGTCACCGCCGCGCGCCACTGGTCAAGGTCCGCGCCGTCGACGAAGGTCACCTTCACGCCAAAGCGCGTCAGCACCTCCTCCAGAATGTAAAGGCAAGACCCGAACAAAGCGCGGGAAGAGACCACATGATCCCCTGCCCGCAGCATCGAGGTCAGCGCGCCATTGACCGCGGCCATGCCACTTGCCGTGGCAAAGGCATCCTCGGTGCCTTCAAGGCTGGCAATTCGATCTTCGAACATGCGCGTCGTCGGGTTGCCATAACGGGCATAGATGAATTCATCCGCGCCAGCCTGAATGAACCGCGCCTCGGCCGCCTCGGCTGTGGGATAGACGAACCCTTGGGTCAGAAAGATCGCCTCGGCCATCTCGCCATACTGGCTGCGGCGGCTGCCTTCATGGACCAGTTTCGTGCGCGTTTTCCAAGTGCCGGACATCTCGCTTCCCCATACATCGCCACGCGGCGAGAGGCCCGCGGCTTGCGGGCCGGATAGGGGCTTTTGGCCCAAGGGTCAATGGCAGGACCGGCGCGAGGGAAGCAGAGCCTTACCCCTGCTTATCCCCGCCATCACCCTCAGCCGCCTCTTCCTCGATCAGGTGGTGTTGCAGCGCGAAAATCTGCCACCACAGAAAGGCCACGAGCGCCGCTGGCATGGCAAAGGTTTCCAGCTTGACCCATGTGTCGGTGGACATGGTCCGCCAGATCACCTCATTGGCCACGGCAAGCGCCGCAAACATGGCGGCAAGGCGGCGGGTAAGGATCATCCAGCCCGCGTCCCGCATGGGCAAAAGCTCGCCCATCACGAATTGCAGCCAGCTTTGCCCGCGCAACAGGCCAAGGCCCAATAGCCCCGCAAGGCAGCCATAGACGATCGTCGTCTTCATCTTGAAGAACCGCTCGTCATTGAACCAAGCGGTCAGGCCGCCGAAAAAGATCACCATGAAGGCGGTAAAAACCTGCATCCGCGACAGTTTGCCCGTCAGATGCCACAGGATGCCCATGGCAAGGAGCAGGATCGGGATGAAGGCCAAGGCCGCGACGATGAAGCCGGTATATTCGGTGCCGCCAATCGTGAAACTGTCATCCCGGATGCGCAGATAGATCAGGAAAAAGGCAATCGTCGGCCCCAGTTCCAGAACCTGCTTCACAAGGCCGTTGATCTGCTTTTCCGCCACGCGTCACCCCTTTTTATCCTGCGAATTCCATGATCACCGCGCCGAGCGCGATCATCGCCATCAGTGCCGTGCGCACCGGCCCCACCTTTTCGCCCAGAACCAGCCAGCCGATCAAGGCGGCAAAGACGGTCGAGGTTTCGCGCAAGACCGCCGCCTCGCCGACCTTGTCAAGCCGTGTGGCCAGCATGATCGCACCGAAGGAGAAATAGGCGACAAAGGCGCCCAAAACACCCCGCTTCAGCAGCGGCACGATTTCCCCTTGCGCCAGACTGCGCCAGCGGCGGTGAGTGACGACGGGGATGAAGATCCCGTCGATCAGGAAAAACCACGCCAGAAAGGTGAACGGGTCCTCGGTCGCACGAATGCCCCAGGCGTCATAGGTGGTATAGGCCGCAACAAAGCCGCCCGTGGCCACAGCCAGCCACAACGCCGGCACCAGCGTGTCACGCGCCAGCGTCACATGGCGCAGGTTATAGGCGGCAAGGCCAAGGATGCCCGCGACCAGCACCAGAACGCCAGCCCATTGTGCAGGCGCATAGACCTCGCCAAAGACCAGACCCGCCGCGATCACGGTAAACAAAGGCCCCGTGCCGCGCACCACAGGATAGACAACCGTATAGGCCCCCCGGCTGTAGGTCATTGCCTGCAAGACCTTATAGGCGGAATGGATGACAAAGGCCCCGGCAAAGATCGGCCACATATGCGGCTCGGGCCAAGGCACGACGAACAGCGCGAAGGGCAGCGCCATAAGCCCGTAACAGGCATCAATCGCCGCCCGCGACAGCCATGGGTCATGCCGGCCCTTTTGCAGCGCCCCAAACAGCGCATGCAGCACCGCTGCCATCAGCGCCAGTGCCAGCGCCAGATCATGCCCTGCCGCCGTCCCTTCGAGCGAGATCAACCAGTCAGACATTGCCCCAACCCCTTCGCCCCCGCCCTAGCGCAGCGGCGGGAGAGTCGCCACCAGCAAAGGGGGCGCGGCGTGGATGAGCGCGGCCCAACCCCTTCACGCTTGGACATGCCCCGGGGAGGGCTGTCTGCCCGACCCCGATCTCTCTTGGACATGCCCCGGGGAGGGCTGTCTGCCCTCCCCGGACCCCTCCCGAGGATATTTGGGAACAGATGAAGGCAGGAGAGTCCGAGGGGGTATGGAGGACGCGAATTTGCGTTGGGGAGAGAGAAAGACGCGATCAGCCTTCGATCCCCACCAAGGCGCGAGCGAAATCTTCAGGGTCGAAGGGGGCAAGATCGTCGATCTGTTCGCCCACGCCGATGGCATGGATGGGCAGACCAAAGCGATCGGCCAAAGCGACCAGAACACCGCCCTTGGCCGTGCCATCGAGTTTCGTCATCACAAGGCCCGAGACATCGGCGATCTTGCGGAAAATCTCTACCTGCGTGACCGCATTCTGCCCCGTCGTCGCATCCAGCACCAAAAGAGTGTTATGCGGCGCGGTCGGGTCCACCTTGCGGATCACCCGCACGATTTTGGCCAGTTCTTCCATCAGATCCGCGCGATTTTGCAGCCGTCCTGCGGTGTCGATCATCAAAAGATCCGCGCCCTCTGCCCGCGCACGCGTCAGCGCGTCAAAGGCCAGCGAGGCCGGGTCCGACCCTTCGGGCGCGGTCAAGACCGGGACGCCCGCGCGGTCGCCCCAGATGCGGAGTTGATCCACGGCGGCGGCACGGAAGGTATCGCCTGCCGCGATCACCACCGTCTTGCCCGCCGCCTTGAACTGGCTAGCGAGTTTGCCGATGGTCGTCGTCTTGCCTGAGCCGTTCACGCCCACCACCAGCACGACCTGTGGTTTCTGCGGGTAAAGCGGCAGCGGGCGGGCCACGGGGGCCATGATCCGCGTGACCTCCTCGGCCAATGCCTGCCGCAATTCCTCGGTCGAGATGCGGCGACCAAAGCGGCCTTCGGCAATATTGGCGGTGACGCGCGCGGCCGTTTCCACCCCCATATCGGCCTGAATCAGCACATCTTCGAGGCTTTCGAGCATAGCGTCATCCAGCACCCGGCGCGGCTCTGACCCCGACCCGAGCAGCCGCCCGACAAGGCCCGCCTTGGGCGCCTCGGTCGCGGCGGGAGCCGCCTCGGGCGTTTTCTCCTCGCCCTCGGCCACCAGCGCATCCAGCCCCTCACCGATCTTGTCCGAGGATTTGAACAGACGATCCTTGAGCTTTTTGAAGAACGACATGGGGGCCTCGCAGGCTGGCTTTGATTCCGCTTAGCCCCTTTGGCGCAGTATGGAAAGGGGTTGAGCCAAGGCTGTGGCGCGGTATCCTCTTGCCGCAGCCCCACAGAAGCCTCATCTGTCAGGGACAAGGTGTGACCCGCCCGCGAAATGTGATGCCCCTGATGCGCCCTCTGCCCCTTTCCCTGTTCGCGCTCGCCACGCTGGCGCCCGTTGGTCTTGCGGTGGTGGGCTTTGTGTGGGGCGGGGTCTGGGTCTGGGCGGCCTTTCTCTACATGGCCTTTCTTGCCGCCGTGCTTGACCAGATCATTCCCCTTGTCGCGCAGGATGGCACGGCAGAGGAGCGGGAGTTTCCGGCCGCCGATGTCCTGCTTGTCGCCATTGCCGGGGCGCATTTCGCGCTATTGCCGCTGGCGGTCTGGGCCATTGCCGGACCATCAGGGCTATCTGTGGGAGAGCGCGGTCTCTTGGCCTTTGCCTGTGGGGCATGGCTTGGGCAGGTCGCGCATCCGGCAGCGCATGAATTGATCCACCGCCCCAGTCGAGGTTTGTTCAGAGCGGGTGTTGCGATCTATGCAAGTCTTTTGATCGGCCATCATGCCAGCGCGCACCGGTTGGTGCATCACCGCGCTGTCGCTACGCCCGAAGACCCGAGTTCGGCCCCTCTCGGATTGGGATTTTGGACCTATGCACCGCGTGCCTGGATCGGAAGCTATCGGGCCGGATGGGCGGCAGAAGATGCCTTGCGTGTGCGGGGCGGCAGGGGGGGCCTGCATCCCTACAGCGTCCATCACCTCCTCTCGGTGGCAGGGCTGGGGCTTGGCTTTGTGATCGCAGGATGGTCAGGGGTTTTGGTCTGGATCGCCCTCGCGCTTCATGCGCAATTGCAGATCCTACTGGCCGATTATGTGCAGCATTACGGCCTGTCGCGCCGCAAAACCGCCGAGGGCAAATGGGAGCCGGTGGCTACGCGCCATTCTTGGAACACACCGCATTGGTTTTCCTCGGCGCTGATGCTGAACGCGCCGCGCCATTCTGACCATCACGCCCATCCGGCACGGCCTTATCCCGCACTGCGGCTTGAAGAGGACGCGCCGCTGTTGCCTTGGCCCCTGCCGGTGGCCTGCGTTCTGGCACTTTGGCCGCCAACCTTTCGCAAGGCGATGAAACCCCATGTCCGCCGTTGGCAAAGGGTCGATGCAGAGGGCTCAGCAGGGTCTGGTGCAAGCTGAGGCGGCGTGTCAGGATAGGGGCACAACCGTGACGGGAGAGGCCACCGATGTTCCCCTTACCAGTGACGCCCCGGAGATGTGGGCAGACGATTGCCGTGACCGCCCTTCTTGCCCTCCTCCCCGCCTCGCTTGGGGCGGTTGAGGCACCGCTGACGGGCGCGGATTTCGAAGCCTATGTCACGGGAAAGACCATCACCTTCGCCTCGGACGGAGAAAGCTACGGGACAGAGCAATACCTGCCGGGACGTCGGGTTGTCTGGGCCTTTACTGCCGAGATCTGCCGCGAGGGAATTTGGCATGAGGAAGATGGCCAGATCTGCTTTGTCTACACGCATGATCCGATGCCGCAATGCTGGGTATTCTGGCTGGATGGCGGGTTGAATGCCCGATTCACCGGCGGAGGAGAGGCGACCGAGCTCCAGGAAGTCGCCCAATCCCCCGACCCCCTGCCCTGCCCAGGACCACAGATCGGCGTCTGATTGGGGAGCTGGCTCAGCTCTTCTGAGTGCAAAGGGCTTTCTGGCCTGTGTTTGCCCCCGGGGAGGGCTGTCTGCCCTCCCCGGACCCCTCCCGAGAGTATTTGGGCCAAGATGAAGGGGAAGGATCGAGGGATTCCTGGAGCTTGCACTGCGCTCAGAACAGGCTGCCTTGACCTTCGGGGCCTGCGCCGCCCGTGGATTTGCGGGTTGGACGCGGACCAAGCGGCAGGCGGCCATCGGCAAATTCGACCTCGAGCACAGTGGCAGCCTCGGCTCCGGCGCGGGTGGTGACGACATGGCCATCGCCGCGCACCACCGCATAGCCGCGCCGCAGGGTGGCGGTGTAGCCCAAGGTGAGCCGCATCCGTTCCAGCGCATCGATCCGCGCGGCGGGGTGCGAGAGGCGCTGCACGATCGCCGTCTCTAGCCGGGCCGCGGCATCGCCAAGGCGGCGCTGGTCCACCGCGATGTCGCGCGCGGCAGAGGCAAGCAAGCGCGCGAGGGACGGCGCAAGGCGGGCGGCCAGAGCGTCGAGCCTTGCGCGGGACTGGTCCAGCCTCCGGTCGCGGCGGGCGTCCAGCGCATCGGAGAGCCGCGCGAGGCCATCGCTGCGGCGTTGCGTCAGCGCGGCAAGGCGGCGGGACGACAGGCCCGCCGCACGGCGTTCGAAATCGCCCCTGCGCCGACTGACCGAGAGCGACAGCGCAGCGCCAAGGCGGGTCGCCGCCGCATCCAGCCTTTGGGCGGGCGTGGCGAGGAGCGTATCGATCCGGGGCAAGGCGCGGCCCAGATCGCGCAGACGCTGCCCGCGCTGCACCAACGCTTGTCCGGTGGCGCGCGTCAAGCGGGCCGCGAAATCGTCGATCGTGGCCAGAAGCTCCAGCCGCACCGGCACCGCCATTTCGGCAGCAGCCGTGGGGGTGGGGGCGCGGCGGTCGGCGGCATAGTCAATCAGCGTGGTGTCGGTTTCATGACCCACGGCGGAAATCAGGGGGATCTGGCTGGATGCCGCCGCGCGGACCACGATTTCTTCGTTGAAGCCCCAGAGATCCTCGAGCGAGCCACCGCCGCGCGCGACGATCAGAAGGTCGGGGCGCGGGATAGGGCCGCCGGCGGGAAGCGCGTTGAAGCCGCGGATCGCGGCCGCCACTTCGGGCGCGCAGGCTTGGCCCTGCACCGCCACCGGCCAGATCAGCACATGGCGGGGAAAGCGGTCGCGCAGGCGGTGGAGGATGTCGCGGATCACCGCACCCGAGGGCGAGGTGATGACGCCGATCACCCCCGGCAGGAAGGGGATCGGCTTTTTGCGGGCGGGGTCAAACAGCCCCTCTGCCGCGAGTGCCGCCTTGCGCTTTTCCAGCATGGCCATCAGCGCGCCGGCGCCTGCAGGGGCGACATCTTCGACGATCAACTGATATTTCGACTGGCCAGGAAAGGTGGTCATCCGGCCTGTGGCCACGACCTCCATCCCCTCCTCGGGGCGGACCTGCATCCGCGCGACTTGGCCTTTCCAGCTGATCGCGGCGATGACGGCGCGGTCATCCTTGAGGTCAAAGTAAAGATGGCCAGAGGCAGGGCGGGAGACACGGCCAACCTCGCCCCGCACGCGGACAAGGCCGAATTCGCCTTCGATCACGCGTTTGACCGCGCCCGAAAGCTCGGACACGGTGTATTCGGGCTGGTTTCCTGCCGGGGCGGCATCTTCGAAAAGGTCCATGCCGCTGTTCTGCCCCAGCCTTTGGCCCCGCGCAAGACGCGCCCGGTTGCCCCGCCGCGCACGGGCCTTTATGGGGGCCTGAGGCGGGTTTTGCGGAGGTGTGGCGATGAACATCCTGATTCTGGGCGGTGGCGGGCGGGAACATGCGCTGGCTTGGGCCGTCAAGCAGAACCCGAAATGCGACCGGCTGATCGTGGCACCGGGCAATGCGGGGATCGCCGGGATCGCGGAATGTGCCGACTTCGACATTCTGGATGGGGCCGCCGTGGTGGAGTTCTGCGGCGAGAATGCGATTGATTTCGTGATCGTCGGGCCGGAGGCACCGCTGGCCGCAGGGGTGGCGGACGCCACGCGGGATGCGGGCATCCTGACCTTCGGGCCATCGGCCAAGGCCGCGCGGCTGGAGGCATCCAAAGGATTTACAAAGGAAATTTGTGACGCTTGCGCCGCGCCCACGGCGGCCTATGCCCGCTTTGACACGGCAGAGGCGGCGCGGGCCTATGTGCAGGCGCAAGGCGCGCCTTTGGTTATCAAGGCTGATGGGCTGGCGGCCGGGAAAGGCGTCATCATGGGGATGACGCTGGAGGAGGCGCTGGCGGGGGTGGAGACTGTTTTTGGCGGGGCTTTTGGCTCTGCCGGGGCGGAAGTGGTGATCGAGGAGTTCATGGAAGGGGAGGAAGCGAGTTTCTTCATCCTGACCGATGGCACCAACGCCCTGCCTATCGGCACGGCGCAAGACCACAAGCGCGTGGGGGATGGGGATACCGGACCCAATACAGGTGGTATGGGGGCCTATTCCCCGGCCCCGGTTTTGACCCAAGCCATTCAGGATCAGGCGATGGCCGAGATTGTCCTGCCCACGATTGCCGAGATGGCGCGGCGGGGAATGCCTTATCAGGGCGTGCTTTATGCCGGGTTGATGATCAAGGACGGACGGGCGCGGTTGGTGGAATACAACTGCCGCTTTGGCGACCCGGAGTGCCAAGTGCTGATGATGCGGCTTGGCGCGCAGGCCTTGGACCTCATGCTCGCCTGTGCCGAGGGGCGGTTGTCCGAGGCGCGGGTGAATTGGGCGGAGGATCATGCGCTGACGGTGGTGATGGCTTCGCTTGGATATCCAGAGACTTACGTGAAAGGCACGCAAATCCGCGGGCTTGAGGGCCTGCCGGAGACGAGCCGGGAGATGGTCTTTCATGCCGGCACGAAAGCGGCTGAGGGGCGCATCCTTGCCGTTGGCGGGCGGGTTCTGAATGTGACCGCGCGGGGCGAGAGCTTGGCCGAGGCACGGGACCGGGCCTATGCGCTGGTCGATGCGATTGACTGGCCCGAAGGGTTTTGCAGGCGCGATATCGGGTGGCGCGCGCTGTGATCGGATGCGCCGCGCGAAGCGATTGAGACCGCGGGATTTTCCCGAAAAACGCCTGTCACCCTGCGTACACCCCCTGTACACCCCCCGTACAGACAGTT
>JALOTC010000037.1 GCA_025458085.1 Cypionkella sp. | reverse complement strand
GGATCGCGTGGCCCGTGGCCGCGCGGCTTTGGCCCGGCATGATGCGCTTTTGCGGGGGATCGAGGCGGAATATGGCGTGGACCGCCATGTGGTCGCGGCAATCTGGGGGCTGGAATCGGCCTATGGCACCTTTCGCGGCGATACCCCGATCATCAGCGCCTTGGCGACACTGGCCTATGACGGGCGGCGCGCGGCTTTGCGCGCGGCTTTTTTCGAAACCCAACTCTTCGCCGCGCTGCGCATCTTGCAAAATGGCGATGTGACGGCTGAGGCCATGCGCGGCAGTTGGGCGGGGGCGATGGGCCATACGCAATTCATGCCGACAAGCTGGTGGGATCATGCGGTCGATCACGATGGCGACGGGCGGCGCGACATTTGGGGCGATGACCCCGCCGATGCGCTAGCCTCTGCCGCCAACTACCTGCGCCATTTTGGCTGGACGACAAGCGCGCCTTGGGGGCTGGAGGTCACACTGCCCGCAGGCTTTGACTATGACCAGACGACCGAGCGCGTAAAGAAGCCCGTGGCCGAATGGGCAGCCCTTGGCGTTGTGCCTGCCCAAGGCGGTGCGTTGCCAGACCATGGGCTTGCGTCAGTCCTCCTCCCCGGTGGGCATCGCGGCGCGCTGATCTTTTCCAACTTTCAGGTGATCGAGCGCTATAATACCGCCGATGCCTATGTCATCGCCATCGGCCATCTGGCCGACAGGCTGCGCGGTGGCCCCGCGCTGCGCAGTGATTGGCCGCGCGACTTGCGCGCGCTGACGCTGGCCGAACGCAAGGAATTGCAGACCCGCCTGACGGCGGCGGGCTTTGATGCCAAGGGCGTGGATGGACGGATCGGCCCGAACACCATCGCCGCCGTCAAGGCGTGGCAGCGCGCCAATGGCCGGGTGCCAGATGGCTATGCGGGCCTCGATGTGCTGGAAGGCTTGCGCTAACCCCTACCACCGGGTCAGCGCGGCCTCATCCTCGTCCTTGGCGGCAACCCATGCCGCCCCATCCGCGCCGATTTCCTTTTTCCAGAAGGGCGCGCGGGATTTCAGATAATCCATCAGAAACTCGGCGGCAGCAAAGGCATCGGCCCGGTGCGGCGCGGCGGTGGCCACCATCATGATCGGCTCTTGCGCGGCAAGCCGCCCATGGCGGTGGATCACCAAAGCATCGGCCAGCGACCAGCGGCGGATCGCCTCTTCCATGATCGCGGCAATCGCGCGTTCGGTCATGCCGGGGTAATGCTCAATCTCCATCGCGCTCAGTGTGCCGCCATTGTCGCGCACGATGCCCGTAAAGGTCACCACTGCCCCCGCCGTGGTTTGGGCCGCGGCAAAGGCATTGGCCTCTGCCCCCAGATCAAAGGGCGCGGTCTGAACCGAAAGCCGCATGTCAGCCCCCCGTCATCGGCGGGAAGAAGGCCACCTCCCGCACCCCGGACAGGGGGGCGTCGAAATCCGACAATTCCTGATCCAGCGCCACACGCAGGCTTTCCAGATCGGCGAAGGCCATCGCATAGCGTTCCTCACGCGCGGAAAGTTCTGCAATCAGGTCGCGCACGGTTGCGGCCTGTGTGGCCACCTTCTCGCGCGGGAGGCCAATGCGTTCCCGCACCCAAGCGAAATACAAAATCTCGATCATGCCTTGTCATCCTTCAGATAAGGCAAGGATTTGCGGAAATACTCCCACCCGGTCACCAGCGTCAGCACCGCCGCCACCCAGATCAGCGCCAGCCCCACCATCGTGGCCAGCGATGAACACCCCCGCGCGCCACAAGACCGGATCGGATCGGCCAAACCCTGCGTCACCAGTGCGGAATATTCGTCGACCGACATCCCCTGCCGCGCGATGCCTTCGCGATATTCCAGCCCGGTGCCAAGGAACAAAACCGCAATCGCCACCATCTGCGCCGTGGTTTTCCACTTGGCAAGCTTCGTCACCTTCAAGAGCGACGCCTTGGCACCCAAAAACTCGCGCAGGCCCGAGACAAAGACCTCGCGGAACAGGATCACCGTCACCGGCAGGATCAGCCAAGGATTCATCCCCGAATAGCCGGTGATGATGACCAGCGCGATCACCACCATCGCCTTGTCGGCAATCGGGTCCAGCATCGTGCCAAACTTTGATTCCTGCTGCCACCTGCGGGCGATATAGCCATCAAACCAATCGGTTATCGCCGCTACCACAAACAGCGTCAGCGCGAACCAATCCGCCCACGGCCGATGGAAATACAAGAACATGATCGCAACGCCGGGCGCGGCAATCAGGCGAAGGACCGTCAGGATATTGGGCAGCGTCCATCTCATGCCTCGTGCTTATCCCATTCCTGCGGGCCGGGGGAAGGGCATTTGATCAGAAGGGCGCAGGCGCGGTAAAGCTGACCCAGTCTTTCGTCGCGGGATGGTGCAGGGCGAGCGTCTCGGCATGCAGCATCAACCGCGCATGGGCGGCGCGGGTTTCGGGGGCATAGATCTGATCGCCCAGAATGGGGTGGCCCAATTCGCGCATATGCACCCGCAACTGATGGCTGCGGCCTGTGTGCGGCATCAACCGCACCCGCGTTTCCCCGGGCAGCCGCTCGATCACCTCCCAATCCGTCTGCGCGGGGCGGCCATGTTCGTGGCTGACCATCTGGCGCGGGCGGTTCGGCCAATCGGCGCACAGCGGCAGGTCGATATGGCCGCGATCTTCGGCCACTTCCCCCGCCACCCGCGCGACGTAGGTTTTCTTTGCACGCCGATATTCAAACTCCTGCCCCAAGGCGCCTTGCGCCGCCTTGGTCCGCGCAAAGATGATGACGCCCGATGTATCGCAATCCAGCCGATGCACCACCAGCGCATCCCAGCGCGCGGCTTGCAGGCGCGAAATCAGACAATCCTGCCGCCCCTCCAACTTGCCCGGCACGGTGAGCAGCCCGGCAGGCTTGTCCATCACCAGAACCTGCGCATCCTCATGCACAAAGGCCAAGGGCACATCGGGCGGGTCATAGGTGAAATCGGGCAGATCGCGGTCTGTCATACGATCGTGTGGCCTTGGGCGCGCAGGCGTTCGGCCAGATGGCGAATATGCGCAGGCCCCACCTCGCAGCAGCCCCCCACGATGGTGGCCCCCATGTCCACCCAAGCCATCGCGAATTCGGCATATTTCTCGGGCGTCAGGTCATGGCGATGGGTCAGTTCCTTGACCGTTGCCGCCTCGCTCAGGAAATTGCCGGAAATATGGGTGAAGCCATTGGCATAGGCCCCAAAGGGCAAGCCAAGCGTTTTCAGCCCCGCCAAGGCATCGCCCATCGCCTCGGGCACCGAACAATTCGCCAGAACGGCGGCCACAGGATAGGCGGCAATCACGCGGGCCAGATCGGTCACAGGTTCCCCCGACCGCAGCTTTGACCCATCGTAATCATCCACGGTCACCGACAGCCAGACAGGTTTGCCCCCCTCTGCCGCGCCTTTCACGGCACCCTCGCACATCTCCACGCTCGCCAGCGTTTCGCACAAAAACAGGTCCACATGCGGGCCAAGGATGCGGGCAATTTCGGCATATTTCGGCGCAGCCTCTGCCACGGGCAGGGTCACTTCGGGCCTGTAGGTGCCGATCAGCGGCCCCATGCTGCCCGCGATCCGGCCAGACCCACGCGCGCCGCGCGCCTCATGCGCCTCGGCCAGCGCACGCAGATGCAACGCATGGAAAAGGTGGTCCAGATCGAACCGTTCCAGCCGATCATGGTGGATGGCATAGGTATTCGTCGTAGCGACCGTGGCGCCTGCGGCAAAGTAATCGGCGTGAATGTCGCGCACCATACCGGGGTGGTCGATCATCACCCGCGTGGCCCAAAGCGGCGTCGGGTCATCACCCGACCGCGCCACCAATTCCTGCCCCATGCCGCCATCCAGCAGCGTAATCTCGGCCATATCCTGCCCTTTCCCTTACGCGCGGATCACACCGCGTCGCGAAACACCTCGGCCAACAGGGCCGTGAAAAACGCCTCATCCGCGGGCGTAAAGGCGGCGGGCGTGTTGCTGTCCAGATCCAGCACGCCCAAAAGCTGCCCCATCCCGTTCCAAAACGGCAGCACCAGTTCCGACCGGGTCGACGACGAACAGGCGATATGGTCGGGGAAAGCGTCCACATCCGGCACATTCAAAACCTTGCCCGTCCGCGCCGCCGCCCCGCAGACCCCGCGCGAAAACGGGATCACAAGGCAGCCATGCCCACCCTGATAAGGGCCGATCTTTAGCAGTTCCGGCCCCACCACGCGGTAAAACCCCGTCCAATCGGAATAGGGGTGATGGTGGTGAATTTCACAGGCCAGCGTTGCCATCAGCGCCACGCTATCCGTCTCGCCATGGGTCAACGCCAGAATGGCGGCGCGCAGCGCCTCGTAATCGGGGGTCAATGTCTCAGTAGCCAAGGGCAATCCCATCCTTCCGCGGGTCTGATCCTGCGTAAAGCACGCCATCGGCCCCGATGACAATGGCCTGCGCACCACCCAAGGGCTTGTCAGGCGTGCTCACGATATGCCCGCGCGCCGCCAACCCCTCCCGCAGGCTCGGCGCATATCCGCGCTCGACCGCCATCCCCTCCGGCCCAGAAAAACAGCGCGGCGCGTCAATCGCTGCCTGCACATCCATCCCGTAATCCACAATGTTCGAGATCAGCCGCGCATGGCCACAGGGCTGGTATCCCCCGCCCATCACGCCAAAGGGCATGGTTATGCGCCCCCCCTGCCGCAACATGCCAGGAATGATCGTGTGCATCGGCCGCTTGCCGCCCGCCGCCTCGTTCGGGTGGCCTTCTTGCAGCGTAAAGCCCGCGCCGCGGTTCTGGAAATTCAGCCCGAATTTCTGGGATGCCAGCCCCGCGCCAAAGCCCCAGAAGATCGAGTAGATGAGCGAAACCGCCATGCGGTCCCGGTCCACCACGGTGATATAGATCGTGTCCTTGTGAATCGCCTCGGTCAGCGGGGCCGCTGCTGGCATCGCGCGGCGCGGGTCGATCAGCCCGGCCAGCCGCGCGGCGGTGTCGTCGGACAGCATATGGTCCAGCCGCGTGGTATGGTCGGGGTCGGCAAGAAAACGGTTGCGCGCATCATAGGCGAGTTTCGTGGCCTCCGCCTCCAGATGCGCGCGCTCGATGCCCAAGGGGTCCATCGCGGCCAGATCGAACTGCGACAGGATTTTCAGCAAAAGGATCGCCGTCGCCCCCTGCCCATTGGGCGGGTGTTCCACAAGATCCACCCCGCGATAGGGGCCTTCGACAGGCTCCACCCACTCGCAGGCGACGGAGGCGAAATCCTCCAGCGTATGGGTGCCGCCCAGCGCGCGCAGACTTTCGACCATATCTTCGGCCACTTCGCCTTCGTAAAATCCGGCGCGGCCTTCGCGCGCCACACGGCGCAGCACCTCGGCCTGTCCCGGCGCGCGGAACACCTGCCCCGGACGGGGGGGGCGGCCGTCAAACAGAAACATCGCGCGCGCCTGCCCCTGCAGCGCCTCGGCATCCTCGGCCCAATCAAAGGCCACGCGCGGGGCGACCGGAACGCCTGCCTCGGCATAATGGATCGCGGGGGCCAACACCTCTGCCAAGGATTTCCGCCCCCAATCCGCGTTCAATCGGCAAAAGGCATCCACCGCACCGGGCAGCGTGACCGACTCCACGCCCCGCAGCGGCATCTTGGTCAGCCCGCGCGCCCGCATCTCTGCCGCCGACAGGCCCTTGGGCGCGCGGCCCGACCCGTTCAGCGCCAGCACCCGGTCTTCGCCTGCGGGTTTCAACAGCACGAAACAATCGCCACCCAACCCCGTCATCTGCGGTTCGCAAAATCCCAAAAGCACTGCGCCCGCAATCGCGGCATCTGCGGCATTGCCCCCAGATTTCAGCACATCCAGCGCCGCCTGCGCGGCCAAAGGGTGCGATGTCGCCACCACCCCGTTTTCCGCCATCACCGCCGACCGCCCCGGCATATGGAAATCGCGCATCCTTCATCCTCCCTATTCGGGGGCAGGCTAGGGCCTGTTCGCGGGGATGCCAACGGGGGGAGGGGGGAGGAGAACCTCGGTGCGGCGGATTGGGTGGGGGCTTTACTCCACCGCACCGAGGGAAGCTTTATGCAGCTACCCGATCTGTATCGGCAAAACCCATGCCCGTTTTAGGGGGAAATTTGGGCGCTTTCGCGTCACTTCGCACAATCGCGAAACAATCCGTCAGTTGTGCCCCGATTGTTCACGGATTGACGTAGAATGTCAGCACATTCCGCCCCGCCCGACGGTGATAGGTCAAATCACGCGTCAGGCTGCGAATCAGAAACCAGCCATAGCCCCCCTCGCTCAACCCCCCGGCCAGCGCGGCGGGGCCGGGTGGCTCTGCCGCGCCCTTGGGCAAGGGGCAGCCCCGATCCACCACCCGCACCGCAAGGTCCCCGCCCGTCAGGCGGCAGGTCAGCGCAATATCCCCCCCATCACAGGTATAGGCATGTTCGACGATGTTGTTCAGCACCTCGGCCAAGACCAGTTGGGCGGTCGCTGCATGATCGGCCGCAAGCGGCAGCGCAGAGGGCGGATCAAACAGCCGCATCAGCGCCGCGCGGACAGAGGCAGGCGTGGCTGCAAACCGCAGGCAGACCCCTTCGTTCGCGGTCTCACCCGGCATCCCGCATGTCCTCAGGCAAATCGCCATGCAGCGCAAAGACCCGGTCCATCCGCGTCAGCCGGAACACCCGTTCCACCGAAGGAGCAAGCCGCGCCAGTTCCAGCACCCTGTCCGGCTGCAACAGCTTGTAGACCGCCACCACCGCGCCAAGCCCCGAACTGTCGATGAACCCAACCTCTGCCAGATCAAGCACCACCCGCCGCCCCGGTTGGTCCTGCGTCACCGCCTGCATCGCATCCTTGAACGCGATGGCAGAGGCGGCATCAATCCGCGGTTCTGCCACCCGCACAATCAGGCCATCGGGGATCGGTCTTGGGTAAAGCTGCATCGCTTGTCTCCTTGCATCTTGCGCAAGGCTAGACAGAGCCGGGTTACCGCGGCGTCAACGCGGATCAGTTCAGATTGAACCCCAAGGGATAACGCCCATCCTCGAAATCGCCAAAGAGGTCGTGCAGATCGGGATGACCCACCGGTTCGCCCGTATCATCGGGAACAAGGTTCTGTTCCGAGACATAGGCCACATAATAGCTTTGGTCGTTTTCCGCCAAAAGGTGATAGAACGGCTGATCCTTGGCGGGTCGGCTGTCCTCGGGGATGTTTTCGTACCATTCATCGGTATTGGAAAACATCGCATCCACATCAAAGACCACGCCCCGGAACGGGTGCTTGCGGTGGCGCAGGATCTGCCCAAGATGATATTTCGGCGCGGATTTCAGCATCGGTTTACGTTCCCCTGCGTGGTTAGTAATTCCGATGCCGCCTGCTTGTCCACAGGACAGGCGCCGAATCAGGGAAACAATCTGTGGGGCTTTTGCTGCTAGTGGTTGAAATCGTGGCCCCGGTCCTCCTGATCGGGGCGATCGGTTTTGGCTGGGTCAAGGCGGGGTTCGACTATCCCACCGCCTTTGTCACCCGGCTGTCGATGACGCTGGCGGTGCCCGCGCTGATCTTTACCGCGCTGATGAAAACCACCATCGCACCTGCCGCTCTCTCGGCGGTGATGCTGGCCGCCCTTCTGGGCTACGGGCTTCTGGCGCTGGTGTTCTGGGGGTTGCTCCGGCTCGGTCGGCTGTCTGTGCGCACCTTTCTCTCGCCGCTGACCTTCGGCAATACCGGCAATGTCGGCCTGCCCTTGGCGCTTTTCGCCTTTGGCGAGGCGGGCTTTGCCTATGCGGTGATCGTCTTTGCCGTCATGGCGATCGGCACCTTCACCCTCGGCCTCTGGCTTGTCGCGGGCGGAGGCTCGCCCTTCCGCGCGCTGCGGGAGCCTGTCACATGGTCCACGCTGCTGGGCGCGCTATTCCTCTGGCAAGGCTGGCAGACGCCTGATTGGCTGACCTCGGGGCTGGACCTTCTGGCCCAGCTCGCCATTCCGATCATGCTCCTCACCCTTGGCGTTGCCATCGCGCGGCTGCGTCCCGGTCAGTTGCGCCGCGCCTTCGCGCTCTCCGCCCTGCGCGTGCCGGTCTGCATCGGGGTTGCCGCCGCTGCGGGCCTCGTCCTCGGGCTGGATCCCGTGGCCTTGGCCGTCCTCATCCTGCAACTCTCCACCCCCGTTGCGGTCACCTCCTACATGCTCGCCGTGCGCCACGGGGCCGAGGCAGATGCCGATGCGGTCGCGGGCCTCGTCCTCGCCTCCACCCTGCTTGGCATCGCAACACTGCCCCTCACTCTCGCTTTTCTGATCTGACCCTGCCTTGCGCCCCATTTCCCCCGCTGCGGATTTCAGATAGACTATAATCAAAGAATAAACGTGCGAGGGGCAGATGAGCAGACTTCTCCGCGCGTCGATATTGTTGCTTTTCCTTGCCGCCTGTGGCGGTGGGGGCAATTTTTCGGCGCCCCGTGATTTGGACAATGCCTGCGCCATCGTGCGGGAACGCCCGCAATATTACCGCGCCATGCAGGCGACAGAACGCAAATGGGGCATCCCCATTCATGTCCAGATGGCCACGATCCATCAGGAATCCAAATTCATCGGCAATGCCCGCACCCCGCACCGCTTCGCGCTGGGCGTGATCCCGATGGGCCGCCAATCCTCCGCCTATGGCTATAGCCAGGCGCTGGATGGGACATGGGAGGAATATCAGGAGGATCAGCGCCGCCGCAGCGCGCGGCGCGACCGCATCGCGGATGCCACCGATTTCATGGGCTGGTACATGCACCAATCCTATGAACGGCTCGGCATTTCCAAATCCGATGCGCGCAATCAGTATCTCGCCTATCACGAAGGCCGCACCGGCTTTTCCCGGCAAAGTTATCTCGGCAAGCCGTGGCTCGTTGATGTTTCCGCCCGGGTACAACGTCGGGCCGAAATGTATGCCCAGCAACTCAACGCCTGCCGCCGTTAGCGGCGGTTGTTGATCTCCCGCGTGATATCAAACAGCGAGGCGGCCAAGGTGCCGCCTTTCTGCATCTCGCCCAAGATCACCGTCGTCTGATTGCCCATGTCATCGGTGATGATCCACTGCCGCAACTCCACCGGCGCGGCGGTAAAGACCAGCTCAATCGTCCCATAGCCGGGATTGTCCGGGTCTTGCGCGATGACGCGCGTGGTGTTTTCCACCTCCCGGTGGCCAACCACCATCCGCGCCCGCCCCAGATCGACGTTTTCCGCCAAGATCAGGTTCAAAGGCGTCCGCCGCAGCGGATATTGCTCGGGCGCTTGGTTCGATTTGCCATCGAAAATTGCCACCTGCTGTCCGCCGGCGATCACAAGGTTCCGGTCGGGCGGCGCATATTCGAACCGCACCCGTCCGGGGCGGCGGATATAGAGCTTGCCCGTCGAAATCGACCCATCGGCATTCACTTGCGTGAAATCCGACTCAACCGTGGTCAACCCGTTCAGATAGCGCGACAATTCCGCAAGCGGGATCGGCGCGGCAAAGGCGGGTCCGGCCAAGCCCAAAAGGGCAGGGGCCAAAAGGGCAAGCGGGGCAAGAAATGCGGTGCGTCTGTTCATGCCCCCGATATAAGCGAGCCCAAGCCCGCTTGCACCCGCCTTGTGCAAAGGTTGCAAGCTTTTGCCAAAGCCGTGACAGGGTGTGACGGCCTGTGACGCGCCGCCCTGAACCGGGTCAGATCGCCGCCGAATGCTGTGCCTTGCTCTGGTCATAGGCATCGAAGGCCCGCGCCACCATCCGCGTCAGCGCCCGCCCCTTGGGCGGGATGGAAAGCCCATCGGAATCGACCTTCACCAGATCTTCGAACGCCCCCGCCGCGCCGCGCAACAAGGCATCCAGCCGTTCCGGCGTCACATCGAAATCGCGCAGGATTTCCGCCCGGCTCACGCGGAAATCGCACATCAAGGCTTCGATGATCCGCGCGCGCATCAGATCCTCGCCCGCAAAGACATGGCCCCGATGGGTGGCAAACTGCCCCGCCCGCACCGCCTTGGTGTAATCCGACGTGCCGCTGACATGCTGGGCAAAGCCTTGGGGGAACCGGCTGATCGACGAAGCCCCCAGCCCGATCAGCACCGGCGCGGTATCATCGGTATAGCCTTGGAAATTCCGCCGCAGCCGCCCTTCGGCCTGCGCCACCGCCATGCCATCCTCGGGCCGGGCGAAATGGTCGATCCCGATCGCGCGATATCCATCCCACTGGAACAACTGCTCCGCCGTCTCGAACAGCCGCAACCGTTCCTCGGGCGTGGGCATCGCTTCCGAGGGGATCATCTGCTGGCGCCTGCTCATCCATGGCACATGGGCATAGCCATAAAGCGCCACCCGATCCGGCGACAGGGTCAGCAATTTCTGCACCGAATCCGCGATCCGCGCCCGCGTCTGATGCGGCAATCCGTAAAGGATATCCGCATTGAGCGAGCTGATCCCCCGATCCCGGATCATATCCGCCACGCGCTTGGTCAGCTCATAGCTCTGCTCGCGCCCGATGGCCTTCTGGATATCCTCATCAAAATCCTGCACCCCGATCGAGGCGCGATTCATCCCCGCTGCAGCCAAGGCATCCAGCCGCGCCGCATCAATCTCATTGGGGTCAATCTCGACCGAAAACTCCGCCCCCTCGCCCAAAGGCACGGCATCAAAGACCGCATCGGCCAGCATCCGCATCTGATCCGGCGGCAACATCGTCGGCGTGCCGCCCCCCCAATGCAGCCGCGACAGATGCACCCCGCGTGGCAAATGCCGCTTAAGCAACGCAATCTCTGCCTTCAGCGTCTGGGCATAGGCAATCACCGGATCATCGCTCGTGGTGCCTTGGGTGCGGCAGGCACAGAACCAGCACAGCCTGCGGCAGAACGGCACATGCATATACAGCGAAACGGACGATCCCTCTGGGATCGCATCGATCCACGAGGTGAACAGCCCCGCATCCACTGACGCAGAGAAATGCGGCGCCGTAGGGTAACTGGTGTACCGGGGCACGCGCGCGTCAAAAAGACCGAGCCGCATGAGTTGCGATTCTTGTGTCATTCGAATACGTTTAGGAGATTGAAGGCGATCTGCCTTGATGCAGATCAACCGAAGAAAGGCAGCGCATGGCGGGCAACCATGACCTCTCGACCCTGGTTCACGAGTGCGCTGATTGTCCTATCCGCCACCGGGCGGTCTGTGCGCGTTGCGAAAGCGACGAACTGGCCCGGTTGGAACAGATCAAATATTACCGCAGCTATCAGGCTGGCCAGACGGTGATCTGGTCGGGCGACCGGATGGATTTCGTGGCCTCGGTCGTGACCGGCATCGCCACGCTGACCCAGACGATGGAAGATGGCCGCCGTCAGATGGTGGGGCTTCTCCTGCCCTCCGATTTCGTGGGCCGCCCCGGCCGCACCACCGCCGCCTATGACGTCACCGCCACGACCGATCTGGTCATGTGCTGTTTCCGCAAAAAGCCCTTCGAAGACATGATGACCGCCACGCCCCATATCGCGCAGCGGCTTTTGGAAATGACGCTCGATGAACTCGATGCCGCGCGGGAATGGATGCTGCTTTTGGGCCGCAAGACCGCACGCGAAAAGATCGCAAGCCTTCTGGCCATCATCGCGCGCCGCGATGCCAGCCTGAAACTGCGCAGCGCCAAGGGCAATATCGTCTTCGACCTGCCGCTGACGCGCGAAGAAATGGCCGATTACCTCGGTCTCACGCTCGAAACCGTCAGCCGCCAGATGAGCGCGCTGAAAAAAGACGGCGTGATCGAATTGGAAGGCAAGCGCCACATCATCGTGCCGAATTTCGATGCCTTGATGGAAGAAACCGGCGATGACAGCGACGGGGGCTTCCTCGTCTGATCCCGCGCACCCGTCTGTCCACAGGTCCATCTCAACCCAAAGTTCATATCTTGCGCCGCATCCTTCCCCTCGCCCTGGTGTGCCTCTCCGC
Source organism: Cypionkella sp. (assembly GCA_025458085.1). Taxonomy (GTDB): domain Bacteria; phylum Pseudomonadota; class Alphaproteobacteria; order Rhodobacterales; family Rhodobacteraceae; genus Pseudotabrizicola. The sequence goes on along the minus strand of JALOTC010000037.1, from coordinate 4,896 downwards.
CGCGCCCGCCCTCGCCGCAGGGGGGCTGGAAAAGCGCTGCGGCTGGTATGCCAACCCCACGCCGGGCAATCATTTCCTGACCGATGCGCATGGCACATGGGATCTGATGCTTCAGGGCGGCGAAGGCGCGCCGGGCTTCATGGATCTGCCCGCCGACTCCTTTGATTTCGGGGATCACTGGGTCGAAACCAACGGCAACTACGGCTATAGCTGCGCCTGCGTGACGGGCCGCTTCGGCCCGCGCGGATCGGGCGTCGTGCGCCTTGTCGCCACGATGAACCCGCTGCCGCTCTCGCGCTGTCTCGCCGATCCGGCCCTGCCCGGCGCAGGCTGACCCAGACGACACGCCAAACCCGGATCACGGCAAAGCGGCCAAGCCCGCTGCCCCTTCATCTTGGCCCAAATACTCTCGGGAGGGGGCCGGGGAGGGCAGACAGCCCTCCCCGGGGTAAGTCAAAGTTAAGTCGGGGTCGGGCAGACAGCCCTCCCCGGCCTTTCACAAACGGCGCGCTGCGGTCGTGCAATCGCCCCTTAATGCGCCATCAGAACCGGCACCTTGGCCTGTTCCAGCATGTTGCGCGTGGCCCCGCCCAAGATCGCCTCGCGGAAGCGCGAATGGCCATAGGCCCCCATCACCATCAGCCCGGCATCGCGGTCCACCACATGCCGCGCCAGCACATCCGATACCCGCGGCAGCGTCTTGGCCAGAACCGACACTTCCGCCTTCACCCCATGGCGCACCAGCATCTGGCACAGCATCCCGCCGGGGTCCGACCGTTCCGGCCCATGGCTCGGCGGGTCCACCACCGTGATATCCACCATCTCGGCGGCCTTCAGGAAGGGCAGGGCATGGCGCACGGCATTGAGCGCCTCCCGGCTCTGATTCCAGGCGATCACCACCCGCTTCGGCGCGGCGCTGATCAGCCCCGTCTCGGGCAGCACCAGAACCGGCGCTTGGCCTTCAAACATCGCGGCTTCGGCCACGGCTTCGGCTTCCGCCCCCTGATCCTTGCCATAGGGACGTGGCAGCACCACCAGATCGGCAAAGCGCGCCCGCTGCGCGACCAGATCCGACAGCGCACCCAATTGCGCCACCGCCGCCTCGGTCGCCGACCGCAGCCCCGCCCCTTCCTTGGCCAGCGCGGCCTTGACCGTGCCTTCCAACTCCCGTGCCTCGCCTTCGGCCCGTTCCAGCGCAACCTGCATCATGATCGCGCCAGAGCCGACATAAGCATAGCCCACCTGCGTCCGGTCCACGCCAAGCGACAGCACATCCAGATGCCCGTCATTCGCCAAGGCCACCCGCGCGGCCCCTGCAATCGCAAGTGGAACTTGTCCGGCACTGGTGACCACCGAAAGAACTGATTTGTAGGCCATATCCGCCTCCCTGAGTTGCATGGACCGAAGATACCTGCGGCAGGGTGACGCTGCCTTGACCTCGGTCAACCCTAGGATGCCACTTCCTTGATATGGATCAATGCCCCTTCGCCCCGCCTGCGCCAGAAGCAGGACAGTCGAGAAGTGCGCGAACACCTGTCGAATCGCATCGGCAGTGGATCGGCCAAAAGACGAAGGGACGCAAAATGTGGGATTATGTTAAGCTGGTCGTGCTTGGCGTGATCGCGGTTCTCGCCGCGATTGCCGCCAACTACGCCCGCGATCTGGCCTATATGGTCAACGCGGTCGTGGTCATGCTGGCCGCCGCCATCACCTTCATCGTGGTGCTGCGCGGCGTGGGCGAGCCGAAGGCCGTCAACAAGAATGAATATATGGACGGGGTGGTGCGCGCAGGCGTCATCGCCACGACCTTCTGGGGCATCGTCGGTTTCCTCGTCGGTGTCGTGATCGCCTTCCAGCTTGCCTATCCGCAGCTGAACCTCGGCCATCTGACCGATGGCGTGCTGAACTTCGGCCGTTTGCGCCCGCTGCATACCAGCGCGGTGATCTTCGCCTTTGGCGGCAATGCGCTGATCATGTCCACCTTCTACATCGTGCAGCGCACCACCGCCGCACGGCTCTGGGGCGGCAATCTCGCTTGGTTCGTCTTCTGGGGCTGGCAGCTCATGATCGTGCTTGCCGCGACCTCCTATGTCCTCGGCGGCACCCAGTCCAAGGAATATGCCGAAACCGTCTGGTATATCGACTGGTGGATCGTCGTCGTCTGGGTCTCGTTCCTCGCCGTCTTCATGGGCACGATCTTCAAGCGCAAGGAACCCCACATCTATGTGGCCAACTGGTTCCTGCTCTCGTTCATCGTGACCATCGCCATGCTGCACCTTGTGAACAACATGGCCGTGCCGGTCTCGATCTTCAGCTCGCAGTCGGTGCAGGTCACCTCGGGCGTGCAGGATGCCATGATCCAATGGTGGTATGGCCACAACGCCGTGGGCTTCTTCCTGACCGCAGGCTTCCTTGGCATGATGTATTACTTCGTGCCGAAACAAGCCGAACGCCCGGTCTATAGCTACAAGCTCTCGATCATTCACTTCTGGGCGCTGATCTTCCTCTACATCTGGGCTGGTCCGCACCACCTGCACTATACCGCGCTGCCCGACTGGGCCTCGACGCTCGGCATGGTGTTCTCGGTCATCCTCTGGATGCCCTCCTGGGGTGGCATGATCAACGGTCTGATGACGCTCTCGGGCGCATGGGACAAGCTGCGCACCGACCCGGTGATCCGGATGATGGTCGTCTCCGTGGGCTTCTACGGCATGTCCACCTTCGAAGGCCCGATGATGTCGATCAAGGCGGTGAACTCGCTCTCGCACTATACCGACTGGACGATCGGCCACGTGCACTCCGGCGCTTTGGGCTGGAACGGCATGATCACCTTCGGCGCGCTCTACTTCCTCGTGCCGCGCCTGTGGAACCGCGAACGCCTCTACTCGCTCAGCCTCGTGTCCTGGCACTTCTGGCTCGCGACCATCGGGATCGTCCTCTATGCCTCGGCCATGTGGGTCACCGGCATCATGGAAGGCCTGATGTGGCGCGAAGTGGATGCCAACGGCTTCCTCGTGAACGCCTTCGCCGACACGGTCGCCGCGAAATTCCCGATGTATGTGGTACGCGCCCTTGGCGGAACCCTGTTCCTCGCGGGTGGCATCATCATGGCCTACAACCTCTGGATGACGGTCAAGGCGCAGCCGGCAAAATCCGCCGTCAATGCCAACAACGCCGTCCCGGCCGAATAAGGAGGGAAGAACAATGGCTTTCCTTGACAAGCACAAGGCAATCGAAACGCACGCGACGCTGCTTCTGGTCCTCTCCTTCCTGGTGGTGACCATCGGGGGCCTCGTCCCCCTACACCCCCCTCGAACTCGCCGGCCGCGATATCTACATCCGCGAAGGCTGCTATGGCTGCCACAGCCAGATGATCCGCCCCATGCGGGACGAGGTTGAACGCTATGGCCACTACAGCCTCGCCGCCGAGTCGATGTATGACCACCCCTTCCAATGGGGCTCCAAACGCACCGGGCCAGACCTCGCCCGCGTCGGTGGCCGCTATTCGGATGAATGGCACCAAGACCACTTCTACGATGCCAAATCGGTCGTGCCGGAATCCGTCATGCCGCCCTATGGCTTCCTCTTCGACAACCGGATCGACGGTCGCTACATCGAAGACGTCATGAGCACCCACCGCCTCGTCGGCGTGCCCTATTCGGACGAGATGATGCAAAACGCCGTCGCCGATTTCATGGCGCAGGCAGACCCGAATGCCGATAGCGAAGGTCTGCAAGCCCGCTATGGCGAAGAGGCTTTCGGCAATGCGGTGAATGTGCGCAACTTCGACGGTCAGCCCCAACTGACCGAAGCCGATGCGCTGATCGCCTATATGCAGGTTCTGGGCACGATGGTCGATTTCTCGACCTTCATCCCAGACGCCAGCCGCTAAGGGGGGTGTGATGGAAACCTACACCCTTCTGCGCCAATTCGCCGATAGCTGGGCGCTTTTGGTCCTCTTCCTCACCTTCGTGGGCGTCTTTGCCTGGGTGTGGCGGCCAAGCGCGCGCAAAGCCCATGACGAAGCGGCCAACGCGATCTTCCGCAACGAGTCGAAACCCGCTGGCGATGCCAGCCGAGTCAAGGAGGCGTAATCCATGTGCGCCAAGAAAGTCACGCCCGCGCAAAAGGGCGAGATCCCGACCACCGGCCATGAATGGGACGGGATTCGGGAATATGACAACCCGATGCCGCGCTGGTGGGTCTGGGTCTTTTACGCCACCATCGTCTGGGGCATCGGCTATACCATCGCCTATCCGGCATGGCCGCTGATCTCCGGCGCCACACCGGGCCTCCTCGGTGCCTCCACCCGCGCCGATGTGGCAGCAGAGATCCAGCGCTTTGACGAGGCGAATGCCACGATCAAACAGCAATTGATCGACGCGCCGCTGACGGAAATCTCCGCCAATCCCGAACTCATGGCCTTTGCCGAACGGGCAGGCGCGGCAGTGTTCCGCACCAACTGCGCCCAGTGCCACGGCTCGGGTGCCGCAGGGGTCGAAGGCAAGGGCTATCCGAACCTTCTGGATGACGCGCTATTCGGAAATGCCGCGCTTTGGGGCCGATGGCCTGTTGGAACCCGCGCAGATTTCCGAAGTGGTGGAATATGTGCTGAAAATGTCGGGCCAAGAGCATGACGCAACGCTCGCCTCCGCGGGGGAAACCGTCTACCTCGACAACTGCGCCGCCTGCCACATGGATGACGGCTCGGGCGATATCAATCAGGGCGCGCCGAAACTCTCGGATGCGATCTGGCTCTATGGCGGCTCGCGCGAGGCGATTGCCTATACCGTGACCAATTCCCGCTATGGCGTGATGCCCGATTGGAACGACCGCCTGACCGAAGACGAAATCCGCGCCGTGGCGCTCTATGTCCACAGCCGCGGCGGCGGTCAG
>JALOTC010000036.1 GCA_025458085.1 Cypionkella sp. | reverse complement strand
GGCGATTGCCCTGCCCACCGAATTCTCGGCCCGGATCGCGCGGAATACGCAGTTGATCTTGCAGGAAGAAACCGGGATCACCCATGTCGTCGACCCGCTGGCCGGTAGCTATTACGTCGAAACGCTGACCCATCAACTGGCCGAAGCGGCATGGAAGCTGATCGAGGAAGTGGAGGCCATGGGCGGCATGACCAAGGCGGTCGCGACCGGTATGCCGAAGCTGCGGATCGAGGAATCCGCCGCCCGCCGTCACGTCAGGCCATGATCGACCGGGGCGAGGAAGTGATCGTCGGGGTCAACAAGTATCGGAAAGACAAGGAAGAACCGATCGACATTCTGGACATCGACAATGTCGCCGTGCGCGAGGCGCAGGTGGCGCGACTGGCCGCCACCCGTGCCGCACGGGATGAAGCGCGCGCGCAAGCCGCCCTTGCCGAACTGACCCGCCGCGCAGCGGAAGGCGGCAATCTGCTGGAAGCCGCGGTCGAAGCCGCCCGCGCCCGCGCCACCGTAGGGGAGATTTCAGACGCCATGGAAAAGATCTTTGGCCGCCATCGCGCGGAAGTCAAAACGCTCGCCGGGGTTTATGGTGCCGCCTATGAAGGCGATGCGGGTTTTGAACAAATTCAAAAGGATGTCGAAGCCTTTGCTGAGGTGGAAGGCCGCCGCCCGCGCATGTTGGTGGTGAAGATGGGCCAAGATGGCCATGACCGGGGGGCCAAGGTCATCGCCACGGCCTTTGCCGATATCGGCTTTGACGTGGATGTGGGGCCGTTGTTCCAGACGCCCGAGGAAGCGGCGCAGGATGCCATCGACAATGATGTGCATATCGTGGGCATTTCCTCGCAGGCCGCTGGTCACAAGACGCTGGCCCCGAAACTGATTGCCGCGCTGCGGGAAAAGGGGGCGGAAGATATCCTCGTGATCTGCGGCGGCGTGATTCCACAGCAGGATTACGATTTCCTTAAATCCGCTGGGGTGAAAGCGATCTTTGGGCCGGGGACCAACATTCCTGCCGCGGCCAAGGAAATCCTGACCCTGATCCGCGCCGCAAGGGGCTGATATGATTAAAGTTCCGTCTCGCCCTGCGGGGGCGAGGCGGGGCCATCCTCGGCCTCTGGCGGGGCCGGGGGTGGCGGGGCATCGGGCCTGCGGGGAATAAGGATGTCGCCGTTTTCCAACCGGCGCGGTGCATCGTAATTGCGCAGATCATCGACCAGCGCCATGAGTTCGCGCAGCTTGGGTTCCATCTTGCCCAAGGCCTCTTCCATCTCGCTCAAGGCAGGTTCCATTTCCTGCATCAAGCCGCGAAACAAAAGCTGCGCCCCGCGTTCCATCAGGCTGAAGCCTTCCTCCTCCTCCTCTGGGGCAGGGGGGGCAGGCTCTTGGGCCACGGCGGGGGTGGCACAGGCAAGTGCGAGAAGGACGATCCAGTGTTTCATGCGCCGATCATGCGCCACTGCGGCGATCAAGGCAAATGAACTCTCACATCCCCGGCAGGTCGATGGTCACGGGGAAGTGGTCGGAGGCTTGCACCAGCGCCTGATGCAATTCCGGCGTGGCAAGGCAGGCCGGGTCATTCCACGGATGCCAGATCCGCCAATCAGGCGCGCGCGTGGCCAGGTCGGGCGAAACCATGATGAAATCCAGAAGCGCCTCGAAATAATGCTGTTTCGGGGCCATCCAGAACCGCGCCGTGGTGGGATGCAGACCCATCCGCCCGCGCATGGCCATGAGGGCATGGGGGTCGGTCAGACGTTTATCTGCCGGCGCATCGCAGCCAATGACAACCTCTAACCCCGAATGGCCAAAGAGCTTTTCATATTCATCCAGCCCCGGACCATCGTTGAAATCGCCCAGCACGATCAGGCTATCGCCCGCTGCCAGATGATCCTCCACCCGCTGACGAAGCCAGATACATTCGGCCAGATGCTTGCGGCGGTTCTGGATCGATTGGCGGACGAATTCCGCGCCGCTGACGCCATGGGGGGCTTTGGATTTCATATGAACCCCGATCATCCGAAACCTTCCCCCGCGCGAGGTTTCGACCTCTAGCTCCAGAGGGGGCTTGGAAAAACGGACAAGATCAGGCGAGGCATCGGTATCAAGATCATAGCGGAACACCCCATCAAAGCGGGGGGCGTCGCTGCTGCCTTTCTTGCCTACCGCGGTGCCGCGTGGATCGTGGCGCGCAGAAAGACGGTCGGGATCGTAGAGGAGCGTGATCTCTTGCTCTGTGTCGGACGGAAAACCCGAGACCGCCCGCGAGAGCCGGAGGTCAAAGCTGCGCGCCATGTTTTCGAGCGCCGCGACGGAGGAGCGCCGCGAACCGGTATCTGGCGCTTCGATCACCATGACGGCATCGGCATTCATCGCTGATAGAACGATCCCAATCGCACCCAGTTGTTCGGCCCGGGTGACCTGATAGCGCGCCGAGAATTCGCTATCCGCGAGCATCCGGCCACTGTCATCGAAGAGCGCGTTGAACCATTCGACATTCCAGGTCGCGATGCGCAGGGGGCGGGGGGGCTTGGCCATCAGGCCGCGCGGCGGCCCGAGATTTCATCCCAGGCAGCGTTGATCGCAATAAGCCTGCGCTCTGCAAGGCGGATCGCTTCCTCTGGCACGCCACGCGCAATCATCGCATCAGGGTGGCTTTCCTTGACCGCGCGGCGCCATGCCATGCGGGCCTCGTCGAGCGTTGCATCGGCGGGAATGCCCAGCACGTCGAAGGGGTCGCGGGGCGCACCTTCGACGAAACGCGCGCGCATCATGCGGTAACAGCTCTCGTCAAGGCCAAAGATCGTGGCGACGCGCAGCAGGTAATCATCCTCTCCGGGATGAAAGCTGCCATCGGCCATGGCGATCTGGAACAGGCCCTCCAACAGATCGATCAGGGTGTTCTGGTCATCGGCGCGAAGTTTTTCGCCTTCGGGGCGGAACATGGCCGCGACCTTGCGGGCATAGGCATCAAAGCCCGCCACATCCTGCCGGGCGAGGTTGAAAACACGGGCAGCGTTATGCTCTTCGCCTTCGGCAAAGGAAAAGATACGGCGGAACATGGTGACTTCGTCGCGCGTCACCTGCCCATCAGCTTTCGCCATCTTTGCCCCCAAGGCAATGACAGCAATGGTAAAGCCGAGCGACCGTTCGGGCAGGGTCTGCACACCGCGCAGTCGATCAAAGACAGCCAAAAGCCCCTCACCCTGAGCGAGGGCGGCAAGGGCGTCGGCGATGCGGTCCCAGATCGACATGGGGAGCAAGATAGCGCGACTAGGGGGCGCTGTCAGGTCAGGATTTTCTGCAGTAGCCACAGATCCATGAAACGCCCGAATTTATGCGCCACCTCGGGCAGGGTGGCGATATGACGATAGCCAAGCGCGAGGTGAAAAGCGCGCCCCGCAGGATTTTCGCCCGAGACGCCTGCAACCATGACATGCACACCCGCCGCGCGCGCCTCTGTCTCTAGCCGGGTCATCAGGGCGCGGCCCAATCCCTTGCCGCGCGCGGCCGGGGCAAGGTGGATCGTATGTTCCATCGTCAGGCGATAGCCCACGCCGCCACGAAACTGGTCATAGGTGGCAAAGCCTGTGACCTGAGCGCCTTCCTCGCTTACCAGAAAACTGCGCCCGGCGGCATGGCGCATGGCGATCAGGCTGGCCAGTTCGGCCACGGTCTTTTCCTGTGCATTGAAGGTGATCGCCGTGTCTCGGATCACGTCATTCCAGATATGGGCGATGGCTGCGGCATCCGCGGGCGTGGCGTTGCGGATCGTCATGGCCGATGGGGACGGGAGGGGCATTTCACTTTACGCACATTTTGAGGCGCTATAGGGGGAGACAATGCCATGAAAATGCACTTTTCGAACATCATCCCGAAACTGCGGTCGAGAGCATCACCTTGCCGGTCCCGCGTAGGGATTGGGCGAGCGAGGCGAAGCGTGCCTTGGCAACCTCGCCATAAAGCCCTTCGCCTCTTTCGGTCAGATGCAGTTCCAAGACCCGTTTCTTTGGCTTCCAGACCAAATGCCCCGCCTCTGCCGGATCGCCCGCCGCGAACATCGCGCCAAAGCGCATGGCCTTGCCCAGAACCTCGGCCTCTTGCATTTCTTCATCCGACAGAAGCCGGAACAAAGACTCCAGCCGCGAACCGGAGCGCGAATTCTTGTAGCGGTGCAAGAGGGCAAGCCCAAGAAACACCCGCCCCGGATGGTCCAACCCGCCGAGGTTGGCGCGGGTGGCATTGTCAAAGCAGACTTCGGCCCGATAGTCGGGGTGCGCGCGCCATGTCGTGTCATGCAGATAGCAGGCAGCCTTGGCCAGACGCAGCCGTTCCTTGGGCATGTCGCGGAACAGGGGCGAGAGGAATTCATAGAGTTTCTTGCCCGTTCCCGGCAAGCGGGCAGAGGCGATTTCGGCTGCCCGGGCCGCCTCGATCAGCGGGTCGCGGGCGCGGAGGCGTTCGGGCATCTGTTCGAACAAAAGCCCTTCGCGGATACCGTAAGAGGAGACGTCGATTTCCGAGGGCTGAAAGACCTTGATGATCCCGCGCAGCACCTCGCAGGCCAAGGGGACCAGTTCCATCCTCTCGGCGCTGGTGCCAGTGCGGGCGCGCAGCAGGGTCAGGTCATTGGCGGCGATCCAGTCCAGCGTATCCAGGAGCGAGCGCACCGGCATCCGGTATTCATGCAGCACGGTCAGCGGATAGTTGCGGCGTTCCATATCCAGCCGCGCGATGACCCGCCAGCTTCCGCCCACCAGATAGAAACGTTCGCCTTCGGACTTGATCGTATCTTGCGCCTTGCGGAGCACGCGTTCGATCAAGTGGCGCCGCTTGTCTGCGCCGCCCTTGACCTGTTGCAGGCGGAAAGGGCCAAGCTGGGTCGAGACGCGCTTGCCGACCTTGCCGCCACCGATACGGGCCAGTTCCATGGAATTGCCGCCGATGTCGCAGACGATCCCCTTGGCCTCGGGCCAGCCCAAAAGCACGCCTTGAGCCGACAGCCGAGCCTCTTCATCGCCATCGATCACATGCAGGCGCAGGCCCGTTTCGCGCAGGACCATCTCCTGAAACTCTGGCCCATCCTCCGCCTCGCGCGTGGCGGCGGTGGCTACCACGGTCAGGGGTGCGGCGCCCATGCCATCGGCAAGCAGCGCGAAACGGCGCAGGGCGGCAAGCGCGCGCAGTTTGCCTTCGGGATGCAGGCGGCCGGTTTCCGCCAGCCCCTTGCCCAGGCCGCACATGATCTTTTCGTTGTAGAAATAGGCCGGGCTGCGCGCGGCCCCGTCAAACACCACCATCCGGACAGAGTTGGACCCCACATCCACAACCCCCACGCGGCTGAGCGCGCGCACCGAAGGGTCTTCGAACAGCGGGCGGCCAAACGGGCCCCCATCCTCATCGCCCGCGTCATGGGCGTTGCGGTCATCGTCGGTCATACGCTCCCCCAGAGTCGTTGGGCGTGACCTTTGCGCAAGGCTCGGGCCAAGGTCAACGTCTCATTCTGCTGCTTCTTCCGAGAGGCTGGCGAGTTTGGGCACATCCTTGTCGCCTGCCGTGCCGCGCCCGGAAAGGGAGGGGTTTTCCATGAAAAAGCGGTGACAGGAGAAGAGCTTGCCATCCTTGGGCGCGAGTTCGCGCAGATAGTGGCCATCAGCCTGCAACACCCAGCTTTGCGCCTCATCCGCCAGATTGGCGGCCATGATCTGGCTGACGATCTGCGCCTTGACGGTGGGGTTATGCACCTCGACCAGCGTTTCGACCCGGCGGGTCAGGTTGCGCCCCATCCAGTCGGCGCTGGAGAGGAACACCCGCGCCTTTTGCGAAGGCAGGGCTTGGCCAGATCCGAAACAGACGATCCGGCTATGTTCAAGGAACCGCCCGACGATGGATTTGACGCGGATGTTTTCCGACAGACCCTTTACCCCCGGACGCAGGCCGCAGATGCCGCGCACGATCAGGCTGATCTTCACCCCCGCTTGGCTTGCGGCATAAAGTGCGTCGATCACATCGGGTTCGATCAGGCTGTTCATCTTGGCCCAGATTTCCGCAGGGCGGCCCGCGCGGGCATGTTCCGCCTCGCGCGCAATCAGGTCCAGCAGCCGGGGCTTGAGCGAGATGGGAGAGATGGCGAGGTTTTCCAGCCCTTCGGGCTGCACATAGCCCGACAGATAATTGAACACCTTGGTCGCATCGCGCCCCAAGGCGGCATCGCAGGTGAAAAAGGACAGGTCCGTGTAGATGCGCGCCGTGATCGGGTGGTAATTGCCCGTGCCGTAATGGGTGTAGGTCACAAGGTTTTCGCCCTCGCGCCGGACCACGGTGCTGATCTTGGCGTGGGTCTTGTAATGGATGAACCCATAGACGACATGCGCGCCCGCACGCTCCAACCGGCGGGATTGGCGGATATTGGCGGCCTCGTCGAAGCGGGCCTTGAGTTCCACAAGTGCGGTCACCGATTTGCCTGCCTCTGCCGCCTCGCACAGCGCGCCGACGATCGGGCTGTCCCAGCTGGTGCGGTAAAGCGTCTGCTTGATCGCCAGCACATTGGGGTCGCGCGCCGCCTGTTCCAGAAAGCGGATCACGAGGTCAAAGGTTTCATAGGGATGATGCAGAAGGATATCCTTCTGCCGGATCGCGGCGAACAGATCGCCTTCGTGGTCCTGCACCCGTTCCGGCACGCGGGGGGTGAAGGGCGGCCAGAGCAGATCAGGGCGAGAGGAGAGGACGAGTTCCTTCAGATCGGCGATGCCGAGAAGGCCCTTGATCTCCACCACTTCCGCTTCGGTGACGCCCAATTCCTCCATGATCAGGGCGCGCAGGTCTGCCGGTGCGCCTGCGGTCATCTTAAGCCGGATCACCTCGCCCCGCCGCCGCCGTTTCAGCGCGGTTTCAAATTCGCGCACGAGATCTTCGGCTTCGTCCTCCACCTCCAGATCGCTGTCGCGCAAGACGCGAAAGGCGCAATGGCCCCGGTCGGTATAGCCGGGGAAGAGCATGTTGAGATGGAGGAGGAGGAGTTCTTCCAAGGGCAGAAAGCGGTTTTCGCCTTCGCGCGCGGGCAGCGCGATGAAGCGGGAAATCTGCTGCGGAATGGGCAATAGCGCCTTGAGCGTGCGCCGGTCAGACAGCCGTTCCAACTCCAGCGCAAGTGAAAAGCCGGTGTTGGGGATGAAGGGGAAGGGATGCGCCGGGTCGATAGCGAGGGGCGAGAGCACGGGAAAGACCTTGTGGAGGAAATGTTCCTCCAGATGTTTCAGATCGCGCGCGGTGAGTTTGGACCGCGTGACGATGGAAATGCCCTGCGCCTCCATCTCTTTTTTCAGGGTGTTCAGAACCGTCTGTTGCTTGCCCATCAGACGGCGGGCATCGGCATGGATCAGCGCCAGCTGTTCGGCAGGGGTGCGGCCATCTTCGGACAGCATCGCATTGCCGTTGCGCACAAGCGCGCGCAGGCCCGCCACACGGACGGTGTAGAATTCGTCCAGATTGGTCGCGCTGATCGACAGGAACCGCAGCCGTTCCAACAGCGGCACATTGGGGTTCGATGCCTCATCCAGCACCCGCCAGTTAAAGGCCAGCCACGACAGTTCGCGGTTGAAGAACCGTTCCGGCCCCGCGATTTCGGCGGGGCGCAGAGAGACGGGGGCGGGGAAGGCGGATTTCAGGAAATCGGCTTGGGTCATGATCGCGACTTATGGAACGGGTCTGTAACGCCCGCGCGACAGTCTTTCACCCGTTCTGTCGCCTGTCCAGCACTGCCTCTGCGATGCTGCGCCCGATGGGCTTGCCTTCGGCCAAAGCCCGCGCGTCGATTTCGGCCACGATCTCGCGCGCGGCGGCCAGCGAGCGTTCCATGCGGGCAACCAGCCACGGGATCAGATGGGGCGGCACGGCAACCTGACGGTCGGCGAACAGCTTGACCAGAACGGCGGACAAAAGCGCGTCATCGGGCAGGTCAAGCCGCGCGACCGGGGCGGCGGCAAGGCGGCTGTGCAGATCAGGCAAGCCAAGGCCCCAGTCCCGAACCGCGGCAGCGGCGGTGACGAGCAGCCGCCCCGCCGGCAACAGCATGTTGTGGAGGTGAAAGAGCGCCTCTTCCGCCGCGCGGTTCCCGGCGATGGCTTTGCCATCTTCCACCGCGACCGCGCCACTGGCCGCAAGCGTGGGCAGATCGGCACCGGGCAAGGCGGTGGCAGAGATAAGCCTGCCCCCCGTTGCCTCGGCCATCAGATGCGCCAGATGCGTCTTGCCCGAACCGGGCGGGCCGATCAGCACCAGCTTGCCCCCCGGCCAGTTGCGCCAATCCTCGACCGTGGCCAGCGCAAGGGCATTGGTGGGCGAGACGAAAAAATCTTCGCGCCGCCACGCTTCCTGTGCGGGCAGGTCAAAGGCCAGTTGTCGGGTCATTCCCCGCCCTGATCCGGTGGCGGAACCTGTTTTCCGGCAAGGCCGCGATACAGCAGGCTTGCCCGGTATTGTTCGGCGGCAAAGCGGGTCAGCACGCCAAGGGCGGCGGCGACCGGCACGGCGACCAGCATCCCTACAAAGCCAAAGAGCGAGCCAAAGGTCGACAGCGCAAGCAACAGCCAGACCGGATGCAGCCCCACCGATTGACCCACAAGCTTGGGCGTCAGGATGTTGCCTTCAAGGAATTGGCCCGCTGCAAAGATCGCGGCGACAATCCCGATGGCGAAAGGGTCGCCCCAGAATTGGAACAGGGCAAGGCCGATGGCCAAGATGCCGCCCACGATGGCCCCGACATAAGGGATGAAGGTGATCGCCCCAGCGATGGCCCCGACGACAAGGCCGAAATCCAGCCCCGCCATCATCAGCGCGATGGAGTAATAGGTGCCAAGCACGAGGCAGACGGTCAGCTGCCCCCGCACAAACCCCGCCAGAACGCGGTCCACCTCACCCGCCAAGCGGCGGACCGTGGCCTTGTGGTCCAAGGGCACCAGCGAGTCGATGCGCTCGATCATCGGGTCCCAATCGAGCAACAGGTAGAAGGCCACGACCGGCACGACGACGATGAAGATAATGGCTGAGACGACGGACATGGCCGAGGACAAAAGCCCCTGCGCCAGATCCGCGCCCTTGGACTGGATGAAGGCCGCGATATCGGCCAGCGTCGTGCGCAGGATGCTGGTCTCATCGGCCAGTTCGGGGAATTGCTCCAGCAGGAAGGCTTGAATGTTGCGCGCGATTTCCGGGGCGGCATTCACAAGGGCTGCGGTCTGGTTGACCAAGGTCGGGATGACCGCCAGCACGATCAGCACGACCAACAGCACCATGATCAGCGTGATGACCGATGTCGCCGCCGCCCGGCTGAGCCCAAGCCGTTCCAGCCGGTCAGCCACGGGATCAAGGAAATAGGCCAAGGCCCCACCAACAAGGAAGGGCAAAAGCACATGCCCCAAGGCCCAGAGCAGGAAGAAGAACACCGCTGCCGCGATGCCCCAGTATTTCGCCTGCTCGCGGATTGGTAATGCCATGTACCTGTGCCCCAACTCAGGCTTCACATATCGCTGGACGCGGCCTTCGGCGCAAGAGGCAGCAGTGCCCTGGCCTTGCCTGACGGGGGGCTTCCCGCTAGGAACGAGCAAATCCTTGCCAAGAGGCCCCATCATGCGTCTGTCGCGCTATTTTCTGCCTGTCCTGAAAGAGAACCCTGCCGAGGCGCAGATCGTGAGCCACCGCTACATGCTGCGCGCGGGGATGATCAAGCAGCAGGCGGCGGGTATCTATTCGTGGCTGCCTTTGGGCTACCGCGTGCTGCGGCGGATCGAACAGATCGTGCATGAGGAACAGGTGCGCGCAGGCCATATCCCGCTGCTGATGCCCACGCTGCAACCGGCGGACCTGTGGCGCGAATCCGGGCGGTATGACGATTACGGGCAGGAAATGCTGCGCATCCGCGACCGGCATGAACGCGATATGCTTTATGGGCCGACGAATGAGGAGATGATCACCGACATCTTCCGCAGCCATGTGTCCTCTTACAAGGACCTTCCGCTGACGCTTTACCACATCCAATGGAAGTTCCGCGATGAGATGCGGCCTCGGTTCGGCGTGATGCGCGGGCGCGAATTCCTGATGAAGGATGGCTATAACTTTGATGTGGACCGCGACTCTGCGCTTCATGCCTATAACCGCCATATGGTCAGCTATCTGCGCACCTATGAACGCATGGGCCTGACCGCGATCCCGATGCGCGCGGCCTCTGGTCCCATCGGGGGCGACAATACCCATGAATTCCTTGTGCTGGCGAACACGGGCGAATCCGAGGTGTTTTATGACGACCGGGTGACGGCGCTGAAGCTTGGCGCGCGCGAGATTGATTATGACAATCGCGCGCAGGTGGCCGCGGTCTGCGAGGAGTTCACCACGCTTTACGCCCGCACCGATGAAACCCATGATGCGGCGGTGTTCGATAGAGTGCCAGAGGCGCATCGCAAGGTGGGCCGGGGCATCGAAGTGGGCCAAATCTTCTATTTCGGCACGAAATATTCGGAGTCGATGGGGGCCACGGTGGTCACTGCCGAGGGAACAAAGGTCCCGGTCGAGATGGGGTCGCATGGCATTGGCGTTTCCCGCCTTTTGGGCGCGATCATCGAAGCCTCGCATGACGACAAGGGTATTATCTGGCCCGAGGGGGTCACGCCTTTCCCGGTAGGAATCGTGAACCTTAAGCAAGGCGATGGCGCGGCAGATGCGGCCTGTGAGGGGCTGTACAGAGCCTTGGCCGCCAAGGGGCTGGAGGCGCTGTATGACGACCGCGACGAACGCGCGGGCGCGAAGTTTGCCACGATGGACCTGATCGGCCTGCCGTGGCGGATCACGGTCGGGCCGCGTGGGCTGGCCAATGGCGTGGTCGAAGTCACCTGCCGCCGCACGGGCGAAAGCGAAGAAATGAGCCCAGAGGCTGCGGTGGACCGGATCGCGCAGGTCTATGCCGGGATTTGAAGCGGTATTGCTTTTGTCAGCCCGAGGGCGGGGGGCCTGCCCCCCGCACCCCCCGGAGTATTTGGGCCAAGATGAAGGAACGGGACAGGGCAGGCAGTCACGGAGCAGTCAGGGCCTTGTGTTCTTGGATGGCTTGACGCGGGCGGGCATTGCTCGCACGTTGCGCGCCATTTGCCGGACACGGCGGTAAGGTTCAGGCGGATCATGGCCACCACGACCCCTTTCTCCCGATTTGAACGCATGATCGCTTGGCGCTATTTGCGCGCGCGCCGCGCCGAGGGCGGGGTCAGTGTGATGACATGGATCAGCCTGATCGGGATTACGCTCGCAGTTTTCGCGCTGATCGCCACGCTGTCTGTGCGGGCCGGATTTCGGGCGGAATTCGTGGATACGATCCTTGGGGCCAATGCCCATGTCACCGTCTATGCCGCCGTCCGACAGGACGAGACGGGCGCGCGTCTGCGTGGATTTGAGGATTACGAGGCCATCGCCGGCCGACTGGCTGCGATAGAGGGGGTAACGCGAGCCGCCCCGATGATCCGGGGGCAGGTCATGGTCGCCTCGCCCAATGGCACCAGCGGGGCAGAAGTTTTTGGCATGAAGCCCGAAGACCTGCGCAGCATTCCCCGCGTGGGCGAGGGCGCAGAAGCGATCGGCGATCTGGACCGTTTCAGCGAGGGCATCGCCATCGGGTCGGTTCTGGCGCGCGACCTTGGCGTGGGGGTGGGCGACCGTATCCGGGTGATCAGCCCGGATGGGGTGCGCACGGCCTTTGGCACCAGCCCGCGCGTCAATGCCTATGAGGTGGTCTATATCTTTACCGCCGGGCGCTATGACATTGACCGGACACGGCTTTACATGCCCTTTGCCGAGGCGCAGGTCTATTTCAACCGCGAAGGCATTGCCGATGAATTCGAGGTGATGGTGCGCGATCCAGAGGCGGTGGATGGCTACACCCCCGCGCTGTTCGCCGCTGCGGGCGAGACGGCGCTGCTGTGGACATGGCGAGACTCCTCGGGTGCCTTTCTGCGCGCGCTGGATGTGGAGGACAATATCATGTTCATCATCCTGTCGATCCTTGTGCTGATCGCCACGATGAACATCGTCTCTGGTCTGATCATGTTGGTGAAGAACAAGGGGCGCGATATCGGCATCTTGCGGACCATCGGGCTGACGGAAGGGGCGGTCTTGCGGATCTTTTTCCTCTGTGGGGCCTTTACCGGCATCGTGGGCACCGTGGCGGGCGTGGTGCTGGGGTGCCTGTTTGCGATCTATATCGATCCGATCTTTTCCTTCGTGAACTACATGGCGGGGGGCGGCGTTTGGGACCCGTCGATCCGGGGCATCTATGCGTTGCCCGCGAAATTGCAGGTGGAAGACGTGCTTTCTGCGGTGGCGCTCTCGCTTGGTCTGTCCTTTGTCGTGACCTATTTCCCAGCGCGCCGTGCCGCGCGGATGAACCCGGTGGAGGCCTTGCGCTATGAGTGAGGCGAAGGTCGCTCCGGCGCTGGAGCTTTCGGGGATCGAAAAGGTCTATAACCGGGGCAAGCCATCCGAGGTGGCGGTGCTGCGGGGGGCGTCGCTTGCGCTGCAACCGGGCGAGGTTGTGGCGCTTGTCGCGCCCTCGGGGGCAGGCAAATCCACGCTTTTGCATATCGCGGGGTTGCTGGATACCGCCGATGCGGGCCATGTGCGCCATGCGGGCCGCGAGATGGGCGCGCTGAGCGACCGGGCGCGGACAGAGGCGCGGCGCGCGGATGTGGGGTTCATCTATCAGTTCCATCACCTGCTGCCGGAATTCACCGCGCTGGAAAACATCGTGATCCCGCAACTGGCCGAAGGTAAAAGCGAGGCAGAGGCGCGGGGCCGCGCGATGGATCTTTTGGGCCGCGTGGGCGTTGCGGCGCGGGCCGGGCATCGGCCAGCGGCACTGTCGGGGGGCGAGCAACAGCGAGTCGCCTTTTGCCGGGCGCTTGCCAATGCGCCGCGACTTCTTTTGGCCGATGAGCCAACCGGCAATCTTGACCCTGCCACCTCGGATCAGGTGTTCGAGGCGCTGATGACCTTGGTTCGGGAAACCGGGCTTGCCGCCTTGATCGCCACACATAACATGGACCTTGCCGCGCGGATGGACCGGGTGCTGCGGCTGGATCAGGGGCGCGTCGTCTGACAGCCCCCTTGCGCCGGGGCGGGTGGACATGCGACCCTTGTAACAGCAGCAAAGAAATGAGGCCCGACATGGACCCTGTCCGTATTCTTCCGTTCCTGTCTGTGGTTGTGCTTGGCGCCTGTGTTCTGGGCGCGCCTGAACGCATCCCGACCGGGGCAGAGGATTACGCGGATTATTGCGCCGCCTGCCATGGACCTTCGGGCAAGGGCGATGGCGAATTGGCCACAACGCTTGCCAGCCGACCTGCGGATCTGACGCTTTTGTCGCGCAACAATGGCGGCAGTTTTCCGACAACGCCGGTGATGGCCAAGATCTGGGGCTATTCGGGGCTGCGGGAGGGTGGCTTCGTCATGCCGAACTTCGGTCCGCTTCTGGATGGCGAGATGGTCCCCTACGACGGGGGCGACGGGATCATGACGCCAACGCCGATCCGTCTGGTTCAGATCGCCGAGCATTTGCGGGCGATTCAGGTGAAGTAAAGGCGAAAGCGTCGGGCGCGGTGGTCAGCCGCGCCTAGACATCCAACTCTTCCACGAACCGCGCGTTTTCCTGAATGTACTGGAACCGCAGTTCGGGTTTCTTGCCCATCAACCGTTCGACCAGATCGGATGTATCGCCCGGTTCATCTTCGTGGATCGTCACGCGGATGAGTTTGCGGCTGGCGGGGTCCATCGTCGTGTCTTTCAGGTCCTTGGCGTCCATTTCGCCCAAGCCCTTGAACCGCTGCACGTCGATCTTGCCCTTGCCGCCGATGCCTTTTGCAAGCCATGCCTCTTTCTCGGCGTCTGAGCCGACATAAAGCCGCTTTGGCCCTTGGGTCAGGCGGTAAAGCGGCGGGCAGGCGAGGTAGAGGTGGCCCTTGTCGATCAGGGGGCGCATCTGGGTGAAGAAGAAGGTCATCAGAAGGCTTGCGATATGCGCGCCATCGACATCGGCATCGGTCATGATGATGATCTTTTCATAGCGCAGATCATCAAGGTTGAACTTCGTGCCCATCCCGACGCCAAGCGCTTCGCAGATGTCGCGGATTTCGGAATTGTCGTTGAGTTTGTTCGAGGCGGCACCAAGGACGTTGAGGATTTTCCCTTTGAGTGGGAGGAGCGCCTGCGTTTCCCGGTTGCGTGCGCCCTTGGCGCTGCCACCGGCGCTGTCGCCTTCGACGATGAACAGCTCGGTCCCCTCGCGCGATTTGGCGGTGCAGTCGGTCAGCTTGCCGGGCAGGCGCAGCTTTTTGGTCGCCGATTTGCGGGCGGTTTCCTTTTCCATCTTGCGGCGCAGCCGTTCTTCGGCGCGCAGCACAAGGAAATCGAGGATCGCCCCCGCCGATTTCGGATCTGCCGCAAGCCATGTGTCGAAATGGTCCCGGACCGCGTTTTCCACCCATTTCGCGGCTTCTTCGGTGGCGAGGCGGTCCTTGGTTTGGCCCACGAATTGCGGTTCGCGGATAAAGCAGGAGACCAGCGCGCAGCCCCCAGCCAGAAGGTCATCGCGGGTGATCTGGTCGGCCTTGCGGTTCTTGACCCTTTCGCCATAGGCGCGAATGCCTTTCAGGATCGCCGCCCAAAAGCCGTTTTCATGCGTGCCGCCTTCGGGTGTGGGGACGGTGTTGCAGTAAGATTGCAGAAAGCCATCGCGGCTTGGCGTCCAGTTGATCGCCCATTCGACCGATCCCGGCACGTTGAACTTTTCGACAAAGCTCACCTTGCCGGCAAAGGGGCGGTCGGCATAGGTTGTGGCCTTGGTCAGGCTGTCCGAGAGGTAATCGGCCAAGCCGCCGGGGAAGTGGAACACGGCTTCTTGAGGGGTTTCCCCGTCACTCACCGCAGATTTCCAACGGATTTCCACGCCTGAAAACAGATAGGCCTTGGACCGCGCCATCTTGAGCAGGCGGGCAGGTTTCAATTGCTGTTGGCCAAAGATTTCCGGGTCGGGGTGGAAGGTCACCGTCGTGCCCCGGCGGTTGGGGGC
>JALOTC010000169.1 GCA_025458085.1 Cypionkella sp. | reverse complement strand
GGCCCGGTCGAAGGGTTCGATGCCGTGTTGAAAGGCACCAACAGCTATGAGGATATCGCAGGCGCGGATGTCTGCATCGTGACTGCTGGCGTGCCGCGCAAGCCGGGCATGAGCCGTGACGACCTCCTCGGCATCAACCTCAAGGTGATGAAGTCGGTGGGCGAAGGCATCAAGGCCCATGCGCCGAACGCCTTTGTGATCTGCATCACCAATCCGCTGGACGCGATGGTCTGGGCGCTGCGCGAATTTTCGGGCCTGCCGCATCACATGGTGGTGGGCATGGCCGGTGTGCTGGATGCGGCACGCTTCCGCCACTTCCTGTCAGTTGAATTCAACGTCTCCATGCGCGATGTGACGGCCTTTGTTCTGGGCGGCCACGGCGATACGATGGTGCCGCTGGTGCGCTATTCTACCGTTGCCGGCATCCCGCTGCCGGACCTCGTCCAGATGGGCTGGACCACGCAAGAGCGGATGGACAGCATCGTTCAGCGCACCCGTGATGGCGGTGCCGAAATCGTGGGTCTTTTGAAAACCGGTTCGGCCTATTACGCACCGGCCACCAGCGCGATCGAAATGGCGGAAGCCTATCTGAAGGACCAAAAGCGCCTGCTGCCCTGCGCGGCCTATGTTGACGGGGCCTATGGCTTGAACGGGCTTTATGTGGGCGTGCCGACGATCATCGGCGCGGGCGGAATCGAAAAGGTCGTTGACATCAAGCTGAACGCCGATGAACAGGCGATGATGGACAAGTCAATCGACGCGGTGAAGGGCCTTGTCGCCGCCTGCAAGGGCATCGACCCCTCGCTCGCTTAAGAGCTGACAGAAGACGCCCTAGGGCCGCGGCGTCATGATCCGCGGCCTTTTTCTTTTTGGTGTGTCACCCATCTTTTCCCTTCATCTTGGCCCAAATACTCTCGGGAGGGGGCCGGGGAGGGCAGACAGCCCTCCCCGGGGTCTCTCCAAGAGAGAGTGGTGCTCAGGCAAACAGCCCTCCCTGAGATGCAACAAGAAGGCGGCCCAAAATAGGGCGACGCCCTAGGTGCTTTCCTTCACCGCCTCCATTGCCACATAGGTCGAGGTTCCCGCCACATGGGGCAGGGCGCTGATCCGTTCGGCCAGAACGCGGCGATAGTCTTGGATATCGGCTGTGCGCACCTTCAGCAGATAGTCAAAACGGCTGGCGATCATGTGGCATTGCTCAACCTCGGGAATCGCCAGAACCGCGCGGTTAAAGGCCTGCAGCGCGGCCTCGCGCGTGTCTGACAGCCGCACTTCTACAAACGCCACATGGGCAAGGCCCATGCGGATCGGGTCCAGATGGGCGCGGTAGCCGGTGATGACGCCCGCCTCCTCTAGCCGCTTGATCCGCGCCTGCGTGGGGCTTTTGGAAAGGCCGATCCGGCGCGAGATTTCGGTCGCGCTGATCCGCCCATCGGTCGACAGGATGCGCAGGATCGCATGGTCGAAACGGTCCAGATCGGCGCTGTCATCCGGCATGAAAACCCCCTCAAATGCGGGCGAATGGCCTGCTGATTGTAGCATAATCAGGAAAATCGCCTTTTCACAGAGGGGTATCATGGCTCATCTGAGGAGACGCCCCATGCCACACGATTCCGCCCTTGCCCAAACCATCATCGAAACCCAATCGCTGCGCGACGAAGCGGCCTTGATCCGTGACCTGATCGCCGAGGCCGGGCTGACGGAAGCTGCCCGCGCGGCCATCGTGGCCGAAGGCGCGCAACTGGTGCAGCAAATCCGCAGCGCCGCAAAGCCGGGGTTGATGGAGGTCTTTCTGGCCGAATACGGCCTATCGACCGACGAGGGCATCGCGCTGATGTGTCTGGCCGAGGCGCTGTTGCGTGTGCCAGATGCCGAAACGATGGATGCGCTGATCGAAGATAAGATCGCGCCGTCGGATTGGGGCCGGCATTTGGGCAAATCCGCCTCCAGCCTTGTGAATGCCTCGACTTGGGCGCTGATGCTGACGGGCAAGGTGCTGGATGACCGGGAGCCGGGCGTGGTGGGCCATCTGCGTGCTGCGGTAAAGCGCTTGGGTGAACCCGTGATCCGCACGGCCGTTTCCCGCGCGATGAAGGAAATGGGGCGTCAGTTCGTTCTGGGCGAAACCATCGAAGCCGCGATGGCCCGCGCCGCCGAGATGGAGGCCAAGGGCTATACCTATAGCTATGACATGCTGGGCGAAGCCGCGCGCACTGAAGCCGATGCCCGTCGCTATCACCTGTCCTATTCCAAGGCGATCACCGCCATTGCTGGCGCGGCCAAGGGGAATGACATCCGGTCCAATCCCGGCATTTCGGTGAAACTCTCTGCCCTTCACCCGCGATATGAGGTGGCCAAGCGCGACCGTGTGCTGACCGAACTTGTGCCGCGTGTGCGGGCGCTCGCGGGGCTGGCCCGTGCCGCAGGGCTTGGCTTCAACATTGATGCCGAGGAGGCCGACCGCCTTGCCCTGTCGCTTGAGGTGATCGAAGAGGTGCTGAAAGACCCCTCGCTTGCCGGATGGGAAGGCTTTGGCGTGGTGGTGCAGGCCTATGGTCGTCGTGCCGGTGCGGTGATCGACCGCCTGCATGAGATGGCCACAGGGCTGGATCGCAAGATCATGGTCCGGCTTGTGAAAGGGGCCTATTGGGATGCCGAGGTCAAACGCGCGCAGGTGCTTGGCCTTGCCTCCTTCCCCGTCTTTACCCGAAAAGAGGCAACGGATGTTTCTTATATCGCCAATGCGCGCAAACTGCTTGGCCTGACGGGCCGCATCTATCCGCAATTTGCCACCCACAACGCCCATACCGTCGCCGCCGTGCTGCACATGGCCGAAGAGATGGGCGTGGACCGCATGGCCTTTGAATTCCAGCGCCTGCATGGCATGGGCGAAAGGCTGCATGACATCGTCCTGACCGACCGCGCCACGCGCTGCCGCATCTATGCGCCTGTGGGGGCACATCGCGACCTGCTCGCCTATCTGGTGCGCAGGCTTTTGGAAAATGGCGCGAATTCCAGCTTTGTGAACCAGATCGTGGATGAGGATGTGCCGCCCGCACATGTGGCTGCTTGCCCGATCACGGCGATGGAGGCGCTGTCGCTGCCCAACCCTGTGCTTGCCTCTGGCCCCGCACTCTTTGGCGCGCGGGCCAATTCGCGTGGCTGGGATCTGACCGATGCCGCCGATCTGGCCGCGATCGAGGCTGCGCGCGCCCCGCATAAAGAGGCGCTCTTTGAGGCCGCCCCGATGCTGGCAGGCCGTGCGGCAGGTGCCCTTCGGCACGAAGTCAAGAACCCCGCCACGGGGGAGCGTGTGGGCTTTGTCACCTATGCGGCAGAGGCGGATGTGGACACCGCACTGCGCCTTGCCGAACCTTGGCTGGCGGCACCTGCGGAGCGGGCCGAGGTATTGCGCCGTGCCGCCGACCTGTATGAGGCCGAATTTGGCGCGATCTTTGCGCTCGTCGCGCGTGAAGCGGGCAAGACGCTGGCCGACGCCGTGGCCGAATTGCGAGAGGCGGTGGATTTCCTGCGCTATTACGCCGATGGGGCGACCAGCCTTACCCATCCTGCGCGCGGAGTTTTCGCCTGTATCAGCCCCTGGAACTTCCCGCTTGCGATCTTTACTGGCCAGATTGCGGCGGCACTGGCCGCGGGCAATGCGGTGCTGGCCAAGCCCGCCGAGCAGACCCCGCTGATCGCGGCCTTTGCCGTGAGTCTTTTGCACAAGGCGGGTGTGCCGACCACGGCGCTGCAACTTCTGCCCGGTGACGGGGCTGTGGGGGCGATGCTCACGCGTGATGCCCGCGTGGCGGGTGTGGCTTTTACCGGCGGCACCGACACGGCGTTGAAAATCCGCGCGAGCATGGCCGACCACCTTTCCCCCGGTGCGCCGTTGATCGCCGAAACCGGCGGGCTAAACGCCATGATCGTCGATTCTACCGCTTTGCCGGAACAGGCGGTGCGCGATATTCTGGCCTCGTCCTTCCAATCTGCGGGCCAACGCTGCTCGGCGCTCCGTTGCCTTTATGTGCAAGAGGACATCGCCCATAGCGTGACTGAGATGCTGTTTGGCGCGATGGATGACCTCGCGCTTGGCAACCCTTGGGACATTTTCACCGATGTCGGCCCCGTGATCGATGCCGAGGCGCAATC
>JALOTC010000035.1 GCA_025458085.1 Cypionkella sp. | reverse complement strand
GGCCATCTGATGACCAACCCCGCCGTGCTGGATGGCGATGGCCGCGAAGTCGGCGAAGGCATCATGGATGCCTTCCTCACCACGCTCTGCGCCATGCATGACCTGAAAAAGACCGAAGGCCCCCGCAACTCGCTCCACGGCTCGGTCTATGTGGTCAAGCCCAAGATGCATGGCCCCGCCGAAGTCGCCTTCGCCTGCGAAATCTTTGACCGGGTGGAAGAGGTCCTCGGCCTCCCCCGCCATACCGTCAAACTCGGCATCATGGATGAGGAACGCCGCACCTCTGCCAACCTCAAGGAATGCATCCGCGCCGCCAAGGACCGCGTGGCCTTCATCAACACGGGCTTCCTTGACCGCACGGGCGACGAAATCCACACCAGCATGGAAGCAGGCCCGATGGTCCGCAAGGGCGATATGAAGGCGTCCTCCTGGATCAAATCCTACGAGGATCGCAACGTCGATATCGGCCTTGCCTGTGGCCTGCGCGGCCGCGCGCAGATCGGCAAGGGCATGTGGGCCGCGCCCGACCTGATGGGCGAGATGCTGAAACAAAAGATCGGCCATCCGCAGGCGGGCGCAAACTGCGCTTGGGTCCCCTCGCCCACCGCCGCCACGCTGCATGCCACCCATTACCACCGCGTCGATGTTCTGGCCCGTCAGGACGATATCGCAACAACTGCCAAGGCATCCTTGGCTATGTCGTCCGCTGGGTGGATCAGGGCGTGGGCTGCTCCAAAGTGCCCGACATCCATGATGTCGGCCTGATGGAAGACCGCGCCACCTGCCGGATCAGCGCGCAGGCGCTTGCCAACTGGCTCCATCACGGCGTGGTCAGCGAAGACCAAGTCATGACCGCGATGAAGAAAATGGCCGCCGTGGTGGATAAGCAAAACGCCACCGACCGCGCCTATCGCCCGATGGCCCCGGCCTTTGACGGCGTGGCCTTCCGCGCGGCCTGCGATCTGGTGTTCAAAGGCCGCGAACAGCCCTCGGGCTATACCGAACCCGTGCTGCATACGCGGCGCTTGGAAAAGAAGGCAGGTGCCAAATGATCACGCTGAAAAAAGCCCGTAAAATCGTCTCCGCCGCGCTCGCCAAAGGGCGCGAGGCGGGGATGAAACCGCTCTCCATCGTCGTGCTGGATGCAGGCGGCCACCCGATCGCCTTTGAACGTGAAGATGGCGCCAGCCCCGGTCGCTTCAAACTGGCGCATGGCAAGGCCAATGGCTGCCTGATGCTGGGCCTTCCGGGCAGCGCGATCCATGCGCGGGCCGAGACTCAGGCCTATTTCGTCCAAGCCATGAACGGCATCTATGGCGGCGATTTCGTCCCCGTCAAAGGCGGCGTCCTTGTGCGCGATGCCAAGGGCAATGTGCTGGGCGCGGTTGGCGTCACGGGCGATACCTCCGACAATGACGCACTCGCCGCCGTGGCGGGGATCGAGGCTGCAGGCTTCAAGGCCGAGGCCTGAGCCATGCCAGAGGTCGTCCCGCAGGTCACCTTCCACACCCGCGTCCGCAACCCGGCACTCGAAGGGCCAAACCCTTTCGAATGGAAGGATGTCACCACGGATGACATCTTCAAAGGCCGCCGCATCGTGCTTTTCGCCGTGCCGGGGGCCTTTACCCCCGCCTGTTCCGAAAGCCACCTTCCGGGGTATGAGGCCGCCTATGACGACTTCCGCGCTTTGGGCGTGGATGAGGTGATCTGCCTGTCGGTCAATGATGCCTTCATCCTCTTCCAATGGGCCAAGGCGCAAGGCATCGAAAAGATCCGCATGTTGCCCGATGGCAATGGCGAATTCTCGCGGCTCATGGGCATGTTGGTGGACCGCAGCGCCCAAGGCATGGGCCTGCGGTCGTGGCGCTATTCCATGCTGGTCGAAGATGGGCGGATCGTAAAGCTCTTCGCCGAACCGGGCCTGCGCGACAACCCACCCGGCGTGCCGGTGCAAGTGTCAGACGCGGGCACCATGCTCGCCTTCCTGCGCGGGGCCTAAGCGCCCAAGACAACAGAGGAAAGACCAGACCCGCCGCCGTGCCTGCGTTGCCGCAGGCTCGGCTTTTTGCATGGATTGCTTGACCGCCCTCCCCCCGCTGGCCATGCTCGGCCCATGGCTTTTCCCTTTGTTCTGGTGATTGTCAGTGGCGCGATCTGCGCCTTCGCGCTCCTTGCGCCCGAGGCCCCTGAATGGGCGACCTTGGCCTTTCCTGCCTTTCTCGCCGCCCTCTTTCTGCTTGGCCGGGCCATCGTGCGGGCCCGGGCCGCGCGCAAGGCATGGATCTTGGTTGATGGATCGAACGTCATGCATTGGCAGGACAACACCCCCAACCTCGCCACGGTCCGCGCCGTGGTGGATCGGATCAAGGCGGCAGGCTTTGCCCCTCATGTGGTGTTCGATGCCAATGCGGGCTATCTGCTCTCTGGGCGCTATCGGAACGAAGTCAGCCTCGCGCGCGACATCGGCCTGCTGCCGCGCTTCGTGACCGTGGTGCCCAAGGGCATGCAGGCCGACCCCCTCCTCCTCGATACCGCCCGCTTCCGCCGCGCGAAGATCGTCACAAACGACCGCTTCCGCGACTGGGCCGACCGCTACCCCGAAGTGGCGAACCCCGGCCATCTGCTGCGCGGAACGATGCGAGGGGGTGAACTCGCCCTTGATCTACCAAGAACCGCAGCTGGCCAGAAGGCGGCCTGATCTGCCGTCTGGATTTGCCGTCTGACACCGCGCGCTCGGGGCCACCCTTGGGGAGGGCTGTCTGCCCTCCCCAAACCCCTCCCGAGAGTATTTTTACCAAGATGAAGGAGAGGTGCAGGAAGCCGCGTCTTTTGCGGCGTGTCTGCACAGGGGGTGTACGGGGGGTGTACAGGAGGTGACACCCCTTTTTCAGGGTCTTAGCCCAGATCCAGCGCAATCGCATGGATGCGCGTGGTCAGATCCCCCAGCGCCTGATGCACCGCCCGATGCCGCTGAACGCGCGACAGCGGCGCAAGTTCCGCCGCCCGCAGGCGGATGCGGAAATGGCTTTCGCCTGAACCATCATCGCCCGCATGGCCTGCGTGCTTGTAGCTTTCGTTCACAATATCAATCTCTTGCACATCGAACTTCGCGCGCAGCCTTGTCTCGATCTCATCCTTCACAGGCATTTTTGCCGCTCCCCTCTTTTCCTTGCCGGTCAATTCCCTAAACTGTGCCGCCCGAGTCGGAAAGCCAGTGAAAGGCCCCTTGATGGTCACGAAGCCCCCCTTTGATTTCGACATCCGCGTGTCTTCCGACAAGAAGCGGAAAAAGACCGGAAGATCTGGCTTTTCAGGGGCTTACACCACCTCCACCCGCGCCTGCGACTATCCGGAGTGCAAGGAGGCGGGCCAATATCGCGCGCCAAAAAGCCCAGAGCGGCTGGATGAATTCTTTTGGTTCTGTAAAGACCACGCGCGGGAATACAATTTGAAGTGGAACTTCTTTCAAGGCACCACGGATGAGGAATTCCAGAAGTTTCTGGACAAGGATCGCGTCTGGGGCCGCACGACAAAACCCTTTTCAAAACAAGGGGATGGCAATGCCTGGGCGCGGCTTGGGGTGGATGATCCCATGCAGCTTTTGGGCGAAAAGGCGACGCAGAACCCCGGCCGCGTGACCAATGCCGCCACCCGCAAGCTGCCGCCGACCGAGCGCAAGGCGCTGGAAATCCTCGATTGCCGCGACAGCATGTCAAAGCCGGAAATTCGCAAGGCTTACAAGGCCTTGATCAAGGTGCTTCACCCCGACATGAACGGCGGCGACCGCAGCCATGAGGAGCAATTACAAGAGGTTGTCTGGGCTTGGGACCAGATCAAGGACAGCCGGTTCTTCAAGGACTGATGCCTCAAAACCTCGCCGTTTCGGGTTGTATCCGATACAGCCCTTCCCCTTGCACCCCCCCGAGATATGTTCCACAACTCCGGGGTTGATACGGGGGCTGATCCGGGCCTTCGGCCCAAGGATGGACAAGACAGATGCTGGACCACGCGATGAAACCCACCGAAGAAATCTCTGTTCGCGATGTGTTCGGCATCGATACCGATATGCGGGTCAAAGGCTTCGCCGACCGCACGGATCGCGTGCCCGAAATCGACCCGACCTATAAGTTCGATCCCGACACCACGCTCGCCATCCTTGCAGGCTTTGCCTACAACCGCCGTGTGATGATCCAAGGCTATCACGGAACGGGAAAATCCACGCATATTGAACAGGTTGCGGCGCGGCTGAACTGGCCTTGCGTGCGCGTGAACCTCGATAGCCATATCAGCCGGATCGACCTGATCGGCAAGGATGCAATCAAGCTGAAGGATGGCAAGCAGGTCACCGAATTCCACGAAGGCATCCTGCCTTGGGCGCTGCGCAACCCTGTGGCCATTGTGTTCGACGAATATGATGCGGGCCGTGCTGATGTGATGTTCGTGATCCAGCGCGTGCTGGAACATGATGGCAAGCTGACGCTTCTGGATCAGAATGAGATCATCACGCCCCATCCCTCCTTCCGTCTGTTTGCCACCGCAAATACCGTGGGTCTGGGCGATACAACGGGCCTTTACCACGGCACCCAGCAGATCAACCAAGCCCAGATGGACCGGTGGAGCCTTGTGGCCACGCTGAACTACCTCAGCCACGATGCCGAAGCCGCGATCATTCTGGCCAAGAACCCGCATTACAACACGGAAAAAGGCCGCAAGACCATTTCGCAAATGGTGACCGTGGCCGATCTGACCCGCACCGCTTTCATGAACGGGGATCTCTCCACCGTCATGTCGCCGCGCACCGTGCTGAACTGGGCGCAAAATGCCGAGATTTTCCGGAATGTGGGCTACGCTTTCCGGCTGTCTTTCCTCAACAAGTGCGATGAGTTGGAACGCCAGACCGTGGCCGAATTCTATCAGCGCTGTTTCAATGAAGAACTGCCTGAAAGTGCAGCGAGCATGGCGATGCGCTAAGGCTATCGCGCGCACGAAGGGTCATGTTTCCAAAACAAAAGGGGCGGTTTCCCGCCCCTTTTTCATCTCTTCCTCGCGGCGACAAGGGTCAGCCGCGCGCGGCTTTGGTGGCGCCAGCCCACCACGCCATATCGTCCAGAAGGGCCTTGGCCGAGGCCCCGATGGAGCCTTCGATATCGGCCAGATTGCCCGTGCCGCCAAAGCCCGGATGCACCTTGAAGAAATCGCCGCCGCCGATATGCACGGCATTGCGCACCGGAACCATCTGAAGCTCCACGCCAATCAGGCGCAGATGCTCTGCCGCGCGGGTGCCGCCAACCGAGCCATAGGCTACAATGCCCATCGGCTTTTTTGCCCATTCGACATAGGCCTGATCCAGCGCGTTCTTCAGAACGCCGGTGATCGAGCGGTTATATTCGGCCACAACGAAGATATAGCCATCAAAACCCGCAAGCTTTTGCTGCCAGGCCTTGGCCACGTCGTTTTCCGAAGGCACCCAAGCGTTAGAGGCCACTTCGTCAAAGAAGGGCAGCGGGAAATCGCGCAGGTCCACCACTTCGACATCCAGCGCGCCATGGGTTTCGGCCTGCGCCTTGATCCATGCTGTGGGGATATCGGCAAAGCGGACCTTGCGGGTCGAGCCGACGATGATCGCGATTTTCGGTTTGGACATGATATTTCCCTGTCTTGGTGGGTGTGAATTCCAACCTGTAAAATGGCATGGAACGTCGCGCGCACAACCCCACGGCCATGCGCGGGCTTTGTGCGAAACTGCACGGGATGCGCCCTGACCACGCTGTTTTGCGCTGCAATCCGCCCTTGCCGCGCGCCCCATGCGGTGCCACATTCGCCGCCATGAACAAGCCCCTCGACAACCCCGCCGATCCCTTCAAGAAGGCCCTCGCAGAGGCCACGAAAACCATGGCCGACGATCCGGAGATGACCGTCTCCTATTCCGTCGATCCGCCAGGGATGAACCGCGACGGCGTGCGCTTGCCACAGGTGAGCCGCCGCATGACGCGGGACGAGGTGCTGCTCGCCCGCGGCACGGCTGATGCCTTCGCGCTGCGCCGCAAGTTCCATGACGAAGCGACGCATAACCGCTATGCCCCCCCCGGCCAGTTGGCGCGTGAGATCTATGAGGCGATGGAAACCGCCCGCTGCGAGGCTGTTGGTGCGCGCGCCATGCCCGGCACGGCCACGAATATCGATGCCAAGATCGCGCATGAGGCCGACCGCAAGGGCTATGGCCAGATCACCAATACCCAGGATGCGCCTTTGCCCGTGGCGGCGGGCTATCTGGTGCGGCATCTGGCAACGGGGCGGCCGCTGCCGCCTTCGGCCGATAATGTCATGGGCCTGTGGCGCGGCTTTATCGAGGAACAGGCCGGCGGCACGCTGGATGGGGTGGATGACGTGCTGGCCGATCAGGCGGCCTTTGCGCGGCTGGCGCGCAAGGTCATCTCTGATCTCGGCTATGGCGACCAGTTGGGCGATGACCCGGATGCGCCGGACGACGACGATCTGAACGACGAGGCGCAGGAAGACGAGCAGGAACCTGAGAGCCAAGGCGAGGAGCAGTCCGAGCAGGAGGAGGCAGAAGCCAGCCCCGAACGCGCGCAGGAAGACCAGCAGGACCAATCGCAGGCGCAGGTCACGATGGAGGACAGCGCCGATATGGAACAGGGGGACGAGCAGGAAGTCCCCGAAGGCGAGGCCCCGCTTGATCCACCGCCCCCTGCGCCCCATTCCGATGCGGACCCGAACTATTCCGTCTATGCCACCGATTTTGATGAGGAAATCCGGGCCGAGGAATTGGCGGAACCGGCCGAACTGGAACGGCTGCGCGCCTATCTGGATCAGCAGCTTGATCCGCTGAAAGGCGCCGTGTCGCGGCTGGCGAACAAGCTGCAACGGCGCTTGCAGGCGCAGCAGAACCGGTCTTGGCTGTTCGATCTGGAAGAAGGCACGCTGGATGCGGGCCGCTTGGCGCGTGTGGTCGCGAACCCCACCACGCCCCTGTCCTTCAAGCAGGAGAAGGACACCGAATTCCGCGATACCGTGGTGACGCTGCTCCTCGACAATTCAGGGTCGATGCGGGGGCGCCCGATCTCTATCGCCGCGATCTGCGCCGATGTGCTGGCCCGCACACTGGAGCGGTGCAGCGTCAAGGTAGAAATCCTTGGCTTCACCACACGGGCCTGGAAGGGTGGGCAAAGCCGCGAACGCTGGCTCGCCTCTGGCCGCCCGCAGCAGCCGGGGCGGCTGAATGATCTCCGCCACATCATTTACAAATCTGCCGATGCCCCATGGCGGCGCGCGCGCGAAAACCTTGGCCTGATGATGAAAGAGGGCCTCTTGAAGGAAAACATCGATGGCGAGGCGCTGGAATGGGCGCATCGGCGCATGCTTGCTCGGCCAGAGGCACGCAAGATTCTGATGGTGATTTCCGATGGCGCCCCGGTGGATGACAGCACCTTGTCGGTTAACCCAGCGAATTTCCTTGAAAAACATTTGCGCGATGTGATTACCATGGTGGAACGGCGCAAGGCGGTGGAATTGATTGCGATTGGCATCGGCCATGACGTCACCCGCTATTATCAGCGCGCAGTGACGATCACCGATGTCGAACAATTGGCCGGGGCCATGACGGAACAATTGGCCGGGTTGTTCGATGCCGATCCGAAGAAGCGCGCGCGTCTTTTGGGGATGCGCCGCGCCGGGTGATCTTGCGTGGCAGGAGGGGGCTGTCTGCCCCCTCTTGGCCTGCGGCCAATTCACCCCCGAGGATATTTGAGAACAGATGAAGGAGCGGCGATGTTCCAAAGTTTTGAAAGCCATGCCGATCCCGCACAGGGCGCACCGCGCCTTGCAGCGCTGCGGGTAGCGCTGGCACAGGCAGGGCTTGCCGGTTTCATCGTGCCGCGCGCCGATGTGCATCAGGGCGAATATGTCGCCGCGCGCGATGAACGGCTGCAATGGCTGACCGGGTTTACGGGATCGGCGGGCTTTTGCATCGTGCTGCCCGATGTGGCGGGGGTATTCATCGATGGGCGCTATCGGACGCAGGTGAAGAGTCAGGTCGATCTGGCGCATTTCACCCCCGTGCCCTGGCCTGAGGAAAAGCCGGGGCCATGGCTGCGGACGCATCTGGCCAATGGGGTGGTAGGCTTTGACCCTTGGCTGCATACGGCAGAGGAGATGGATCGGCTGGAGGCGGCGCTGCAAGGGTCAGCCGTGGCCCTTAGAGCGGTGCCGAACATGGTGGATGCGATCTGGGCCGATCAACCTGCGCCGCCGGTGGGGCGGGCCTTCGTGCATCCCGATGCTTTGGCCGGGGAAAGCTCTGCCGACAAGCGGGCGCGATTGGCCGAAGGGTTGCGCCGCGCCGGTCAGCGGGCAGCGGTGATCACGCTGCCTGACTCGCTCTGTTGGCTGTTGAACATTCGCGGCGCGGATGTGCCGCGCAACCCGGTGATGCAGGGCTTTGCCATCCTTCATGACGATGCGCGAGTCACGCTTTTTGCCGAAGGGGCCAAGCTGGATGAGGCAACCCGCGCCCATCTGGGGCCGCAGGTGACGTTGCGCCCGGTCAATGCCTTTGTCCCAGCGCTGCATACGCTCCCCGGCCCGGTTCGGGTGGACCGCAGCACCGCCCCCCTGGCGATCAGCCGGGAGTTGGAGGAAGCGGGCATCGCGATCGATTGGGGCGATGACCCCTGTCGCCTGCCCAAAGCCTGCAAGAATGAGGGCGAACTTCAGGGGATGCGCGCGGCGCATTTGCGCGACGGGGCGGCGATGGTGGAATTCCTGTGCTGGCTGGACCGCCAACCAGCGGGCAGCCAGACCGAGATTTCGGTGACCCGCGCGCTGGAGGGTTTTCGCCGCGCGACCAATGCGCTGCATGACCTGAGCTTTGACACGATCTGCGGGTCAGGCCCCCATGGCGCGATCATCCATTATCGCGTGACAGAGGCGACGGATCGCAGGCTTGGGCAGGACGAACTTCTGCTGATCGACTCGGGCGCGCAATATGCCGATGGCACGACCGACATCACCCGAACGCTTGCGATTGGCGATCCGGGCGAGGAGGCGCGCGCCTGTTACACCCGGGTGCTTCAAGGGCTGATCGCGATTTCGCGCGCGCGCTTTCCTCAAGGGCTGGCCGGGCGCGACCTTGACCCCTTGGCGCGCTTCGCGCTCTGGGTTGCGGGACAGGATTTCGACCATGGCACGGGCCATGGCGTCGGTGCCTTCCTCAGTGTGCATGAAGGCCCGCAGCGGATCAGTCGGATCTCGGAAGTTCCCCTGCAACCCGGCATGATCCTGTCGAATGAACCGGGCTATTACCGTGAAGGGGCCTTTGGCATCCGGCTTGAGAACCTGATTGCCGTGCGCGAGGCCCCTGCCCTTGGCGACAATCGCGCGCAATATTGCTTTGAGACGCTGACCTTCGTGCCTTTTGATCGGCGGCTGATTGTGATCCCTGTCCTTTCCGCTGCCGAACGGGACTGGATCGACGCCTATCATGCCGAGGTTCTGGCACGGATTGGTCCCCGGCTGGGACCAGAGGCGCGGGATTGGCTGACCAAAGCCTGCGCGCCGCTGGTCTGAGCCTGCCTTAGGCTGCGGCGGCCGTGGCGCGGATGCGATCGACCATAGCGCGCAGGCCGTTGGAGCGTTGCGAGGAGAGATGTTCGTTCAACCCCAGGCGTGCGAGTTCCGCAGGCGCGTCGACGCGCGCGACTTCAGCCACCGGCAGGCCAGCATAAAGCGCGTGCAGAACGGCAATCAGCCCCCGCACGATCATCGCATCGGAATCGCCCTGAAAATCGAAACGTCCGCCTTCGATCACCGGGCGCAGCCAGACTTGGCTTGCGCAACCGTCCACCTTGTAGGCCGGCACTTTGAAACTGTCCTCCAAGGGCGGCATCGCTTTGCCCAATTCGATGACATGGCGATAGCGGTCTTCCCAATCGTCAAGGAAGTCGAAGGTTTCCGCGATTTCTTCAAAGGCTTCGGTGGCCATGGCTGTTCCCCCTTGCGGCAGGCAAGGAGGTAAGGCGCGATGCTGCGAAGGTCCACCCCCCTTTGCACGGCCTTTTCAAAAGAGCGGCGATCCGTTACCCAAGGGAAAAGTAAGATGGATGCCCCGATGTCACGTTCCCTTGCGCTTGCGCTTGCCACAGTTCTGGTCTTGGCCTCTTGCGGGGCGGTCCGCGACAGCCGGTTGAACCCGTTTAATTGGTTTGGCCAGTCGGAACCCACCGAATTGATCGTTCTGCCAGAGCGGGAAGCGGATGCGCGCCCTCTGGTGGAGGATGTCGTGTCGATGGCGGTGGAAAGCTATTCCGGCGGGGCGATCGTGCGGGCCACGGGCATCACACCAACCCAAGGGTGGTGGGATGCCGAATTGATCGAAGCGGAAAGCGATGACCCCGGCCATCTGATCCTAGAGTTCCGGATCGTGCCGCCACTGACTGATACGGGTGTGAACACCCCGAGGTCGCGGGAGGTGACGGTTGCGATGACACTGACACCCCAAAAGCTGCGCAGCATCAATCGCGTGACGGTGCAGGGGGCGAATAACGCCCGCACCTCGCGCGCGGGTAGTTGACCGAAGGCGCGGCCCGTCAGACAGGGACCACGCGCACCTCGTTCCCACGGGCGGTCAGGGCGATTTCGCCCCGGCACAGGCGGAGGGCTTCATCGCCAAAGGCTTCTTTGCGCCAGCCTTTCAGCAATTCGCCATCCCGCTGTCCCGCTGCCATGGCATCCAGTTCCGCTGCTGAGGCGATCAGCCGGGGGGCAACGCCAAGGCTTTCGGATTTTGCCTTGAGCAACACGCGCAGCAGATCGGCCAGCGCGGGGTTGACCTGCAACTGCTCCCGCTCCCCCTCGACCTTGGGAAGGTCCTCGGGCTTTGCCTCCAGCCCCGCTTTGATCGCGGAAAGGATGCCTTCGGCAATCTCGGGCTTGCGGCCTTCGCGCATCAACAGTCGCGAGCGGCCAAGTTCATCCATGCTCTGCGGCCGGGTGGAGGCGAGTTCCAGCAGCGCATCATCCTTCATCACCCGCGACCGGGGCACGTTGTTGCGCTGCGCATAATCTTCGCGGAACCGCGCGAGTTCGCGCACCACGGCCAGAAACCGGCCTGATGTGGTACGGGTCTTGACTCGCAGCCATGCCTCCTCGGGGCGGATCGTATAGGTTTCGGGATCGGTCAGGATCGCCAATTCCTCGGCCACCCAATGCGCGCGCCCGTTCTTTTTTAGCTGCCCCTCCAGCCATTCATAGATCACCCGCAGATGGGTGACATCGGCCAAGGCATATTCCTTCTGCGCAGCCGACAGCGGGCGGCGCGACCAATCGGTAAAGCGCGAGGTCTTGTCGAGGCTTTCGCGCGCGATCTTGCGCACCAAGGTCTCGTATCCGACCTGTTCGCCAAAGCCGCAGACCATGGCGGCGACCTGCGCATCGAAAAGCGGCACGGGGAAGACCCCGCCTTCGACAAAGAAGATTTCCAGATCCTGCCGCGCCGCATGAAAGACCTTGACCGTGCCTTCGTGGCGGAACAGGTCATAAAGCGGCTCTAGGCTCATCTCCTCACCTGCGATCGGATCGACCAGAACCGCCTCTCCCGTCTTGGCGGGCGGGAGGGCCATCTGGATCAGGCAAAGCTTGGACCAATAGGTCCGCTCGCGCAGGAATTCCGTATCGATGGTGACATAGGGGGCCTTCTTGGCCGCCTCGCAAAAGGCGGCAAGTTCTTCGGTCGTCGTGATCGTGCGCATGGGCGGCGGCTTTCAACGGGGCGGGGTCATCCCGCAAAGGGCAGACTCCCGCTATAGGGGCAGGTGCCCGGCTTGAAAACCCCCGGCTGAGGTATGGCGGCATTGCAGCGGCAGGCGTGGCGCGAAAGCACCTGAATGCGCCGGGCGCGGGCGGGGGTGGTTTACGGCAGGAAGACCGGCGCGCGGTCACCCGCCACGAAGCGGCGCAGGACAGCCGGGTACAGCCTGTGTTCCTGCATCAGGACCCGTGCAGCCAAAGTATCGGCAGTATCGCCCGGCAGAACCGGGACCCGTGCCTGCCCAAGGATCGGCCCGGCATCAAGTTCTGCCGTCACCTCATGCACGGTGCAGCCCGCCTCGGCATCACCTGCATCGATGGCGCGCTGGTGCGTGTGCAGGCCCGGATATTTCGGCAAGAGCGAGGGGTGGATGTTCAGCATCCGCCCTTCGAAGCGCCGCACGAAACCGGGGGTCAGCACGCGCATGAATCCGGCAAGGCACAGGATATCAGGCCGTGCCGCCAAAAGCGGCTCCAAAAGTGCCGCCTCGAACGCAGCGCGGTCCTTGCCAAAAGGGCGATGGTCCACGGATGCCACCGGCACGCCAAGGGCAGAGGCCAGCCCCAGCCCCCGCGCCGTGGGATCGTTCGCGGCAACAAGAACGGGCGTGGCAAAGCCTTCGGCCTGCATCGCCTCCACCAGCCTGAGCATGTTGGAGCCACCCCCGGAGATCAGGATGGCCACGCGCGTCACAGCAGGCGGCCCTTGTAGATCACGCCCCCCTGCCCTGCGGTGATGCGGCCCAAGGTCACGACCTCTTCGCCCATCCCGCGCAGCACCTCCGCTATTGCCTCTCCCCGGTCGGGGGCGACGGCCAGCATCATGCCGATGCCGCAGTTGAAGGTTTTGAGGAGTTCCGCCTCGGTCATCTTCGCCGTCTCGGCCAGCCAGCGGAACACCGGCGGCAAGGTCCAGGAGGAAAGATCGATCTCGCAGGCCAGCCCATCGGGCAAGAGGCGCGGCGGGTTTTCCGTGATGCCGCCCCCGGTGATATGGGCCAGCCCATGCACCCCGCCCGCCCGGACCGCGGCAAGGGCCTGACGCACATAAAGCCGGGTCGGCGCGAGGAGGGCTGCGCCAAGGCTGCCCTCGGCAAAGGGGCAAGGGGAATTCCAGCCAAGTCCAGAAAGCTCCACCACCTTGCGCACGAAGGAATAGCCGTTGGAATGAACGCCCGAGGATTTGAGCCCCAACAGCACATCCCCCGCCGCCACGCCGCGCGGCAGGTCTTGGCCCCGTTCCATGGCGCCGACAGCAAAACCCGCAAGGTCGAAATCACCCTTGTGATACATGCCGGGCATCTCTGCCGTCTCGCCCCCGATCAGCGCGCAGCCCGATTGATGGCAGCCCTCGGCAATGCCTTCGACGATCCGCGCGGCCTGATCCACGTCGAGTTTGCCGGTCGCGAAGTAGTCGAGGAAAAAGAGTGGCTCCGCCCCTTGGCAAACAAGGTCATTCACACACATGGCCACAAGGTCGATCCCGATCGTGTCCACCACGCCTGTATCAATGGCGATGCGCAATTTCGTCCCCACACCATCGGTCGCGGCCACCAGAACCGGGTCGGAATAGCCCGCAGCCTTGAGGTCGAACAGCCCGCCAAAGCCGCCCAAGCCCCCCATCACGCCGGGGCGCGAGGTCCGCTTGGCCGCAGGCTTGATGCGTTCAACAAGGGCATTGCCTGCGTCGATATCCACGCCGGCCTGCGCATAGGTCAGCCCGCCTTCGCCCCCGGTCTTTTGCTCGCCCATGGCCCGTCTCCTTTGGGAATCCGCCGTGCCGCCCCCATACGCCTTTCGCCCGGCCCGCGCAACAAAGCCGCGCCGGCTTTACCCGCGCCGCTTGACCGCCCCCCCGGTTATGCTAGGCAGAGCAACGGCGGGGTCCTTCGGGGGCCTGTAGCTCAATGGTCAGAGCAGGGCGCTCATAACGCCTTGGTTGGGGGTTCGAGTCCCTCCGGGCCTACCACCCCCGCCGCCTTTACATCCGTTACGGCGCAGACAGGGGTATCGCCGGGTGCGATCTCGCGGGAGACTACCGCAGTAAATCTCGGGATCACATGTCGCGCGTGGTCATCAAAGTGAGGCGAGGACGCGGCATGCAGACAGGACCGAAAACCGGTCCTCGCGAAACCCGGAAGCGTGCGCGGAAAAGGCGAGTCATGCGCTTTCCAGATAACAGATAAGGGAGGGGGCCCGCATCGGATGGTTTTGGTTGCGCCCGGCGTTTCCGGCGTGACCGCGCCGCCGACCGTATCGACATGAGAGATGCGAGCCGGACGGGTCAAGGACACGGCATGGCACAGCCATGTAGCCCTGTCGAAAGGATGCCTCACAAGACCAACTTCAGCAATTTCAACTTTTGGTTGTTACTCTCGGATAGAAGACTATATCGATTGTCATAGAGTCTGCCTAGGTGACTCAAGTCTACGGTGTAGGTGCTCAGTTCCAGCGTTTCGGATGGGAGGTCTGCATGGCCGTCAGGCATGAGTTAGAGAACATGGTTTCTGACCCTGTTAACATTCAGGAACTTAATCAATCCCTGACAGAAGTTATGGCAGAGCGGGTCGACGCGCCCATTGGGCTGACGACAGTGGTTGACGAAGCGAATGATCGGCAGGTGTTCATTGCCGCGATCGGCCTTCCCGAACCTGTCGCCACCTTGCGCGAAACGCCACTCTCACGGTCTTTTTGCCGGATCGTCAAAGCGACCAATGCACCTCTGATTGTGACCAATGCGCGCGAAGATGAAAGAGTGCGCGAAAATCCAATCATCAAGGAATTGGGCGTGATGTCTTACCTGGGCTATCCGTTGCGGGCACCAGATGGCGCACCCCTTGGATCTGTCTGTGTTCTGGACATTGTCCCGCGCGATTGGACCGAGGCTGATTGCGCGCAGGTCAGCGCGATCGCCGAAATGATCAACCAGCAGATGAACCTGCAAGCATCGCTGTTAACCTCTGAATATGAGCGCAGGCAAATCGAAGGGGCAAACCGGGCGCTTGACGAAAAGAACAGGCAATTCATTGATCTGGCTGAAAATATGCCGGGTGCGATCTTTCAATACATTGAAACGGCAGAAGGATCGGTTGTCGTTGATCTGATGTCTCCGGGGTGTATGGACATTTGGGAGGTTCCTGCCACGGCCTTGACGCAAGATGCCCAACCCATGTGGGATATGGTGTTTCCGGAAGACCTTCCTGCTATGCAAGCCACTGTTCGGCGTTCCGCCGAGGAGCTGAGCACTTGGAACCACCGCTGGCGGATCAAGACACCGTCAGGCAAGGTCAAATGGTTGGAAGGCCGCGGACAACCGAGGCGCCGCAAAGACGGCAGTGTGCTCTGGAACTCGTTGATCCTCGACGTGACCCATACGGTCGCCGCTGAACAAAAAGCGGCCGAGACGATGCGCCTTCTTTTCGAGGCAGGCAAGCAAGAGACGATCAGCAGGATCGCCGGCGGGATCGCGCATGATTTCAACAATCTTCTCATGGTGGTCCGTGGCAATGCCGAGATGCTGATCGACGCGGCCCGAGACGTGGATCGGGCGGCACTTGGCCGATCGATCATCAAGGCCGCAGAACTTGGAGGGGAATTGACGAAGCGGCTTGTGAACTTCACCCGTCAGTCAGAGATGCATCCGAGCCTGGTCAAAGTGAACAGTCAGATCACGGACATGCGTGGCGTCCTGCGCAGTGCCCTGCCCGCACGGATTGATCTGGATGTCGCCCTCGGGGAAAATGCAAAGCTTTCTTGAAAGCGCGATCCTGAACCTTGTGCTGAACGCGCGGGATGCAACGCCAGAGGAAGGGAAGGTGACACTCACGACCGCGTCGGTCGAGTTGACGGCTGCCTTTCTCGCGGAATGTGGAGAAAGCCTATCTCCCGGTCGCTATGCAATGATCTCTGTCAGCGACACGGGTGAAGGGATTTCTCCCGAGGTGATGACCCGGTTGTTTGAGCCCTTCTTCACGACCAAGGCCCCGAACAAAGGAACCGGACTTGGCCTTGCCATGGTAGATGGGCTGATCCGGCAATCCGGCGGAATGGTGCGGGTAACGTCAAAGCTTGGAAAAGGGACAACCTTTCAGTTGTATTTTCCTGCATCGAACCGTGACGATGACGCGCAGACACCAACTGATCGGGGGGGCGACGACGAAGCATTACCCTTGACCATTCTTCTGGTCGAGGATCAGGATGAAGTGCGTATGGCCTTTCATAGGATCCTGACCAGTGAGGGCCATGTTGTGATCGAGGCTGGCTCGGGTGATGCGGGCCTTGCGGCCTTCCTGCAGCATCAGGACATCATCGATATCATCGTCAGCGACGTGGTCATGCCCGGACGGTTGCAGGGCCCCGACATGGTCGAACGTATCCGTATCCTTTGCGACAGCATGCCGGTCGTCTATGTTTCGGGCTATCCGCATGAGGCAGATCTTCAGGGCCGCGCCTTGCGCGAAAGCGACATGACCTTGATCAAGCCGGTAGCGCCCGAGATGCTCAGGGCTGCGATTACCCACGCCATGCGCGCGGTCGCTGCAGAATAGACGGAACGCCCGGACACGCCGCACTGGTTGGCATATGCATCGTTTGGGCCACGACCAATCCGTCATTCAAGTCAGACCATCCCTTGCAGCAAATGTCCGCAGGTCACCGCTCTTGGCGCGCGCCCTTCATTCCCTGTGTCGACTGTTGAGGAAGATGACAGGGCCGTGACCTAGACCTGCTTCCTGCGCTCTGATTGCCATAACGCTGCGCCGCTTCACGGATCACCCCGGACGCGTCGACTCGGGTTGAGATCAGCAATCAAGCCCCGCCCCAACTGCACGGGTGGGCATTTTGTGGCAACCGCATCACGGTTTATCCATGGGAGGCATCTTGGCTGTGCAACTTCGCTGACGAAAAAACCGGTGCCGTGGAAACCTGTCGTTCACTTCTGGCTCCGAAGCCTGAACGGGTCATAGGAAGATCGGTCGCATCGGATAGCGCCTAGAAAAGCAGCACAAAAAACTCTGGACCAAGATAGGACTTTGATGCCACTTTCGCAGAGCGAAGGCAGATGGCGCACGGCATACGGCCCTGACCCTGACCTTTGGCCCGCAACGGACGGGCACTTTTGGGAGGAAGAAAGATGAAACGTACGATTTTCGGCGCGGCCTTGGCCCTTGTGCTGGCCGCCCCAGCATTTGCGACTGATTACACCATCATGGCCCCTGCAGGCCCCGGCGGTGGCTGGGATCAGACCGCCCGCACGATGCAGGAAGTGATGCAGGCTGAGGGGATCTCTGGGTCTGTTCAGGTGCAGAATGTGCCTGGCGCGGGAGGCACCGTTGGCCTCGCACAATTCGTGGCCGCAGCCTCAGGTGATCCGACGCAACTGATCGTGGGTGGCTATGTGATGGTCGGCGCGATCTTGACCAATGCCTCCCCCGTCAGCCTTGCCGATGTGACCCCGATCGCCCGCCTGACGGGTGAGGCCGTGGCGATTGTCGTTCCCGCCGCTTCCCCCCATCAGACGATCGGCGATCTGGTCGAGGCGATGAAGGCTGATCCCGGCGCGGTCAGCTGGGCTGGCGGCTCCGCCGGTGGCGTGGACCATATCACTGTGGGCCTTTTGGCCAAGGCGGCGGGCATCGATCCGACCAAGATCAACTATGTCGCCTTCTCGGGCGGGGGGGAGGCGCTGGCCGCCATCCTTGGCAATCAGGTGACGGCAGGCATCTCGGGGCTTGGGGAATTCCTGCCGCAGGTGCAGGCGGGCACGATGCGCCTGCTGGCGGTCAGCACGGCAGATCGCATCGCGGGTGTTGACGCGCCGACGCTGACAGAGGCAGGCTATGACGTGGCCGTGCAGAACTGGCGCATGGTGGCCGCTGCACCGGGGCTGAGCGACGAACAGAAAGCCGCGGTGATGGCTGATATCGAAAAGCTCAACGCCTCGGCAGGTTGGACTGCCGCGCTGGAAACCAAGGGCTGGGAAAACACCTTCCTGTCGGGGGCCGAGTTTGAAGCTCAACTCGCCAAGGATATCGCCGCGACCGAAGGCATCCTTCGGGATATCGGCTTGGTGAAATGAGCGGATTTTCCCCCGAAACCTCGCGTCGCCCTGATTGGGCGGCGCTTGTCATCGCGGTTGGTCTTGCGATTTTTGGCATTGTTCTGATCCTTGACGCTGGGCGCCTGCCGGAAGCCACGGGCTATTCCGGCATGGGTCCTGCGGATGCGCCGAAATTGGTGGGCTACGGGCTGATTGGCCTTGGCCTTTGGACAGCCATCGCAGGTCTGCGCGGCACCGCAACCGCCCGGCCCGACCGTCAGCATCCCGCACCGCTGTTGTGGATCATCGGCGGTCTTGGCGCGCAGCTGGTGCTGATCGGACCCTTGGGCTTCAGCATCGCGACCGGCATCCTGTTTGCCTGTACCGCCAGCGGCTTTGGCCATCGCAAACCGTGGATCTCCCTGCCCGTGGGCGTGGTTCTGGCCACGTTGGTTTTTGGGATCTTTGACCAACTTCTCAAACTGAACCTGCCAACAGGCTGGCTCGAAACCCTGATCTACGGGGCCTAGGATGAGTTCCTTCGATTATCTCCTGCAAGGCTTTGCGCTCGCCGCAGAGCCGATGATCCTGCTCTATGCGCTGATCGGGGTGACGCTTGGTACGGCGGTGGGGGTTCTGCCCGGAATTGGCCCGGCGCTGACCGTGGCGCTTCTGTTGCCTGTGACCTATGGGTTGGACCCGGCCGGGTCGCTCATCATGTTTGCAGGCATCTATTATGGGGGCATGTATGGCGGGTCGACGACCTCGATCCTTCTGAACACCCCCGGCGAAAGTGCCTCGATCGTCACCGCGCTGGAAGGCAACAAGATGGCCCGCAAGGGGCGCGGCGGCCCGGCCTTGGCCACGGCCGCCATCGGCTCCTTCGTTGCCGGCACCATCGCCACGCTGCTTCTGGCCTTCCTCGCGCCGCATGTGGTGAAACTGGCGCTGGTCTTTGGCCCGCGCGAATATTTCGCGCTGATGGTGCTGGCCTTTGTCACTGTCTCTGCCGCATTCGGCGATAGCACACGCAAGGGTCTGACCTCGCTTTTCCTCGGCCTTGGTCTTGGCATTGTCGGCATCGACAGCCTGACGGGGCAAACGCGCATGTCCTTTGGCGTGCCGCAACTCCTTGACGGGGTGGAGGTCACAACCCTGGCCGTCGCCATGTTCGCCGTGGGCGAGGCACTTTTCGTGGCCGCCCAAGGGCCACGCCCTGCCGATAGCGTGATGGCGATCAAAGGGTCGGTCTGGATGACCGCTGCCGATTGGGCGCGGTCATGGAAGGCATGGCTGCGCGGGACCTTCATCGGCTTTCCCATTGGGGCCATGCCCGCAGGCGGGGCCGACATTGCCTCGTTCCTCTCTTACGCCACTGAAAAGCGGTCCACCAAACACCCCGAGGAATTCGGCAAGGGCGCAATCGAAGGCGTGGCGGGACCAGAGGCCGCGAACAACGCCGCTGCCGCTGGCACGCTTGTGCCTTTGCTGACTCTTGGCTTGCCGACAACTGCCACGGCAGCGATCATGCTAGCAGGGTTTCAGCAATTCGGGTTGCAACCGGGGCCTTTGCTTTTTGCCACCAATCCGCAACTCGTCTGGGGCCTGATCGCAAGCCTGCTGATCGCCAATATCATGCTGGTCGTGTTGAACCTGCCCTTGATCGGGCTGTGGGTGAAGTTGCTGACCATTCCCCGCCATTGGCTATACGCGGGCATCCTGATGTTCGCCACGCTTGGCACCATCGGGGCAAATCCGTCGATGGTGGAACTGGGGATGCTGTTGATCTTCGGGGTGCTGGGCTATGGGATGCGGCTTTATGGCTATCCCATCGCGCCGATCGTTGTGGGCCTGATCCTTGGCCCGATGGCAGAACAGCAGTTGCGCCGTGCCTTGGCGATTGCGCAGGGCGACGTGACCACGCTGGTGCAATCCCCCATTGCGGCCACGCTACTGGCGCTTTCGGCTTTGGCACTCATCCTGCCGTTGATCCTGCGCGCCCGCGGGAAGGGAGAGGTCTTGTCCCGCGTGGCAACCGACGAGGATTAAGACAAAGCCCTGCCGCCGCCGCATGGCGGCCATGCAAGACCATGATCTTGCCGCACTGCGGCAAGATCCCCATCTTCGGGTCTGTAACATCACCAGACCGGAAGTGCAGGACCTGACATGATCCCCCGCCTTTTCGTAAAGATCGAAAAGATTGCCCAGATTTTCCTTGCCGCCGTGGCTGCCAGTGCGGCGCTGCGCGGCAACAGCCGCCCGGATGTGGCTGACCTAAAGCGCCTCGGCATCCGCCCACAAGACCTGCCCGCGCGCGCCTGAAGGCGTAAGTTCCCCGTTTATCTTGGCGCAAGCACTCAGGGGGGCGCAGGAAACTTCCCCCCGCTTTCAGAGCTTCAACCAAAGCGGGGCGTTGGCGTCAATAGAGCCCTGCCACTTTCGCCCTTAGCCTGACCAGTGCGAGGACGGTGTCGATGGTTGGTGTCGG
The DNA here is from genome assembly GCA_025458085.1 of Cypionkella sp. GTDB lineage: Bacteria > Pseudomonadota > Alphaproteobacteria > Rhodobacterales > Rhodobacteraceae > Pseudotabrizicola. The sequence goes on along the minus strand of JALOTC010000035.1, from coordinate 142 downwards.
GGTGTTGGTGAGTTGCCCCAGTTCCTGCACGCTGGCTACCAGCGCGTCGATTTCCATCGGGCGGGCGGCGAGGAGGTCTTGCAGCATCGAGGTGCGGTGTGCGCCGACGGCCGCGCCCCCGTCGATCCGGCGGTCCACGTCG
>JALOTC010000168.1 GCA_025458085.1 Cypionkella sp. | reverse complement strand
TCCGGCCCCGGGTCCAGCAGCACAAGGCCCCCGCCACGTCCGATCAGATAGCTGTTCGTCCCCGGCCCGGTCATAGGGGACGGGTTGCCCGCCACGATTCGCCGGACCCGCCCGCTGATCTCTGCCACTTCTTCGGGCCGCATCCTTGTACTTTCCTTCCTGCCGGTGGGGCGTTAGCCTTGACCCATGCACCGTTGGATCAAATCTTTCCTGCCGCGCGGTCTTTTGGGCCGGGCCGCACTAATCCTTGTGGTGCCTATCGTCACCATACAGTTGATCGTGTCCATAGCCTTCATCCAGCGCCATTTTGAAGGGGTGACACGGCAATTGTCGCGCGGCGTGATCGACGAAATCGTGCTGATCTTGAACCGCGTCGAAGCCAGCGCCGAGACGCCGCCTGACTTGACCGAAGCCCTTGGACTTGCTGCCGCATTCTCGATGACGGTCGATATCCCCCCTGCCCCGCTGTTGGAAAAAGACCGGATCGGCTGGGATGATCTGACGGGCGGGATCGTAACGACCTATTTGCGCGACGGTTTGGCTGGTGTGCGCTCTGTTGATCTTGTCACCCAACGCGGGATCGTGCTTCTGACGCTTGATACCCCGCGCGGTCCCTTGCGATTTGGAATCGAAAGGGCGCGCCTTTCAGCATCGAACCCGCATCAGCTTTTGGTCATCATGGTGCTGGCCTCGGGTCTGATGACCTTTATCTCTTATGTTTTTCTGCGCAACCAGATGCGCCCCATCGGGCGATTGGCAGAGGCTGCGGAAGCCTATGGGCGAAGTGAAATCCTGCCCTATCGTCCGCGCGGTGCACGCGAGGTGCGGGCAGCGGGCGCGGCTTTTCTGGACATGCGTGCGCGCATCGAAAGATCAAATGAGGCGCGCAGGTTGATGCTATCTGGCATCAGCCACGACTTGCGCACGCCCCTTACCCGCCTGAGGCTGGGCTTGTCGATGCTGGAGGATGAACCGGAGGCCACGGCCCTTCTGTCCGATGTGGCCGAGATGGAGCAAATGGTCGATGAGTTTCTTGCCTTCGCGCGGAGCGACGCGCTGGAGGAACCCGTCGATGCTGATCCGGTCGCGCTGATCCAGCGCGTTCAGGCCAACGCGGAACGCGCCGGGCAGGAGATCCGCCTGTCCTTGCCCCCCGTGGCACCGCCTATGGTCAGGCTGCGGCCCCAAGCGATCAGCCGCGCGCTGGAAAACCTCGTCACGAATGCGCGGCGCTATGGCACAACGGTCCTTCTCTCGCTCCAGGTCACCCCGCGGCAGGTGATCTTCATGGTCGAAGACAATGGCCCCGGCATACCGGCTGATCTGCGCGAAACGGCCATGGCCCCCTTTGCCCGCTTAGATGATGCGCGAAACCGAAATCGCGGCGACGGGGCAGGCCTTGGGCTTGCCATCGTTTCCGACATTGCCAGAAGCCACGGCGGCGCGCTGATCTTGGGCGAGAGTGAGACCCTCGGGGGCTTGCGCGCCGAACTGCGCCTTGCACGCTGATCGGTTCCGCCCCCGTCTTTTGGGCCGAGAAGGCACTCCGAAAGGGTCTGGCGAAATCTGACTGCCCTCCCCAAAGCGCCGCCAAGGGCATCGGGCCTGCCGATCCCGATCGCCATTTGCCGGCTTCCCTTCTGCCTTTCGGATCATTGCGCGAAACCCTCTTTAAGTTGCCTAAAATATCACCTAACGGCTGCGCGAGCTGTTCAAAAATTAATCGACTCACGAGGGACAAGATGAACGCAATCGACGAAAAGCTTCAGCCGATCCTGACGGAAGTGACTCGGCGCAATGCTGGCGAGCCGGAATTCCATCAGGCGGTCCATGAGGTTTTGGAAAGCCTTGGCCGCGTGGTCGCCAAGCATCCCCATTACCTTGACCTCGCCTTGATCGAGCGGATTTGCGAGCCGGAACGGCAGATCATCTTCCGCATCCCGTGGGTGGATGACCAAGGCAAGGTTCAGATCAACCGCGGCTTCCGGGTGCAGTTCAACTCGGCCCTTGGCCCCTACAAGGGCGGGATGCGGTTCCACCCTTCGGTTAATGTCGGGATCATCAAGTTCCTCGGCTTTGAACAGACCTTCAAGAACGCGCTGACCGGCATGCCCATCGGCGGCGGCAAGGGCGGTTCGGATTTCGACCCCAAGGGCAAATCCGATGGCGAAATCATGCGGTTCTGCCAGTCGCTGATGACGGAGCTGCACCGCCATCTGGGTGACCAGACCGATGTGCCCGCGGGCGATATCGGCGTGGGCGGGCGCGAGATCGGCTATATGTTCGGCCAATACAAGCGCCTGAACAACCGGTTCGAGGCAGGCGTCTTTACCGGCAAGGCTCTGGCCTATGGCGGATCGCGCGCGCGGACAGAAGCCACCGGCTATGGCAACACCTATTTCACCCAGGCCATGCTGAAAACCCGCGGCACGGATTTCGACGGCAAAACGGTCGTCGTTTCCGGTTCGGGCAATGTGGCGATCTATTCGATCGAAAAGGTGCAATCCTTCGGCGGTAAGGTCGTCGCCTGCTCTGACTCCTCGGGCTATGTGGTGGATGAGGCGGGGATTGATCTGGACCTTCTGAAAGAGGTGAAGAACGTCCGGCGGGAGCGGATTTCCGAATATGCCCGCCGCCGCGGCACCGGCGCGCATTTCATTCCGTCCGACAAAGGTTCGGTGTGGGACGTGCCCTGTCAGGTCGCGATGCCATCGGCCACGCAGAATGAACTTTCGGGCCGCGATGCGCGCACGCTGGTCAAGAACGGTGTGATCGCCGTGGGCGAAGGCGCGAACATGCCCTGCACGCCCGAGGCGATCCGCGCCTTCCAACAGGCCGGTGTAATGTTCGCCCCTGGCAAAGCCGCCAATGCCGGCGGGGTCGCCACCTCGGCCTTGGAAATGCAGCAGAACGCCAGCCGCGATAGCTGGACCTTCGAGCAGACCGAGGCCCGGCTGGCCACGATCATGCGATCGATCCACGACACCTGTTTTGAAACCGCCGAGGAATATGGCGCACCGGGCGACTATGTTCTGGGCGCGAATATCGCGGGCTTCGTGCGCGTGGCGGAATCGATGCGGATGCTGGGCGTGATCTGATACATGCGCCGCTTGGACCGCCCGGCCCAAGCCACGTCAAAGAAAAGCCCCTGTCAAACGACAGGGGCTTTGTGATTTTGCGCTACTCTTACTGAGTCAGCCGAAAGATGCTTTAAATCTTGAGTTTTTTGAGTGCTATTTTCACCGCTGCCTCAGAAACCCCGAGGTAACGTGAGAGCCGTTCAGTATCGCTTCCCCAAAGACCCACAGCAGCCTCGAGCCTTCCGTCCCCGAAAACCAAAGCTTCTGTGAATTCATTTGCTTCCCGTTCCTCTTTCAACTCGTCCTCGTCGTAAAAGTAACCAGATCCCGCACGGTGAAGAGCTGCTGCGAAAGGATCATCACGACGATGAAGAAAGTAGTGAACAAGCTCGTGCAGCACTGTCCAACGACGCACTATAACGTCATCTGCCGAATTCACGACGATTCGGTATCCATTCTGGGCAAATGGATCACGTTCCAATCGCCCACGTACGCCACTTGGAAGAAGCTCTAGTGAAACATCAAAACCAAGCTCTTCGGCCAAAACCTTCACCGATGGGAGGCGTTCACCTCCCATCATCCCCATGTTGAAGCTCCGTAGCAGGTGCCTCGCACGCCCATCAGCGGATGATCGCGCGAAGAACTCTCTCAAACTCTTCAAACGGCTCATACCCACTACCCCTTAGCTACACCCGCTCGTGCCGCCGCAGGTGTTGCACTTCATGCAGGTGCCGTTGCGGACCAGCGTGTAGTTGCCGCACTCGCCGCAAGGGTCGCCCTCATAGCCCTGCATCTTCGCTTTGGTGCGGGCATCCATGGCCGAAGCTGTGCCAAGAGCGAAGGCCGAGGCGCTTTCAGAGAAGCCACTGGACCGGACTTCCGTCACCATGGTGGTCAACGCCGAAAGCCCATCTGTACCGGTGGCAAAGCCCGTGGCCCCCGCCCCGCCTTGCAGCACGACGAGTTCCTGCGGCAAGCGCTTGCGCAGATAGCCGGTGGAGGAAATCTGCTTCAGCACCTCCAGCGACTTTGACGCGGCGGTTTCAGAAACCGGGGCGACATTGGCCTTGCCTTCCTCATCCCCGCGACCAAGGTCGTCGAAGGAATGGCCCGTGGGCTTCACATGGGCAAGATCGGTGCGGTC
>JALOTC010000167.1 GCA_025458085.1 Cypionkella sp. | reverse complement strand
GGAGAGACGAGCCAGCCCGCCCGACGCAACGCGATGTAATCGGCCTGTGCGATTGCTGCGCCATCCTCGCGTATGATCCGGGCAAACTGCCCTTCCCCCAAGGTAGCGGCAGCAGCGTCATAGCTTGCCCGCGCCTCGCCGTTGATGGCCTGCACGCCGGACCAGAGCGCCGTGCCGAGTGCCAGCCCCGCGATGAGCGTGAAAAGCTGCAGCAAATTGCGCCGCCAATGCGACATTAGCGCCGAAAGCACAGTGACCGTCACGCGAGCCGCCCCGCGCGGAGGTGCAGCCTGCGATCCATCCGCCCTGCAAGCCGTTCGGAATGGGTGACAAGCACCAAACCAGCCCCCGACTCCGTCACGAGTTCAGACAGAAGTTCCAGCACCGTATCGGCAGTCCCTTCATCCAGATTGCCCGTTGGCTCATCTGCCAGAACCAATGCAGGCTTGGGCAGGATGGCGCGAGCAATCGCCACGCGCTGTTGTTGGCCACCCGAAAGCTGTTCGGGATACTTCGCCAGATGATCCGTCAGCCCAAGCCTTTGCGCCAAACGATCCGCCTCTGCCGGGTTATGCCGCCCGGCCAGCCGCGCCTGAAAGGCGATATTGGCAGCCACGGTCAGCGAAGGGATCAGGTTGAAAGCCTGAAAAATTACCCCGACCCTGCCCCGGCGGAGCGCGGCCCGACCAGCATCGTCAAGAGGCATCAGATCGATGCCTTCCACCCGGATACTGCCACCATCGGCACTATCAAGCCCACCGATCAAGTGCAAAAGCGTGCTTTTGCCGGACCCGGACTCCCCCGTCAGCGCGAGCTTTTCGCCCTTGTCCATCGAAAAGGAGATACCGCGCAAAACGGGGGCCTCTGCCCCCGGATAGGTCTTGGTCACATCTTGCAGGTTTAGCAGCATCCTTCACCTCCCGCGCAAAGATATGGCAGCGGTACAGCGCGGAAAGTGCGGCATCATGCCAGAAGGCGCGACTGCCCTTGGCCGGTGATACGAGCGGTGACGATCTGGCCTTCGGGTTGGTCAGTGGTGAAATCCACCTCGGTGAACTGTTCTGTCCGGCCCATGCGGGGCGATTCCATCAGGATGCGATGGGTCACCCCCAGCTGCGCGGCCAGATGCCGGGAAAGCGCGGCATCGCCTGCGGCGCGCAGACGCGCGGCACGGTCCTTGATCGCCGGGCCTTTGACCTGCGGCATCCGTGCGGCGGGCGTTCCCTTGCGGGGGCTATAGGGAAAAACATGCAGGAAGGTTAATCCGCAGTCTTCAACCAACTTCAGCGAATTGGTGAACATCTCTTCCGTCTCGGTCGGGAAGCCGGCGATGATATCTGCGCCAAAGACCAGATCAGGGCGGAGGCGGCGGGCTTCCTCACAAAAGCGGATGGCATCATCGCGCAGGTGGCGACGCTTCATCCGCTTTAGAATCAGATCATCCCCCGCCTGAAGCGACAGATGCAAATGCGGCATCAAGCGCGGTTCAGTGGCGATGGCCAGCATCAGGTTTTCATCCGCCTCGATACTATCGATGCTGGAAATCCGGAGGCGGGCCAAGTCTGGCACTAAGCGCAAGATGCGCATCACCAGATCGCCAAGGCGCGGGGTGCCGGGAAGATCAGCCCCCCAAGAGGTCAGGTCCACGCCGGTCAGCACCACTTCGGCAAAGCCCTTGTCCACAAGACGCTTGATCTGTTCCACCACCACGCCCGCGGGAACAGAGCGCGAATTGCCCCGGCCAAAGGGGATGATGCAGAAGGTGCAGCGATGGTCGCAGCCGTTTTGAACCTGCACATAGGCGCGATGGCGGCCAAAGCCGTCGATCAGATGGCCTGCGGTTTCACGCACCGACATGATGTCATCGACCATGACCCTTTCAGTCGCGCCGATGAAATCAGGTCCTTGTAGACTGGCCTTCTGCAACCCGGCCCAGGTTTCGGCCTGCATCTTTTCGTGATTGCCGATGACCTGTGTCACTTCTGGCATGGCGGCGAAGGTTTCGGGTTCCGTCTGCGCAGCGCAGCCTGTCACGATCACGGGGCTGCCGGGGTTTTCGCGGGCAAGGCGGCGGATGTCCTGCTTGGCCTTGCGCACCGCCTCTGCCGTTACGGCGCAGGTGTTCACGATGACCGCGTTGGAAAGCCCGGCAGCAGCGGCAAGCTCCTTCATCGCCTCAGTCTCATAGGCGTTCAGGCGGCAACCCAACGTGGCAAAGACAGGGGCGTTCATTGCACCGAAGCCAGAAAGGCGGGCGACAGCACCCCGTCAAAGACATGCGCTACAGGGCCCGTCATCCAGACGCCATCTTCGCGCCAGTCGATCACAAGCGTCCCGCCATCCAGATCGAGCGTCACTTGCCGCTCTGTCAATCCGCGCAGATGGGCTGCCACAGCGGTCGCGCAAGCACCCGAACCGCAGGCGAGCGTTATGCCGGTGCCACGTTCCCACACCCGCATCCGCAGGCGGTTCGGTGAGGAAAGGCTCGCGAATTCTACATTAGTGCGCTGCGGGTACAGCGGATCTGTCTCGTATCCTGCGCCAAGACCGGCAACATCTACCGCCTCTGCATCCGGCACAAAAATCACGCAATGCGGATTGCCCATACCCACAGCTACCGGGTCAGCCGGCAAGGGCAAGTGAAGAGGATCTACCTGATAGGCAAGGGGGATGCTCTGCCAATCCAGTTGCGGTTGGCCCATGTTGACAGACACCGCGCCATCCGCACCGCGCCGCGCGGCAAGGTGGCCGCGTGCGGTGATCAGCGTGACGGCATTCTTCCCAAGCTGGCGCATCATGTAATCGCTGACACATCGGGTCGCGTTGCCACAGGCTCCCGCGCGGCTGCCATCGGCATTCCAGAAATCGAGCGCAAAGTCAGCACTACTCACTGCATGGATTTCGGCCAGTTGGTCAAAGCCAACGCCACGGTTACGGTCGCCCAACGCGCGCGCAAGCCCAGCCGTGACCACCGGCCCACCGCGCTTGCGGGAGTCGATCACCACGAAGTCATTGCCTGCACCATGCATTTTCATGAATGGCAGGCCTTCAGGCCGGGTCGTGCTATCCATGCCCGCCGCTATACGCCCGGCACACGAAATTTGCCAGAGCAAAGCATTTTTTGCCCTTGACCCCAAGGACGCAGCCCCGTAATCACCCCGCCAGCGTGGGCCCGTAGCTCAGTTGGTAGAGCAACTGACTTTTAATCAGTGGGTCACAGGTTCGAATCCTGTCGGGCTCACCACTGAAATCAATCAGTTAGGAAAATTCTTCTTGATCGCGGGCAGTTCGGCCATCGCGTTTGCCCGCACGTTGGCGGCACAAGGCGACCGGCCATTAGCGAACTATGAGGAACATTCGCGAGAATATCGACAAGCGAGCCAGGCTGAAACGCTGCCCGTTAGGGCCGACTCATTTTGTTTGCAGCGCAGCTCTGGGCACTTGCTGTGGTCCTAGGAGGCTTTGCCCTTGGTCCGATAGTCGACTTCCGAGGAAAAGCTCAATCTGTAAATGGCTATATTTCCGGCATCGTCCAGTTGCTTGGCTTTCAGTAAACCGAGACAGCGAGAGCAACAAAAAAGCGCCTTGCTCGACCGTGCCCGGCCGAGCTAGCTTTACGGCATCGAACCGAAGGGCAGCGACACGCCATGCTCACATCATCCATCAGACGAGGACGGGGCTGATTTTAGCTTCCGTAGCTCAATTGGATAGAGCATCCGACTTCTAACCGGACAGCTGCAGGTTCGAGTCCTGCCGGAAGCGCCACCCGCGGCGGTAGCTCAGTTGGTAGAGCAACGGGTTTCCAGTCCGACGGTCGCCGGTTCGATCCCGGTCCGCCGCTCCAACGTCACGAAAAGCCAATGCGCCAAAGAGTATCAAACGGCCTCTTGTCAAGAAGCAGATGCTTCCGATTGAGCTTTAACCCGGTCCATCTGAGACTCGCAGCATCCTTTGCGCACTCTGCGGCGGTACTTGAAGTGGTGCGTTTTCGTATCAGCAGAAGGCGGCCCGGACTCCAGCATTCAAGCTGTTCTGCGTTTCATGACGCTGATCCGACACGATTTTAACGGGATCTGAGAAGGATGGTGCCGCTGAAGGGACTCGAACCCCCGACCCCATCATTACGAATGACGTGCTCTACCAGCTGAGCTACAGCGGCATCCTTCTCATTGCAGGCTCTACTATGGACCTACAGACAATTCAAGCCCAGCCTAACTCTTTGGCTTTACACATCTTTCATAGGAAAGCCGAAGACTTTCTAATGATGTGCTCGACCAAATGAGCTGGTCAGACTTAAGTCGCGCGCTCTTAGCATCCCTCTCCGCCAGTGTGTAGCCCTAATTTAAGCTCCGCGCCTCGTTGGCCGGGTCTACGGCTTCGGATTTGGGCGGTGCACCGACAATCAGGGGCAAAAGCTCACTTCCCGTAGGGCTTGGTCCGGTATTTTCCGGTGGTTCACGCCAAGAGAGCGTGTCGAAGCCACCGCAATTGTCACAGATGGGTGCCCATTGGGCGTGAATTGCCTGACATTTGTCGCAACACCATTGGGGACCGCGCGACGCGGTCAGGGCGCGGGCCAGCCAACCGCGCACGACCGAATCTGCCTCGCCCTCGCCCCGCGAAATTGCAGCCATGATCGCCAAGGCTCTTTGCGTCGGATGCGTCGTTGGAAGATCGCCCAGTGCCTTTCGCGCGGCAGGGAAATCCTCTGCCGCCACCAAAAGCTCTGCAGAGAGAAGGCGTGATTGTTCATCGGCAGGCATGATGTCCGTCAGGGCGCGGAAGCGTTTCACGCGCGCAGCCGGGGTTTCCTCGGGCTCAATTTCGGCGAAAGCAGCAGCCAAATCCGGATGAGGCTGCGCTGTCCATGCCTTTTTCAGGATACGCGCGGCACCCTTTTTATTGCCCTTTGCGATCAACCCGCGCGCAGCCATCGCTGCGGCAGGGATCAGATCGGGAGAGAGACGATTCGCCTCGATCGCTGCCTCGCGCGCTTCGATGCTGGCGGCGTCATCCATGACGGTCCGCGCCTCTTGCAGCGCCAAAACCGCATCGCGCCTGCGGTACACATCCCGCGGTAATGCGCCTGCCTTCAGCTTTGCGCCCAGAGTCGCCCGCGCACCCTTCCAATCAGCATGATCGGCCTGAAGTTTCAGGAGGATATCCTGCGTTTCGGGGTGGCGTGGCTTCATCGCGAAAGCCTTCTCCGCGAGTTTAAGCGCGGTCTCCGTATCGCCCTCTTCCAATTTTTGCTTCAAGAGGCCGCGCACTCCGACAAATCGCGTTCGATCGTCTGCCAGAAGCGCCTTGTAAGCATCAGATGCGCGCTTGCCATCGCCCACCGCCTCGGCGGCCTGCGCTATCAGCAATGTGGTCAGTTCCGGCCGCGCCAGATAGCGTTCAGCCTTTTGCGCGCGGCTGAGGGCGAGGCGCGGTTCGCCCGACGCCAAGGCAAGAAGCCCTTCAGACAACGCCTGATAGCCTTTGCGTTCGCGGTTACGGTCGAAATAGCGCGACAATGCCGTTTCATCGCCGTTGAGGAAGCGCAGCGTCGCTACGATGAGGCCGATGACCTTCATCACGACCCACAATAGCACCATCAGCAGCAGAAGCGCGATCACAGCAGCCAGAGGCCCAAGGGTGAATTCCCGCCCGGCAAAGGCGATCAAGACACCGCCATCGGTTTCCAAAAGAATACCCGCCCCATAGGCGAGCGCGGCAACGATCACGACAAAGAGAATGACCTTTAAGAGCGACCAGAGCATCTCGCCTCACTCCTTATTCCGGCAGCGCCGCAAAGGCGGCAAGGGCGTTGATGCGCGTGGTGGCACGGACCGACCAATCGGCAAGTTCAGCCTGACCTTCGGCAGGTAGGGCCGCGATTTCAGCCAATGCAGCGGAAAGATCGCCCGCCCGGACTGCCGCTTCGGCCCGCGACAGGACGGCATCGGGATCGCTGCCTTCGCGCGGGGTCAACGAACGGGCACCGGTCGCGGTTTCGAGAAACGAGGTGAGACGCTGCGACAAGTCACCGCCCGAGGTGGCGTGGCGCGCGGCCGTCAGCGCGGCACGGGCGGCAGGGGGAAAATCTTCGGTCAGAGCAGAAAGGGTTGGCACCCCCGTTTCGGCAACGGAAGCCAAGGCCTCTGGTACTTCGGCAAGGCCAAGTTCCAAAAGCGGCGCGGCAAAGGCTGCGCCCGTTTCCATCGCTGCCCGGACCTGCCCAAGGGCGGCATCGCGCAAGGCTTTCTGTGCGGCGGCCTCCGCCTCTTGGCGCAAAGCCTCCGCCTCTGCCTCGGCAGCAGTGCGGCGCGCTTCGGCATCGGCGGCAATCGCCTCGATCGTCTCGCGCGCCATGGTTCCTTCGGCACGCAGCGACTCCAGTTCCGCTGTCAGCGCATCGACCCGCGACAGAAGCGCAGCGGAGCCTGCCGTATTGCCCTCCATCGGGAGCGATTCGATGGAGGCAAGCCGCGATTCAAGCGCGGCCAGGTTGGCTTCCACAGCAGAGAGATCCACAGGCTCAGGGGTGGGTGGCTCTACGCTTTCAAGCGCGGCGATGCGCGCGGCAAGCGCCGTACCCTCTTCGGCCAAAGGTTCCAGCGCGGAAAGCCGGTCGTCGATGACTGTAAGCCTTGCCTCTACTTCGGGCGCGATTTGTGGCACGGGGGGTGTCGCCGGTTGAAGCGGGAAATAGGTCGCGACACCATAGCCAGCTGCAGCAGCCAGGACGCCCCCCAACAAGGTGCCTAGAAAACCTGATCTTGGCGCAGCCTGCGGCATTTCGGACCGGGTCTCAGGCGCGTCTTGCGGAACGGGCACCTCTACCGGGGAAACCGGATCGGATGTTGGTTCAGCCGGAGGATCATCCTCTCGCGGCGAAGATTCCGGCACTGGGTCTTGCGGCGGCTCTGCCTGTGGCGGGGTGGGGCTTGGTGTTTCGGGCAGGTCGCTGACCGGGGCTTCGGCACGTTCCTCAGGGTTCGTCCCAGTTTGGGGATCACTTGTGGGCCGGGTCCGTTTTGCCATGATGTCGTCCTGTTGCCTCGGGCCGTTCCGCCGGGCCTAATGAAAAGCCTACTCCCCTGCGGTAAGGGGGTTCAAGCGAAGAACAGCGCAGTCTCCATGCTGTTTGCGATATCTCGCTGGGTTGGATGTAGTGCGATGTTTAGACTGGTGGCTTTGATGCCTTTAACCTCCTCTGCCACAGCCACGCTCATCGCAAAAAGGGAAAGGTCTGCGCAGACCTCCATCTTTTCAAGCGCTTCGCGGAAAAGTGCTGCCGTGCGTGGAGAAAAGAGAGGGACCACGACAAGTCCGGGCGAAGAGAGCAGGGCCACAGCCTCTGGCGTCAGCGGGGCCGGTTCTTGCGCGTATACCACCGCTTCTGCAGCGGGAAGCGCCTGTGCCAGCAGCGCCTTGGTCACATCCCCGCGCGACTCACGCCCCCGCAGGTGCAGAAACGGGGCCTGAGAGGGGTACGCTAAGAGAAGCCTAAGGAGGTCTTGCGCGTCTCCATCGGCCGAGACAGGGCGAAACCCCTCCGCCGCCGCGACCTCTGCCGTGCGGTCGCCCACACAGAAAGCCGTTTCGGGCAAGCCATGCGCCTTAAGCTGCCCGGCCGCCCGCGCACCAGTTTCCGATGTGAGGATCAAAGCCCCAAACGGACCAGAGGGAAAAGCGGGGTTCAGGAGAACAGGCCGAAGCAGGGGCGTGATGATCGGCAGCAACTTCTGACCAAAGCGCGCCGTCAGGTCGTGCGCGAAACGCTGCGCCTGCGGCTCGGGCCGGGTAATGAGGACCGGAAGGGCGCGGGATTGCGGGGCCATGGATTGGGTGTTACCTGCGGAAAACCCCTGACGCAATGGCATGGCATGCAGGCAGCGCTCACCTTTCTTGGCATCGAATCAAGCTGTGATGACACGGCTGCCGCTGTGGTGCGGGCAGGACTGGACGGGGCAGAGGTGCTTTCCAGTGTGGTG
>JALOTC010000166.1 GCA_025458085.1 Cypionkella sp. | reverse complement strand
CCTCACAGCGGCACGTCATCCCCGCCTGTCACAGGCATGCCGTCGCGCGGGTCGTCGAAGATGGGGGGCTGGTCGTTGGCGATGGCTTCCTCGCTATAGATCAACGAGGGATCGACTGACCGGGCGGGCAGCTCCACGCCGCGCCCGAAATTCTCGGGGTCCACGCGCAAGGATTCCGCCTCGCCGCGCACATGCACGCGGGTGCCGATCGGGGTCAGGTCATAGAGGTGGATGATGTCTTGATTGAACATCCGGATACAGCCGGCCGAGCCGGAATTCCCGATCGATTCCAGATCATTGGTGCCGTGGATGCGAAAGAACGTGTCGCGTCCGTTGCGATAGAGGTAAAGCGCACGCGCGCCCAAGGGGCTGCGCCGCCCGCCGGGAATGCCGCGGGCAAAGGGGCCATAGACCGCAGGTTCGGTGCGCAGCATATTGGCCGTTGGGGTCCAGCCCGGCCATTTCCGCTTCAACTGGATCGTGCCATTGCCTGCGAAAGCGCGGCCCGCACGGCCCACCCCGATGGGATAGCGCACAGACTCTGCTCCATCGCGCACGAGGTAGAGGAACTTGGCATAGGGGTCCACGTCGATGGTGCCCACGGGCTGTTCGCCCAGATAGGTGCCGGTGATCCGGCGGTTCACGCCTTGGGTGTATTGGGCTGGGATCCCCGGCAGGGCATAGCCGCTGTCAAAGATCGGGCCATAGCCGGGCAAGAAACCCTGTGGCACGGCGGGAGCGTCGTCTGTGGGAACGCCGGAGGCGCAGGCCGAGAGGGCCGCAAAGCCGGAAAGCGCTAGAAAGCTGCGGCGGTTGAGTGGCGGATTCGGCAGGAAGGACATGATTTACCCTAGGAAAATGCTCCAACCCTGTCCTAGCACGGCTTTTTGCGAAACGGAAAGGCCCCAGACTCTGCGCAGAGTCTGGGACCACCCCCATTCGTGTGGGATCGGCCCGACCACGGGGGCCGGGCGCGACCTTGGTTACTGAACCGTGCCGATGGACCAGAACAGCGTCTCGCCCGAGCTGTCATCGACCCCGTCATTGTCAGTGACCACAAAACCCTGGCCTGCGGCATCCACCGCAAAGCCTTCGATCTTGTCCACGACATAGCCGTTCAGCGCCTTCAGATCGGGCAGGAAGTCCCGCACCACCTCTTTGGTCACCACAGGCAGCGGGCCACCCAATTCGGCCGGCGCAAGCGATGACAGGGCCACGCGGGTCAATTGCTTGGTCACCGCGCGGTCCGCGATCTGATTGTCGCGCTCCACGATATAGAGCCAATCGCCATGCGCGGTGATTTCCGAAAGGCCCATCCATGCGCCCTCGGCCGGGGTGTCGAGCGGGTAATGCACCGCGCCCCAGGTCTCGGACTCGAGGTTATAGGCCAGAAGCTTGACCATGCCCTGCGGGTCATCTTGCCATTCGCGCTGCATGGCCAGCCACAGGGTGTTGCCCGCGACCGTAATCCCTTCAAATCCAAAGCGGATTTCGTGATCGAGCAGTGCCTCTGGCAAAGCGATTTCCTGCTGGATCGCGCCTTCGGCGTTCACGCGGTAGATCGCATGCGGGATCAGGCGGTCGCTGCGCCCCTCGCTGGCCAGCCAGAAGCCTCCGTTCCCATCGGGCGCAATGCCTTCGATATCGAGCTTTTGCGCAGGCTGCCCGCCGCGGGTGATGTCGATGGCCCCGGTGATGCGGGCGGGCGTCTGGGTTGCGTCGATGGCATAGATGCGGGGCATCGCGCCATAGATGCTGTCCGATACGGCGAACAACTGGCCCGGCGCGGTGCCTGCGGCAAGGCCCGACAAGGCCCCCCAACCCACCAGCGGATCGGTCCCTTCGGAGGTCAGCATCGGATAGGCCGGCGCGCCCGGCGCGCGTTCAAAGATCATCACATGCGCGGGGGCAAGCCCATCTGCGCGCAGGTCCACCTCATTCGCCGTGACCAGAAGATTGCGGGCGGGAATGGCCTTGATCCCTTCGGGGCTGACGCCCGAGGGCAGAATTTGCGTCAGCACCGGATTGGCGGGATCGGTCAGGTCATAAACCCCCACAAGCGACGCGCGTTCCGACACGACAAAGGCCATCGGCACACCATCGAAGGTGGCCACTTCAACCGATTCGAGTTCCACCCCCTTCGATCCGCTGCGATGTTCGGGGTAATGGCCCATGGCGGCCATCGCGCGTTCAAGGCTTGCGCCGGAATCGTAGACCAGCGTGCCGTCCTTGCGGAAAATGCTCCATGTCCGGGTCCCGCCGTTCCAATCGCCCTCGTTGGTCATGGCGAAATGGTCAGCGTCGATCCAGGCCACGCCATCGGGTTCGCGCGGCACGGCATGCCATCGGCCCCGATCACCACGATGTGGTTGTTTTCCTGCAAGGTGACGACGATTTCGCCCGCGTCGTTGATATCGACATATTCGGGTTCCGGGTCATGGGGGGCCACATCGGCAAGGCCCGTCAGGTTGATGCGCTGCTGGTTCGCGCAATCGGCCCCATCGCCCGTGATGGCGACTTTGACCACATAGCCTGCGGGCATCTGGGGAATGGCGCCATCATTCACCTCTTCATCGCGTTCGTTTTCCACGGCGATGGCCACAAAAGACCCATCCGGCGCGCGGGCGACCGAGTCGGGTTGGCCGCCGATGTCACATTCCGCGACAATCGCGCGGGTGGCGGGATCGACCGTCACCAATTTGCCCGAAGGGTTGGTAAAGCTTTCGCTGGTGTTCACGCCCGCGAAAATGCGGCTGCCCACAAAGACGGCGGTGGTGGGTTCCCCCCCCATCTCGATATTGCCAAGTGGTGCGGGCGCGCGCGGGTCGGTGATATCCACCAGACCGATCACGCCCAGCGGGCTGTCGGAATAGACCAGCGTCATGCCATCTTCAGAGGCAGAGATGATCTCGGCGCTGCTGTCGCGGCTTTGATCTTCGCCCTCCGCCATGTTCAAGGGCGTGGCAAAGGTCGCGATGCGGTTGAACGCGGTTTCGCCAAGGGCGGGCAGGGCGGTGGCCAAGGCGAGGGCAGAGGTCAGGGAAAGGGTGCGAAACGTCATGGTCCATTCCTGTTGCTGTGATGGCGGCAGGAATGACGCAAGCCTGTAACCCCGGCGCGACAGGGCGGTGACAGTTTTGTTGCAGCGTTTCTTGTGCCTGCCCTAGGCTGCAAACATCGGAAACACCACGCCGATGGACCATGCCAGCACAAGGCCAAAGCCAAGCCCCGCGCCGGCAGGCAGGCCCGTGCGGCGGCCCACCCAGCCCGCCGCCGTGCCGAACATCAGGAAGTAAACCACGATCACCGGCAGGATGATGAGGAGGAACATCAGCCGGTCAAAGTTCAGCATCACCGCAAGGATGAGCGAGCCAAGGAAAGCCCCCCGCACCACCAGCACCCGCCAGAGGGCCGCGCGCCCGCCTTCGGTCAGCACCGCATCGCCAAGCCCAAAGGGAACCGCGCCAAGCGCAAGGCCGAGGATCACCACCGCCCGCCCGGAATGCGGGTAGAAAGAGGTGAAATACCGTTCAATCCCCCCGCCGATCAGGCCAATGCCAAAGACCGCGCAGGCCAAGGCAATGGCCCAGACACGGGGGGGGAACTGCCCTCGCAAGGCCCCCCAATAGGCCAAAAGGCCAAGCGTCAGCGCGCCATAGGCGGCAAGGTGCAGGGCAAGGTAATCGGCGACCAGAACAGGCAAAAGCCGCACATCAAAAGGCGCCAGCGCCAAGGGCACCACCAGCGCAGGCAGGCCCACGGCCAGCCAGAACTGCCGCGCAGGCAGGCGCGCACCCACCGCCGCCCCCTTGGGCAAGAGCCGCGACAGCGGCCAGCCCAAAGCCGCGATCCCGGCCAGTAGCGCCATGATCCACGGCCCCCGCGCCACAGGCTCGGCTTGCGACAGGCGGCCAAAGCTGCGGTCCAGCCAAGCCACCGTTTCTGCCAAGGCTGCGGTGGAATAAAGCACGCCCACATGTTCCACCCTTGGCGCGACAAAGACCTTGCGCGCCGTGCCATTCTCTATCGTGCCGACCTCTGCCCCTTCGCCCGCCGCCGGATCAGACAGGCGCAGGACGCGCAAGCCCTCGTCGCGCAGATGCGGCTCCCATTCGCCGGGAAGGATCAGCAGATTGGGGGGCGAGGTTGCGGTCACGGCTTGCGAAAACATGGAAATCGCTACCACCGCCTCTGCCGTGGGGTTGGCCATCGCCGCGCGGATCACGATGTCGGAGGCCATCGAATGCCCAAGAAAGGCGAGCCGCCCATCAGCCAAAGGATGGGCCAGCGCCGCGCGGGCCACCGCCTGCGTTTCCTCCACCAACAGCCGCGTCGTGCCATCAATGCGGCCCACATCGCCGCGCATGGGGGCCATGTTGCGCCCGTGGCCCATGAAATCGAAACTCGCCACCAGATAGCCCGCACGGGCGAGCGTCAGGGCATAGGATTCCATGATCTGCCGCGATCCGGCAAAGCCATGGGCGATCACCACCACCGGGGCAGGCCGCGCCTCGGGCAGGTGATAGAGCGTGACGGGCGGGCCACCGTCGATGACCAAGGGCGCGATCTCTACCCCCGCCCGCGCGCCTTCCAGCCGCCAGAGCGACAGCGCAATCACCACCACCGCAAGCGCGGCCACCAGCCTGTGCATTCTGCCCGTCCTTTGCCCAACTCCGCAAAGCTAGCGCCGCAGCGCAGAAGGCCAAGGCGCGGGGCAAGACCCCGCTTTCGGGGCGGGGCGGTCCGTGCTAGGGCTTTGGCATGGAACAATTGCCCACCAAAGCCGCCCTCCTTGCCTGGATCGCCGAAAACCCCGGCCTTGTCGCCAAGCGCGATATTGCCAAAGCCTTTGGCATCAAGGGCGCGGCGCGGATCGAATTGAAGCGCATGCTCAAGGAGTTGGAGGAGGAAGGCACGCTCGCCAAAAAGCGCCGTGGCTATCGCGATGCGGAAAAGCTGCCGCCCGTGTCGATCCTGACCGTGCTGCCGCCCGATGCGCAAGGCGACCTGTTCGCCCGCGCGATGGAATGGAAGGGCGAAGGGGCCGCGCCCCGCATCCTGATCATTCCCCGCAAAGAAGACCCGGCGCTGGGCGAGGGGGACCGTATCCTCGCGCGCTTGGCCGAGGTGCAGGGCGGCGCGGTGGATTACGAGGCGCGGCTCATCCGCAAGATCGGGTCAAACCCCCTGCGCGTGTTGGGCATCTTTCGCGCCAATGCCGAAGGCGGGCGCATCATGCCCATCGACAAGGGCGCCGACAAGGAATGGCGCGTGGCGCGCGATGCCACGCTTTCTGCCCGCGATGGCGAATTGGTCGAGGCAGAGGTGGTGGGCCGCCGCACCATGGGCCTGCCGCAGGCGCGCATCACCGCGCGTCTGGGTGACCCGACCGGCCCGCGCGCCGTCTCGCTCATTGCCATTCACCAGCACGGCATCCCCGACCAATTCCCCGATCAGGTGATTGCCGAAGCTGACCGGATGGAAGCCGCCGATCTGGACGGGCGGGAGGACTTGCGCGACCTGCCGCTGTTGACGATCGACCCGGTCGATGCCCGCGACCGTGACGATGCCGTTCTGGCGCAAGAGGATACAGAGCCCGGCAATCCCGGCGGCTTTGTCATCTGGGTCGCCATCGCCGATGTGGCCCATTACGTCCGCCCGCAATCCGCGCTGGACCGCGAGGCGCGCAAGCGCGGCAATTCCACCTATTTCCCCGACCGGGTGGTGCCGATGCTGCCCGATGTGCTTTCGGGCGATCTGTGTTCGCTGCACGAACATGTGGACCGCGCCTGCCTTGCCGTGCGGATGCGGATTGATGCCCAGGGCAACAAGATCAGCCATCGTTTCGTGCGCGGCCTGATGCGCTCGCGCGCCTCGCTGGCCTATGAACAGGTGCAAGCCGCCATCGATGGGCGGCCTGATGCGGTGACCGAACCGCTGCTCGAGCCGATCCTGCGCCCGCTTTACGGGGCCTATGCCGCCTTGCGCCGCGCGCGCGCCGTGCGTCAACCGCTGGACCTTGATTTGCCCGAACGGCGGATTGAAATTTCGGACGAAGGCAAGGTCACCTCCGTCGCCTTCAAGGAACGCTATGATGCGCACCGCCTGATCGAGGAATTCATGGTGCTGGCGAATGTCGCGGCGGCCGAGGAGCTGATCGCCAAGAAAACCCCGCTTCTGTTCCGCGTTCACGAAGAACCCCCGCCTGACCGGATCGAGGCTCTGCGCGACGTGGCCGAAGCCTCGGGCTTCACCCTCGCCAAAGGGCAGGTTTTGAAAACCTCGCACCTCAACCGGCTTCTGGAACAGGCGCAGGGGACGGAGTTTGACGAACTCCTGAACATCTCGGCCCTCAGGTCGATGACGCAGGCCTATTACGCGCCGCAGAACTTTGGCCATTTCGGCCTTGCCCTGCCGCGCATCACTGGGGCAAGGATGGGCTAAGCCCGCAGGATATCGAGATGCTGGAGGAAACCGCCAAGCAAATCTCGGATACCGAACGGCGCAGCATGGCCGCCGAACGCGACACGACCGACCGCTATCTTGCCGCCTATCTGGCGGATCGGGTGGGCAGCGAATTTTCGGGCCGCATCTCGGGCGTGCAGCGGTTTGGGGTTTTTGTGAAGCTGGATGAAACGGGGGCCGATGGGCTGATTCGATACGGGGATGACCGTAGGCATCGGCCAGCGCGTGACCGTGCGCCTGACCGAGGCGATTCCGGTGACCGGTGGGCTGACCTTGGAACTTCTGGAACTTGACGGGGCCGCGCTGCCGCAGGGCCGCGCGCGCCGGGTTGGGCGGTATCAGCCGCGCAAACCCGGCCAACAGGCCGCGCGTGACGCAAAGTCAGCCGCGCAAACCGGGCCAACAGGCCGCGCGTGACGCAAAGGTGAAGCGCAAGGTCCTGCGCAAGCGCAAGTAGGGGGCTTGCGGCCTTGGGCGGCCTCGGTAGTCTGGCCCGATGAGGGTGCCCGTGATCCGTTCTGCTTTGTGCCTTGCGCTCGGCCTTTGGGCTGCGCCGGGCCTTGCCCAATCCCCCAACACGACCGAGACGGAGGCCGAAGTGACCCTGCCAGCCCCCCAGACGATTGGCTCTGAGGCAGGCTTTGCCCAGTGGCTGGCCGATTTCCGCCCCCGCGCGATGGCCGAAGGGATCAGCGCCGATGTGCTTGACCGCGCCTTTGCCACGGCCAATTTCGACCCAAAGATCGTGGAGCGTGACCGCAACCAGAACGAATTTACGAAAACGATCTGGGATTACCTCGATACCGCCGTGTCCGAGGATCGCGTGGC
>JALOTC010000034.1 GCA_025458085.1 Cypionkella sp. | reverse complement strand
CGAAGGCGGGGCCGAGCCTGTCACCTGCCCCACTTGTTCCGGCATGGGCAAGGTTCGGGCACAGCAGGGCTTTTTCACCGTTGAGCGCACCTGCCCCACCTGTTCCGGCATGGGCCAGATCGTGAAGAACCCTTGCCGGACCTGCGGTGGCCAAGGCCGAACGGAAAAGGAACGCGCGCTTTCGGTGAACATCCCCGCGGGGGTCGAAACCGGCACCCGCATCCGCCTTGCCGGAGAGGGAGAGGCAGGCCTGCGCGGCGGGCCTTCGGGTGACCTTTACATGGTGACCTTTACATCTTTATCGAGGTGAAGGACCACGCGATCTTTCAGCGCGAGGGCGTGCATCTTTACTGCCGCGTCCCGGTCAGCATGACAACCGCCGCCCTTGGTGGCGAGGTGGAAGTGCCAACGATCGATGGCGGCCGCAGCCGTGTGAAAGTGCCGACTGGGGCGCAATCGGGCAAGCAGATGCGTCTGCGCGGCAAAGGCATGCCTGCTCTGCGCGGAGGCGGATCTGGCGATATGGTGATCGAGATGGCCGTGGAGACCCCGGTCAACCTGACCGCGCGGCAAAAGGAGCTTTTGCGCGAATTCGAGAAACTGTCCGAAGAGAACAATCCCGAGGGGCAGAGTTTCTTTTCCAAGGTCAAAGGTTTCTGGGACGGGATGAAGGGCTGATCCTGCTGCCCGGGGGCAAAACCTTCGGGCGGTACAGACCACGAGCGTTAAGCTAATCTTTACCCTCGCCATGCAGCCTTGCATCATGGCTCGGCATGGCTTTCACGATCAATCTCTTCCCCTTTTTCCGCAACAAGAAGATGCGGAAGAGGCTTTGCCCATTCCACTCTCTGGGGATCGGCTCCCATCCTATATCGCGGACCACCGTCGCCGCCTGCGCGAACGCTTTCTTTCGGGCGGCGCGGGGGCGATGCCAGATTATGAACTGTTGGAACTGCTGCTCTTTGGCGCGGTCCCCCGACAGGATATGAAACCCTTGGCCCGCGCACTTCTGGACAGGTTCGGCGATCTAAACCGCGTAATCACTGCCCCGCGCCCCCGGCTGGAAGAGGTAAGGGGTGTGGGAGAGGCCGTTGTGGCGCAGTTGAAATTGGCCGAAGCCATCGCGCAGCGCATGATGCGCGCCCGCGTGATGAACAGGCCGGTGCTTTCTTCTTGGGACGCGCTGCTGGATTATTGCCATACCGCCATGGCGCATCGCGAAACGGAACAGTTCCGCATTCTATTCCTTGATCGGAAGAACACCCTGATCGCCGATGAAGAACAGGCGCGCGGCACCGTGGATCATGTGCCCGTCTATCCGCGTGAGGTGGTCAAACGGGCGTTGGAACTGAACGCTTCGGCGCTCATTCTTGTTCACAATCACCCTTCCGGCGACCCGACGCCAAGCCAAGCCGATATCACCATGACGAACCAGATCAACGATGCCTGCCATGTGCTGGGCCTGACGTTGCATGACCATCTGGTGATCGGCAAAAGCCGGGAGGTCAGTTTTCGGTCGTCGGGTTACCTGTGAAACTGGGCTTCAACCACACCTCCACTCTGCGATTCAATCGCCGCCCTGCCGCAGTTTCATCACAGGCCATGGGCAGCGCCTCGCCAAAGGCCAGAACTTGGGGCAACGCCCCCTCTGCCAAACCGGGAAGCAGAACCCGGAGTTGTGCCAGAACACCCTGTGCACGCTCTTGGCTGAGCGCAAGGTTAGTCGCGGCTGCACCTGAGCCATCCGAAAATCCGGCCAAAATCAATTGGGTGTTGCGGAACACATCCGTCTCGATCAGGCGCGCGAGATCGTTCAGGTTATCGCGCGAATGCGCATCCAATGTGCTCGACCCATCCTGAAAGCGGAAAGTGAGGGAAAGCCGTTCCGCGCCATCCATCACTTCGGTCAATCGCTGAAGATCAGCCAGTGTTGTCTCTTCCCCCGCGCCTTTGATAGCATTGATCAGACGCAGGCCATCGGCAGTCATTGGTTGGCGTTCCGGTTGGCGATCGACAAAACCTGTTACTGCAATCGCCGCCTGTGCTTGCGGTGTAGCAAGGAAATCCAGAAACTCGCGCACAAGAAGGGGCAGACGGCGCTTCGGGGTCACGAGGAACAGCGGCAGAGCAAGCGGGTAATCCTCGGCCTTCACGGCAAGAGAGCTGGGTAACAGCGGGAAGCCACAGCTATCTGTCAGAGGCAGAGGCCGCGCACCCGCAGAGGCCGCCCTGAGGCTGACAGCAATGGCCCAAGGATCCGCTTGCACCGCCGTCTCTAGGGTAGCGAGATCAGGGTGCGCAATCGATGGGGCGATGGCCCGGCCCAGACGGGCAGAGAGGGCAGCCTGCAAAGGGTCTTCCGCGCCTAATCCATGAAGGACGATTGGCATATCCGGACCGCCGATTTCGGCCCAATTTGCAGTATCACCCGAAAGAATGCTGGCAAGGTCGCGGGTCGATAGACGGGGCATCGGATTTTCAGGGGAGACGATGGGCACCATAGCATCCAGTGCGAGGATGCGGGATCCAAATTCCGGCTCCGTCGCCGCAGCTAATCCTAGCTCTGCCCGCCCTGAAAGTAGCGACTGCCGCATTGCCTCCAGGGTCTCGGGCAAAAAAGAAATATCAGCCAAGGGTTTGTCTGTCGTGGGGTCTGTCAGGCGGGCGGCAAAGCTCGCCCCTTCCACCGGTTCAAACCGCAAACCACGCGCGGAAGCAAAAGCCTGAAAGAGAGAGGGAAGGATCGTCTCTCCCACCCCCGGCAGGCCCACGATGCGCAAAGCAATGCGGGGCGCTGTCAGATCCGGGCAGCCGGGGCCTTCACAGATGACGCCAGCAGCATCGACCGTCAGGAGACCAAAGCTGGTCTCGATACGGTAAAACTCACCATCAAAGCCTTGAAGGCTCCCCGAAAGGGAAAGGCCGCCCTCTCGCGCGGCCAAAGTCACATCCTGCGCCCCGGCGATCTGCGGGGCAAGAAGCGCAAGGCAGAGCGCCAAACGCCGAAAGATGCCCCCGATCACACCACACCGAACCCTTTATTGCGCTGCGGCGAGTTTCATGTCCTGGGCAAGGTTTTTCAAGACGATAATGTCACTCACAGCTTCACATCCCGGCATTGCAAGGGTCAGGTCTGCAACATCGACACGACCGCCTTCCGCCATCAGCGTTTCAGCGAAAAGCTCGCGCCCACAGGTGGCCTCTGTCACCGCTGCCTCAAGTACAATCTCGGCATCGCGACCGGGTGCGAAAGTGAAGACTTCGGCCAGAAGGGGCAAATCAGTGCTGCTATCACCCAGCAGCATGACTGATGCGCCTTGCCCTATCGTGCCAGTGAATGCTGCAGAGTAATGCCCGGGAGCACCATAGCTCGCTCCACCTTCAAAGGCATGAAGTTGAAAGGCATCGGCATCCTGCCATTGAACCGCAAAGCGGCGCAGTTGCTCTGCCTCTGGTACGCTGACCGTCACCGCTGCCTGTTCACCCGAAGCAAAACGCACCTCAACCAGTGCCGCTGCCGACATGGCTGGGAGTGAGGCAAAGAGCGTGCCGCTTTCCGATATGCGTGCGGTTACAGCAAGACCTGCGTGGCGCAGAACCACCCGTTCCCCGATATGGCAGGGGGCAAGCATCGTTAGGCCGATCAGCCCGCCGGATTGCGGAATCGCATCAAGCTGGAGAGGGCAATCGACAGGGAGGGCAGGTGTGGCCACTTTTACCGGCACGATCACCTCCGGCACAGATGAATCTTTCAGCACAGACGCAGCGGAGGGCTGCGCCACAATCTGAGGTCCAGAAACCTCCGGCGTTTGGACGACAGGATCCGTCGCGGCAAGCGGTGTGACCGAGGAGACGAGGATAGGCGCGCTTTGCGCAGCAACCATGCGGCTATCAGCGCGGGTTTGTACCACATGCCCCGCCCCAAGTGCCAAGGCACCTGTAGCAACAACCATGGCGAGTTTGCGTTGCATGTTCATGGCACATCTCCGCGGCTACGACAGCCTAAGGAGTGCAGATCAAAACAGGCAAAGGCGCGGCAAGACCGCGGAATGATTCAGGGGATCAGGGCAGAAATGGGGCAGAGCCGCGCTCTGCCCCTAAAGCTTAGGCCAGACGACCGTGACAATGCTTGAACTTTTCGCCTGAGCCACAAGGACAGGGGTCGTTGCGGCCGGGATTGCCCCACGTGCTTTGGTCTTCGGGGTTGAAGCCCGGTAAGGCGCCGGAAGAAGCCTGAACCGCGATAGGTGCGGCGGCGGCCGCCGCCGCAGCGCGGGCCTGTTCCTGCTGTGCCACGATCTGCGCCATCATGGCCTGTTGTTCTTCAGCGGTCATGGGGCGGATCATCGCAAGTTTTTGCGACACATCCTGACGCAGCGAGTTCAGCATGGATTCGAAAAGCTGGAACGACTCGGTCTTGTATTCGTTCAGCGGATCGCGCTGGGCATATCCGCGGAAGCCCACAACCGACCGCAGATGCTCTAGCCTGAGAAGATGCTCGCGCCATTTGGCGTCGATCGCCTGGAGCAAAACCTGCTTTTCGATATTGCGCATCGTATCGCGCCCGAAGGCTTCGGTCTTTTCGGCCATCTGCTTGGTGGTGGCTTCTTCGATGCGCTGCTTGATCACATCTTGATCGACGCCTTCTTCGGCAGCCCAATCGGCAATCGGCAAATCAAGGTTCAGCTTTTCGCGCACGGCCTGTGCCAGACCCTCATTCTCCCAAGCATCGGGATAGGATTTGGGCGGCATGAAATCATCGACCAGATCATCAATCACCTGATTGCGCATGTCTTCGGCGATTTCGGCCACATCTTCGGCCTGCATGATTTCGAGCCGCTGGCTGAAGATTGCCTTGCGCTGGTCATTCATCACATCGTCGAACTTCAGCAACTGCTTGCGGATGTCGAAGTTGCGACCTTCAACCTTGGCCTGCGCGCGTTCCAGCGATTTGTTGACCCAAGGGTGAACAATCGCTTCGCCTTCCTTCATGCCAAGCTTTGACAGTACGGAATCGAGCTTGTCAGAGCCGAAGATCCGCATGAGATCGTCCTCAAGCGAGAGGAAGAAGGCAGACCGCCCCGGATCGCCCTGACGGCCTGAACGGCCGCGAAGCTGGTTGTCGATCCGGCGGGATTCATGGCGTTCTGTGGCAAGGACGAACAGGCCGCCTGCGGCAATCACCTTGGCCTTTTCTTCGGCATGTTCCGCTTCGATCTTGGCCCGAACTTCGTCGGGATGCAGATGCGGGTCGGCGGCGATGGCCTCCATCACCTTCATTTCGACATTACCGCCAAGCTGGATGTCGGTGCCGCGACCGGCCATGTTCGTGGCAATCGTCACCGCTCCAAGGCGGCCCGCATCGGCCACGATCTTGGCTTCTTGTTCATGATGGCGGGCGTTCAGAACATTGTGGGGAATACCCGCCTGCTTCAGCAAGCCCGAAAGGAATTCGGATTTTTCGATGCTGGTCGTCCCAACAAGGATCGGTTGGCCCTTTTCATGGGCCTCTTTGATCGTCGCGACGATCCCATCATATTTTTCGCGCGCCGTGCGATAGACTTGGTCGTGTTCGTCCTTGCGTGCGACCGGGCGGTTGGTCGGCACCTCCACCACGCCAAGGCGATAGATTTCCATGAATTCTTCCGCCTCGGTCGAGGCCGTGCCGGTCATCCCACCAAGCTTTTCATAAAGGCGGAAGTAATTCTGGAAGGTCACGCTGGCGAGCGTCACGTTTTCGGGCTGAATCTGCACGCCTTCTTTTGCTTCGATCGCCTGATGCAGGCCATCAGACAGACGGCGGCCCCGCATCATGCGGCCCGTGAATTCGTCGATCAGCATCACTTCGCCATCGCGAACGATATATTGCTGATCGCGGTTAAAGAGTTTGTGCGCGCGCAGGGCCTGCGTCACATGGTGCACCAGCGTTGTGCTTTCGGGATCGTAAAGGTTCTGTCCCTCGGGCAGGAGGCCAAGTTCGCGCAACTTCCCTTCGATGAATTCGTTGCCTTCGTCGGTGTAGGTGACGTTGCGGGTCTTTTCATCAAGCTTGTAATGCGCCTCTGTCACCAGAGGGATCAGCTTATCCACCGTGATGTAAAGTTCCGAACGATCCTGCGACGGGCCAGAGATGATCAGCGGCGTGCGCGCCTCATCGATCAGGATCGAGTCGACTTCGTCCACAATGGCAAAGAAATGGCCGCGCTGGGCCATCTCCTCGATCGAGGATTTCATATTGTCGCGCAAGTAATCGAAGCCGAGTTCATTGTTCGTGGCATAGGTGATGTCACAGCGATAGGCTGCGCGCTTTTCGGCATCGGGCTGATAGGGATAAACAACCCCGGTGGTCAGCCCCAAAGCGCCATAAACTTTGCCCATCCATTCGGCATCGCGCTTGGCAAGATAATCGTTCACCGTAACGATATGTACGCCCTTGCCCGCCAAGGCATTCAGATAGGCGGGGAAGGTCGCCATGAGCGTCTTACCCTCGCCCGTTTTCATTTCGGCGATATTGCCCTGATGCAGGAAGATGCCGCCCATCAACTGCACATCAAAGGCGCGCAGGCCAAGGGCCCGCCGGGCCCCTTCGCGGCAGTTGGCGAAAGCTTCGGGCAGAAGCGCGTCAAGGCTTTCTCCGCCCTGCGCCCGCGCCTGAAGCGCCGCCGTCTTTTCCTTCAATCCATCGTCGCTCAGAGCGGCGAATTCAGGCTCCAGCGCGTTGATCTTGGCGACCAGCGACCGAACCGACTTTACCTTGCGGTCATTCGGCGTTCCGAAGACCTTCCGCGCAAGCGAACCAAGACCCAGCATGTGTTCTCCGATGGGTGTGCTTTACAGGATCGTGTGTGGCGGCCCCTTGCCCGCCCCGGGCGCCTTCCATAGAAAGCGCAAGAAGGCCGGCCGGCCCCGTCGCACGCGACCCCCGCGATTTAAGGGACCGGCCCGGCATAGTCAACGACAGGCGGGGTCGCAACCCCATCAGGAGGGTGTGAAAATGACGAAACATACAGGCCTTGCGGCCATTCTGGCGCTTTCGGCGGCGCTTACCCTGCCGGCACAAGCGCAGGATGCCGGGACGGTCGTGGCCACGGTGAACGGGACCGAGATCACGCTTGGCCATGTCATTGCGCTGCGCGAGCAGCTTCCGCCGCAATACCAGTCCTTGCCGGATGATGTTTTGTACAAGGGCCTTTTGGACCAGTTGATCCAGCAGACCGCTTTGGAGCAATCGGTCGGTGAACCGGCACTGCGTGATCGGCTGGCACTGGAAAATGACCGGCGCGGCTATCTTTCAGGCGTTGCCTTGCAGGGCGTCGTCGCAACTGCGGTGACGGAAGAGGCGCTTCAGGCGGCCTATGATGCGCGGTTCATGGATGCGGAACCGCAAATGGAATACAATGCCGCCCATATCCTCGTGGAAACCGAGGAGAAGGCGAATGAACTCAAGGCCCAGATCGAAGGCGGTGCTGATTTCGCCGAGCTCGCCAAGGCCAATTCCACCGATGTCGGTTCGGGTGCCAATGGCGGCGATCTGGGGTGGTTCGGCAAGGGTATGATGGTCCAACCCTTTGAAGAAGCAGTCATTGCGGCAGAGGCGGGCAAGGTCTCAGGTCCGGTGCAATCGCAGTTTGGTTGGCACCTGATCCTCGTCAAGGAAAGCCGCGTGGCCGAGGCGCCGACGCTGGATGAGGTGCGGGAAGAGCTTGCCGCAGAAGTGGAGCGCGCAGCCATTGAGGCCAAGGTGAAGGAAGTGACGGATGCCGCCACGGTCACCCGCCCTGGCGAAGGGCTTGACCCGGCGCTGATCCGCGATGCTAGCTTGCTGGGCCAGTGATCGACAGACATAACGCCGGGGGAAGACACCATGGGCAAGAGTGACTGGAAGGCCGAAGCGAAGGACCTGAAGAAGAAAGTCCGCAAGCTGAAAGCAAAGCTCGCTCAGGCGGTGGGCGATGTTGTGGAAGAGGTTACAGAAGAGATCAGCGAAGCCGCCTCCAAGGTTGCTGCAGTGGTGAAACCGGGCAAGGCCGTCTCTCCATTGGCTCCGGCGGGCGGTTTCCCCAAGCTTCCGGTCATTCCCGGCGTCTCTTTCGCGGCGGCGGAGGCAGGCATCAAGTATCGCAACCGCAAGGACGTGATGCTGATCCAACTTGCCCCCGGCACGGCGATGGCGGGTGTGTTCACCAAGTCTACAACCCGGTCGGGCTGTGTCCGTGATTGTCAGGCCAAGCTTGCGATGAAGGTTCCGGCAGGCGCGGGTGCTGCGATCATCGTGAATTCGGGCAATTCCAATGCCTTTACTGGCAGGGTGGGGGACGAGGCCGTTGCGGCGGTGACAGGCAGCGTGGCACAGGCGCTTGGCCTACCGGCAAGCAGGGTCTTTTCTTCCTCTACCGGGGTGATTGGGGAACCCTTGCCGCATGACCGGATTACTGCCGTGATACCGCGGCTTGTGACCGACCTGCGGGACGATGCCATCGAAATGGCAGCCCATGCAATGATGACGACCGATACCTTTCCCAAAGGGGCCGCTGCCACAGTCCAGGGCGAAGGCGGCATGATCCATATCGCCGGCATCGCCAAAGGATCGGGCATGATCGCCCCGGATATGGCCACGATGCTGGTCTATATCTTCACGGATGCGAAAATCAGTGCTGCGATGCTGCAACGCATGCTGGCGCGCAATGTGGATGATACGTTCAACTCCATCACTGTGGACAGCGACACTTCTACTTCCGACACGTTGCTTCTGGCCGCGACCGGGCAAAGTGCAGCAGCGGAGGTCAAAGGAATGGTCGCCAAGGCTTTTGAGGCGGCACTTCGGGGCGTGATGCGGGATTTGGCGCTGCAAGTGATCCGCGATGGCGAAGGCGCAACGAAACTGGTTGAAATCCGTGTGACCGGTGGTGCAACCGATGCAGATGCTGCAAAAGCTGCTTTTGCGATCGCCAATTCACCACTGGTGAAAACCGCCGTTGCAGGCGAGGATCCGAACTGGGGCCGGATCGTAGCAGCCATCGGTAAATCAGGCGCGGAAGCGGACCGTGACCGGTTGAAGATCCATTTTGGCGATATCCTTGTTGCCAGGGATGGCTGGCGAAACCCGAAGTACCGCGAGGAAGACGGGGCCGCGCAGTTCAAGCGTAATGAAATCCTGATCCGCGTGGATCTGGGGCTTGGCTCAGGCAAGCGCACGGTTTGGACCTGCGATCTGACGAATCGCTATATCGAAATCAACGCGGATTATCGGTCTTGAAGACAGTACTCGTTTCGGCTGTGGCACTGGTTGACCTGGATGGCCGTGTGCTTTTGGCGCAGCGGCCTGAAGGCAAATCACTTGCCGGGATGTGGGAATTTCCAGGGGGCAAGGTAGAGCAAGGCGAAACACCCGAGGCTGCATTAATCCGCGAATTGCACGAGGAGCTGGGAATAGAGACCTGGGCCAGTTGCCTCGCTCCTTTGACTTTTGCCAGTCATACTTATGAATCGTTTCACCTTTTGATGCCGCTTTTCATTTGCCGCAGGTGGGGCGGCACGGTGCAAGGGCGCGAAGGGCAGGCCCTTGCTTGGGTGCGACCAGAGAAACTACGAGACTACCCGATGCCCCCCGCAGATTTGCCGCTGATCCCGATCCTTCGTGATTGGCTTTAATTTCTGAAAGAATCTACTTGGGCAACCACTGGTCCTGTGTTTACCTACAATCTCAGGCTGACCGGGGGGATAGGCTGATGCTGCGCACCATCATGATCGGAAGTTGTGTTTTCGTGCAGGGTATCCATGTTCGCAATACGAATGACGGCAAGGTCGTCGTGCGCGTGGATGAAAAGCTGTTTGTCGGCCGGCCTGTAAGCACCTGATGCGCCCCAGCCTTTTTGAATAATGAAAGGCCGGGCTTTCATAACCCGGCCTGTTCATTTTCCTGATAAACGCGGACCTAGCTGAGCGAACGCTGAACTTCTTCGCGTTCAAAGATTTCAATCACATCGCCCGCGCGCACATCTTCGTAGCGCTCAAAGGCCATACCACATTCCTGACCGGACTGGACTTCCTTGACCTCATCCTTGAAGCGCTTGAGCGTCTTGAGCGTGCCTTCGTGGATAACCACGTTGTCGCGCAAAAGCCGCACGCCCGCCGAGCGGCGCGCCACGCCTTCCGTAACAAGGCAGCCCGCGACGTTGCCCACGCCGGTGATGCGGAAGACTTCAAGAATCTTCGCATAGCCGATGAAGTTTTCGCGCACTTCGGCCTTGAGCAGACCGGAGGCCGCTTTCTTGATATCGTCGATCAAATCGTAAATGATCGAATAATAGCGGATCTCAACGCCCTTTTGCTGGGCCGCCTGGCGGGCCGTAGCATTGGCGCGCACGTTGAAACCAATGATCGGCGCGCCACTGGCTTCTGCCAGACCCACGTCGGAATCGGTGATTGCGCCCACTCCGTAGTGCAGGATACGCACCCGCACCTCGTTGTTGCCAACCTTCTCAAGCGCCTGAACGATGGCTTCTGCAGACCCTTGGACGTCGGCCTTCACCAGCACCGGGAGTTCCGAAACATCGGCATCCGCCTTGGCCTTGGCCATAAGCTGTTCAAGCGTCGTCGCTGCCCCTGCGGCAGCGCGTTTGTCCTTGGCTGCTTGTTCGCGGTAGGCAGCGATTTCGCGTGCCTGCGCTTCTGTTTCCACCACGTTCAGCACGTCGCCCGCTTCGGGCGTGCCGTTCAAACCAAGCACCTCTACCGGAACCGAAGGTCCAGCTTCAGCGACCGTATCGCCCTTGTCGTTGATCAGCGCGCGAACCTTGCCCCACTTTTCGCCGACAACAAAGATGTCGCCGCGCTTCAGAGTCCCGTTCTGCACCAGAACAGTCGCCACAGGGCCACGGCCAACATCCAGCTTCGCTTCGATCACGGCACCCGAGGCCGCCCGATTCGGGTTGGCCTTCAGCTCAAGGATTTCGGCCTGAAGCGCGATGGCTTCGAGCAGGTTATCAAGACCCTTGCCGGTTTTGGCCGACACTTCGACATCCTGCACTTCGCCGGACATCGCCTCGACCACCACTTCATGCTGGAGCAGATCGGTGCGTACCTTTTGCGGGTTCGCATCCGGCTTGTCGCACTTGTTGATCGCCACGATCATCGGTACTTTGGCCGCCTTGGCGTGATTGATCGCCTCAACCGTCTGCGGCATCACAGCGTCATCCGCCGCAACAACCAGCACAACGATATCGGTCACTTGCGCGCCACGAGCCCGCATAGACGTAAAGGCAGCGTGACCGGGCGTATCAAGGAAAGACACCAGAGCCCCATTTGGGGTTTTCACCTGATATGCACCGATGTGCTGGGTGATCCCGCCTGCTTCGCCAGAGACAACATTCGCCTTTCGGATTGCATCCAGCAGCGACGTCTTGCCGTGGTCAACGTGACCCATGATTGTGACGATCGGCGGGCGCGGGCGCAGGTCCTCGTCCTTGTCGAGCACGGTTTCAATCGCCTGCTCAACATCGGCATCGGAAACGCGCACTGCTTTGTGGCCGAATTCTTCGATCACCAGTTCGGCGGTGTCGGCATCGATGGTCTGGTTCATTGTGACCATCATGCCCATTTTCATCAGCGTCTTGACCACGTCGGCGGCGCGCTCTGCCATCCGGTTGGCCAATTCGCTGACGACGATGGTTTCAGGCAGCTGCACATCGCGCACCTGCTTTTCGGCCTTCTGGCCAAAGCCCATCGCCTTCTGGCGGGCCTTTTCCTGCTTGCGCTTCATGGCGGCAAGACTACGGGTCCGTCCGCCTTCGCCATCCAGCGCAGCGGAAAGGGTCAATTTGCCTGCACGACGGCCATCATCAGCTTTGGCCTTGGCGCTACGCTCACGCTCTTCGCGCTCGCGGTCGGTCTTGCGCGGTGTCGGCAGACCGGGCTTTGCACTGGCAGGGCTACGCTCTTCCCCTGACGGAGCAGGTCGCGCAGCGCGAACAGGCGCAGGCGCCTCATCGGACTCGGCAGGATTTGCGGCCTTTTCCTCTGCCTGCACGGAAGACCGCGACCGGGTGCCAAGAACATCAGCCTTCCGAGCGGCGGCAGCGGCAAGTTTTGCCTCGGCAGCTTCGCGGGCGGCACGCTCTTCCTCTTCCTGCTTCTGACGCAGGGCAAGTTCGCGCGCGCGCTCTTCACGCTCTTTCGCTTCAATTTCTTCGCGGCGGCGCTGACGCTCTTCTTCACGCGCACGCTCTTCGGCAGCGCGACGCTCAGCCTCTTCCGACTCACGTGCCTTGGCTGCCCGCAGGGCAGCAAGACGCCGTTCCATTTCGGCATCGGAAATCCCGGCCGGCCGCTTTGCCGGATCCCCCAAGGATTGCGAGGTGCCACCGGCACCCGCAGGCCCGGCCGTTCCCGGTTTTGTGGGAACCACAACGCGCTTGCGCTTGGTTTCGACCACCACGCTTTTCGTGCGGCCATGGCTGAAGCTCTGCTTCACCTGACCGGAACGCGGTGCGCCACCCAGCCCGAGGGGTTTCTTGCCGTCTGTATCGCTCATGCGTCCTTCGTATCCTTCCCGGCGAGTTCCTCGCCGACCTGCCGACCCGCCGCCTCACGCAGCCCAGCCAGCCTTGCCGCTTCCTCTACAACACTGCGTTCGAGTCCACCAGCCGCAAGCGCGGCGTGTATCGCACGTTCGCGGCCGAAAGCCAAACCCAATTCCCCCGCGCTAAGACAGGAAATCAGGGTTTCAGGGCCAGCGGGAGGGCGAAGTTTGTCGCGCCCCCGTTCCGACCCGTCATTGGCCTGGATCAGCGCGGCGGCCTTTCCAGTTTTCAGCCATTCCTTTACCTTTTCATATCCGGCCACGGCAGCGCCTGCTTTGCGCGCAAGAGACAAAAGCCCCACCACGCGTTGCAGCAAAAGCGCTTCCAGCTGGGTGACCAGTTCTTCTGGAACGGTCACGGGCTGGCGTGCGGCCCGACTGAACAGGTTCTTCCGGATCGTCCGGTCAAGTGCGGCCCGGTCAGCAGAGACATAGATCCCGCGACCGGGCAGCTTTCCTTGCACATCGGGAACCACCTGCGCCTCTGGACCGATGACAAACCGGATCAGCCCAGCCTTAGGCTGGCTTTCGCCAGAGGCAATGCACTTGCGCTCTGGTTCATCCCGCATCTTGTCACGGCCGCCGCGCGTCATGGCGAACCCCTGCCAGAGGCCCGATCAGGCCTCTGCCTCCTCATCGTCTTCGGACACATCCGCTTCCTCAGCTTCCGCTTCGGTCGGGTCGACCCAACCCAAAAGCACGCGCGCCGTCATGATCAGGTGTTGCGCTTCCTCAAGGCTCATGTCGAACGGCTCAAGAATGCCATCATCCTTCTTGCGCTGGCCATTTTCGGTCGTCCAACCGCCCGCCAGTTCCCAGTCTGCACAGGTGGCGAAGTCTTCCAGCGTTTTCACGCCATCCTTTGCCAAAGCTTCCAGCATCTGGGGAGTCAGACCTTCGAAGTTGATCAGGCTGTCATCGACGCCGAGCTTGCGGGCGTTTTCAAGCGCTTTGCGGGCCTGTTCTTCAAGGAAATCACGGGCACGCGCCTGAAGCTCCTCGGCCGTCGCCTCGTCAAATCCGTCGATCGACAGAAGTTCGTCAACATCGACATAGGCCACTTCTTCCAGATTGGTGAAACCTTCGGCCACCAGAAGCTGGGCCATCATCTCGTCCACATCGAGCGTGTCCATGAACAGCTTGGTGCGTTCGGCAAATTCGGCCTGACGACGCTGGCTTTCTTCTGCCTCCGTCAGGATGTCGATGTCCAGCCCGGTCAGTTGCGAGGCCAAACGGACATTCTGCCCGCGCCGGCCGATCGCCAACGAAAGCTGTTCATCCGGAACCACGACCTCGATCTTCCCGGCCTCTTCGTCAAAGACGACCTTCGACACTTCGGCCGGTTGAAGCGCGTTCACAAGGAAGGTGGCAATATCCTCGTTCCACGGGATGATGTCGATCTTTTCGCCCTGAAGTTCATTCACCACCGCCTGCACACGGCTGCCGCGCATACCGACACAAGCGCCGACCGGATCGATGGAATTATCATAAGAAATGACAGCGATCTTGGCGCGCGATCCCGGATCGCGGGCGACGGCCTTGATCTCGATGATGCCATCATAGATTTCGGGCACTTCCATCTTGAACAGTTCCGCCATGAACTGCGGATCGGTGCGGGAAAGGAAGACCTGCGGGCCGCGGGTTTCGCGACGCACATCCTTGATATAGGCGCGGATCCGATCGCCAATGCGATAGGCCTCGCGCCCAATCTTTTCATTCCGGCGCAGGATGCCTTCGCCCCGTCCGATATCGACGATGACGTTGCCATATTCCTCGCGCTTGACCACGCCGTTGATGATCGTGCCTTTGCGATCCTTGAATTCGTCGAACTGACGATCCCGCTCTGCCTCGCGCACGCGCTGCAAGAGGACCTGCTTACCCGACTGCGCCGCAATCCGCCCGAGATCAACCGGCGGGACTTCATCGATGATCTCATCGCCAATCTTCGGGTCAGCCAGATAGTTCTTGGCTTGCTTGACCGTCATCTGGGCGTGGTGGTTTTCCAACTCTTCATCCGCCACGACGGTGCGGACGCGGGCAAAGGTGGCACGCCCCGTCTTGCGATCGATCTTCACCCGGATATCAAGCTCGCTCCCGTAGCGCGACTTGGCCGCACGAGCGAGCGTCTCTTCCATCGCCTGGATCACCAGATCCGGGTCGATCATCTTCTCGCGCGCCACGGCCTCCGCCGTTTGGAGAAGCTCAAGCTGGTTGGCAGAGGTAATCGCCATCGGTCACTCCCGGTCTTAATGTTTCGTGTCGTCGGCAGGGTTTTCATCCGTGCCGTCAGCTTCTTCGATCTCGTCAAACTGGCTTTCGTCGAAATTGCCACTGGCCTTTTTCTGGCGCAGCATCTCGGCGATCAGATCATCGGTCAGGATCAACTTCGCATCGGAAAGCCAATCGAATTGCAGGCCGATGGTCAGAGTTTCGCCCGCCTCCTCGATCTCGATCAGGATCTCGTCGCCTTCGACGCCAGCCAGAACGCCCTTGAAGCGCCTGCGCCCGTCGATCAGTTCCGTCGTCTCGACCCGCGCTTCCCAGCCCTTCCACATCTCGAAATCCTTCAGCCGGGTCAGCGGCCGGTCGATCCCAGGCGAGGAGACTTCAAGGATATATTGGTCCTCCAGCGGGTCCTCCACATCCAGCACAGCAGAAACTGCGGTAGAGATACGGGCGCAATCTTCCACCTCGATCCCGCCTTCGGGACGGTCTGCCATTATTTGAAGCACACGCGTTTTATAAGGTCGGTCATGTGACCCTTTGAGAATGAAAAAACGGGCCAGCGGCCCGTTCATGGTTTTCGATCGTTCCGGGTTTGGAAGCCGGAACCGCTTGTCCTGCCTTTTATGCGCGTTTTCGTGGAAGTTCAAGGCAAAAGAAAAGGAGGGCGAAGCCCTCCTTTTGCGGTCATCCGTTCGATCAACAGATCGTTAGTTAGCAACGGCTTCCGTCGTGGTCGTGGTGCTGGACGAACCACCGAGCAGTGCGCCAAGCACCAGAACGCCAGCGGCTGCACCAAGAATTGCGCCGTTGTTGGTCGA
>JALOTC010000033.1 GCA_025458085.1 Cypionkella sp. | reverse complement strand
CACCCATCCCTGCCAGATCATGGCCGATGTGATGACCTATGAAGAACACCGCGGCCCGATCGCGGGCAAAAAGGTCGTCTGGTGCGGCGATGGCAACAATGTCTTTGCCAGCTTCGCCCATGCCGCAGGCCAATTCGGCTTCGACCTCACCTTCACCGGCCCCGAAACGCTCGATCCCGAACGCGCCTGGCTCGACCTCGCCGCCGCCCAAGGCCGCCCCATCACCATCGACCGTGACCCCGCCCGCGCGGTCCTAGGCGCCGATCTGGTGGTCACCGATACTTGGGTCAGCATGCATGATCCCGAAAGCGCGAAAGAACGCCGCCACAACCAGCTTCGCCCCTATCAGGTCAACGAAGAGCTGATGGCCAAGGCCAAGTCTGATGCGCTTTTCATGCATTGCCTGCCCGCGCATCGGAATGACGAGGCGACCAGCGCCGTCATGGATGGCCCCCATTCCGTGATCTTTGACGAGGCCGAAAACCGCCTCCACGCGCAAAAGGCCATCATGCGCTGGTGCCTTGGCAAGTAACCGGCAGACAGGCTTAGGGCGGGGGCGCACCCCCCGCCCGATCCCGCCGCAGCGTCGCCGCCTGCACCGCCTCTAATCGCGCCAAAGCCGCCGCCTCTGACCGTGTCTCGCGCAGCGCGCGGGTCCAAATCCGCGCCACACTCTGCGCACTCCACGGCAGGGCTGCCCCCGCGATCCAGCCGCGCAACACAGGCGGCAGCCGGTCAAAAGCCTCCATCCCCCCGTCCGCCCGCCTCCGCCGGGGCAGGCGCGTCACCAGATTGCGCCCCCTCATGCCGCGGCCTTGCCCCAACGGGGGAAGGGGTCTGTCATCCCCTGCCACAGCGCAGGCGCAAACCCTTCCTCTGCCACCAGCGCGGCATCCAGTGCCGCCTCGATCGCCGCCCGGTCCATCCCCGCGCCGATGAACACAATCTCCTGCCGCCTGTCGCCCCAAGGCTCGGCCCAATGGCGCAGCATCTCGGCCCGCGCCTCCGGGTGCGTGGGCCTGCGCGCCTCCGGCACACTCGCCCACCACCGCCCAAGTGGAGAGATTTGGGACAAAGCCCCCGCAAGGCTGAATTCCGCCACCCAATCGGGCCGCGTCGCCAGCCAGAAATGCCCCTTGGCGCGGATCACGCCGGGCAAATCCCCATTCAGCACCGCATGAATCCGCGCCGGATCAAAGGGCCTGCGCGCGCGATAGACGAAAGAGGAAATGCCATATTCCTCGGTTTCCGGTACATGATCGGCAAAACCATAAAGCTCCTGCGCCCACATCGGGTGCAAATGCGCCCGGTCAAAGTCAAACAGCCCGGTGTCAAAAATCTCCTCTGCCGCCACGCGCGAAAAATCCGTCTCGATCACCCGCGCGCCGGGGTTCAGCGCGCGAATGATCTTGCGCGCCGCCTCCCGCTGCTCCGCCGTGGCCGCGCTGACCTTGTTCAGCACGATCACATCGGCAAATTCCATCTGGTCGGTCAACAGCGCCACAAGGCTGCGGTCATCCTCCGCGCCCATCACCTCGCCCCGGTCAGCCAGAAAATCATGGCTGGAAAAATCGCGCAGCAGGTTCACGGCATCCACCACCGTCACCATCGTATCCAGCCGCGCCACATCCGACAGGCTTTCCCCCTCCGCATCGCGAAAATCAAAGGTCGCGGCCACGGGCAAAGGCTCGGCAATCCCCGTCGATTCAATCAGCAGGTAATCGAACCGCCCCTCCGCGCACAGCCTGCGCACCTCGGCCAGCAAATCCTCGCGCAGGGTGCAGCAGATGCAGCCATTGCTCATCTCCACCAGCTTTTCCTCGCCCCGCCGCAGGTCGGTGCCGCCCCGGATCAGATCGGCGTCGATGTTCACCTCTGACATATCATTGACGATCACCGCCACCCGCCGCC
Source organism: Cypionkella sp. (assembly GCA_025458085.1). Lineage (GTDB taxonomy): Bacteria > Pseudomonadota > Alphaproteobacteria > Rhodobacterales > Rhodobacteraceae > Pseudotabrizicola. The sequence continues at coordinate 24,945 of JALOTC010000033.1, read as the reverse complement.
CCTGACGGTTGTTCAGCACATGGTTCAAAAGCGTGGTCTTGCCCGCGCCCAAAAAGCCAGAAAGCACAGTCACAGGCAGGCGCGGGTCTTGGCCTGCCGGGGCAGGGCGGATGGGGTCGGTCATTCGGGCCTCTGAAAGTTATGTTATACCATAACATATCTAGGGCAAAACGAGCGGCCTTTGCAATCCCCGATCACGCCATCCCGTGTTTCAAGATCACGGGAATGATCAGATCCTCCTCATCCTCCAAATGCCGGGTCAGGCTCCGGGCAAAGGGCGCAAGCCCCGCATGAAAGCGCAAAGCCCCCTCCCGCGCGGCCGTGGCGGTCAGCGCGTCATTGGCCCCGGCCACAAAACCCCGCAGCAAACCATCCAGCGCATGATGGTCGGCCTCCAGCAGGTCAAACCCCCGCGTAAGCCGTGGCTCCAACCGCTGCATTTGCGGAAAATAGGCGTCATCCTCAATCTGGTGATGCCCCAGCAGGTCCTGCACCAGATGGTTCCCCATCCGCGCCAGCCGCCCGCGCCACGCCTCCGGGTCCATCCGCCCCTCGGCCACCGCCTCGGCATCGTCTGCCATCCGCGCCATCAGATCGCGAAAGGCCAAATGCCGATCCAGCCAAAAGGCCGCCAATCCCCCAAACCGCGGATCGCCCCCCCATTCCGCACGGGGAAAGGCCTCCAGCAGCGTGACCAACCCCTTGGGCAAGCCATCGCGCCGCGTCAGATCATCGTCGGAAATCTCATCTGTCATGCGCCAAAGCTAGCGCAGCCACCGCCACAGCCAAGCCATCAGACCCGCCGCACCTCATCCGCGCCCTCGGCCCGCGTGGCCAGCACCGCCACCACAACCAGCAGCACCGACAACGCCCCATAGGTCACGCGAAAGCCAATCGCCTCTGCCACAAACCCAATGGTTGCAGGCGCCACCAAAATCCCCGCATAGCCCACCATCGTCACCGCCGAAATCGCTGTGCCCGAAGGCAGGCCGGGGAAATTCCCCGCCGCCGAAAACAAGATCGGCACCATATTGGCGACCCCAAGCCCGGTGACAAAGAAACAGGCCACCGCCCACAGATCCCCCGGCGCCACACTCGCCCCCAGCATCCCCGCCGCCGCAATCAGGCCCGAGGCGCGCAAGGTCCGCACCGCCCCAAACCGATTGCGCACGCTATCCCCCGCAAAGCGCATCACCGCCATCGCGCCCGAGAAAAACGCAAAGGCAAGGCCAGATCGAAACACATCCGATCCCATATCCTGCTGCAAATAGAGCGCCGCCCAATCCAGCACCGCCCCCTCTGGCACCATGGAAAAGAGCGCCATCGCCCCCAAAAGCCACAGCCCCGGCGCGCGCGGCAACAGCCCCGCCTTTCGCTCTCCCGCCACCGGCGCCACCACCGGCGCCGCCGCCTCTCCCCGCAAAAACGGCATCGCCACCAGCACCATCGCCGCCGACACCACCGCCACCACCCCGGCCTGCACCTCGGCCCCGGCCTTCGCAATCATCCACGCGCCCAAAGACCCGCCGAAAAACCCGCCAAGGCTCCAAAACCCGTGCGAGGAGGACATGATCGCCCGCCCCAGCCGCCGCTCCACCTCCACCGCATTGGCATTCATCGCCACATCCATACAGCCAATGAGCGCGCCCAAAAGCGCCATCGCGGGCACCAGCACGGGCAAGGACGGCGCAAACACCACCACCGGCAAAGCGGCCGAGGCCGAAAGCGCAAACCACCGCAGCACCGGCACCGACCCATGCCGCGCGATCAACCGCCCGGCAAACAGCATCGCCGTTACCGCCCCCGCGCCCAGCCCAAGGATCAACAGCCCCAGCGTGAATTCCGTAATCTCATGGCGCGGCAACAGCAGCGGAATCTGCGGCGCCCAAGCCCCCATGACAAAGCCATTGGCCGCAAACATCGCCGCCACCGCCCAGCGTCCCCGCTGCATCTCTGCCCGTTGCATCACATCCCCCGCACAGCCGCGCCGCCCTGCATAAGCCGCGCCACGCCACCCCGAAAGCCCCCGCCGTTCACGCTTTATGTCAGCGCTAACGCAACCCCAAAAAGAAAACGGCGCTGCGGGGAGGACGCAGCGCCGTCTGATCTTCCAGCCTCAGGGAGGAGGGAGAGAGGCCGGAAAAGAAACCTTATTTGCCGTAGGCCGCCTCATGCGCCAGATCTTCGATCTGCACGCGCGACACGCCGATATCGGCCAGATCACGGTCGGTCATGGATTGCAGCTCGGCACGGGCATTCACATAGATCGCACGGCGCGCACGGGCTTCGTTCCACTTGGCCAGAACGTCCCCGAACCAGCCAGCGACCGAACCGTTGCTTTCGCGGTGGGTGTTCACATAAGCCATTTTCATTTCCTCATCTTGCGGATCGGTCCAGGCGGCCCATCCGCCCTTTCCGTTGCCAGCAAGATGGTCTTTCTGCACCGCAGCAACAAGGCCCGAATGGCCAAAGCCGCCATGCACACAGCGCATAGCTCCTCACGAAAACGAGAGGCTCTTTCCTGTGCCCCTTCATCTTGGCCAAAATACTCTCGGTCATCTTGGCCAAAATACTCTCGGGAGGGGTTTGGGGAGGGCAGACAGCCCTCCCCAAGGGCGGGAGGGGTTTGGGGAGAGCAGACAGCCCTCCCCAAGGGCGGGAGGGGTTTGGGGAGAGCAGACAGCCCTCCCCAAGGCTCAAGGCACAGGGTCAAACCGAAAGCATAGGAGATCAGACCCCTTACCCCGCACTCCCCCGCCCCAGCAGCGCCAACATCTCCGCCGCCGCCGCCTCGGGCGATATCTCGCCCGCCGCCACCCGCGCGCCCAACGCCGCCATCGACCCGCGCGCAGGCTCGCGCTCCAGCACGGCAAGCAACCCCTGCCGCACCTCCTCGGCAAACCAATGCCGCGCTTGGCCCGCGCGCCGCCCCTGCCAATGCCCCGCCCCGCGCCGCCACGCGGCCAGATCCCGCATCTCGGCCCAAGCCTGCGCCAGCCCCGCCTCCTCCAGCGCCGAAACCGTCATCGCCTTCGGAAATCCCTCCGGGTCCTGCGGGCGGCGGCGCAACAGCCGCAATGCCCCCGCATAATCCGCACAGGTCCGCAGCGCCGCAGGCTTCAGATCGCCATCCGCCTTGTTCACAAGGATCATGTCAGCCATCTCCATGATCCCGCGCTTCACGCCCTGCAATTCATCCCCCCCCGCCGGGGCCAAAAGCAGAATGAACAAATCGCTGATCTCGGCCACCACCGTTTCCGACTGGCCCACCCCCACCGTCTCGATCAGCACCACGTCAAACCCCGCCGCCTCGCACAGGGCCACCGCCTCTCGCGTGCGCCGCGCCACGCCCCCCATCTGCGCCTGACTGGGCGAGGGGCGGATAAAGGGGACGGGTCCACCGCCAGCACCGCCACCCGCAACCCCTGCGCGGTCAGCATCATGCCGAAACTTTCGATAAAGGTGGATTTCCCCACCCCCGGCGTGCCGGAAAGGCCAATCCGCAAAGCCTCGCGCCCCGATGCGCGGCAGGCCGCGACCAGCGCAATCGCCTCCGCCCGGTGATCGGCCCGCGCGCTTTCCACCAGCGTGATGGCGCGCGCCAAGGCGCGGCGATCCCCGGCCATCACCCCGGCGGCAAGCGCTTGCGTCGCCTCAGATGCTGCCATAGCGCGCCTCCTCACTGGCTCGTGATGCTTTCCCACCTACATGCCGCATAAGGTCGCCCGATGCCAGTCCACCCGCCCACCCCCATTGCCGCAGGATGCTTGCCCGTGAAACCCCTCGTTGCCCTGACCCTCGCCCTTGTCCTCTGCCTCGGCACCGCCCCCAAGACCCCCGCGCAAGAGCCCGAGGAACTCCGCTTCCGCGCCACGATCCTCGGCCTGACCGCAGGCCGGATGGTGATGAGCGTGAACCAAGGCGCGGGTGGCAGCTATGCCATTGCCGCGCGCACCTCATCGGCGGGGCTGGCGGGGCTGTTCCGCTCCTTCGATGTGGTCAACCGCGTGCGCGGCACGGAACGGCAGGGCCGGTTTTCCCCACAAAGTTACAGCACCCAGACCGAAGGCGCCCGCGCCGGCCGCAGCGCCGAAATCATCTGGGAAGGGGGCGTGCCACAGGTGATCCGCATGGATCAACCCAACCGCCCCGGCGCGCCCGGGTGGACCCGCTCACCTTCACTTGGGCGCTTCTGCGCGATATTCCGGCAGATCAGGCCTGCACCCTCTCGCTCGGCATTTTCGATGGTCACCGCGAGGCGGCGGCGCGGCTCTCCAACCCCCGCCCGAGTGATGAGGGCGGGGTCCTCTGCGATGGCATCTATTCCCGCGTCTCCGGCTATCCGCCCGAGGAACTGGCCCAGCAGCGCGACTTCACCTTCCGCATCCGCTACACGCCCCTGCCCGATGGCCGCCTTCGCATGGCCGAACTTGAACTCGACAGCCTCTTCGGCCTCGCCCGCTTTAGCCGCGAGGAATAGGGGGCCTTCATTTCGGGCGGATCAGGCAAGGCACTGCCTTGCCCCGCCCGTGCGGATGGCTTGGGATCAAGACCGCCTGCCAAAAGCGATCCGATAGGGCGGCGCCTGCCCCGGTGGGGGCGAAGCGCCCGCCGGGGGCGGGGCGGGCGCTGCCCGGCGGCCTATGGGCCACCGGGCGGCCTCAGGCATGTGGTCCGCTTGGCCAAGGCGATGGCCTTGGCCAAATCTGAACCCACCCCCTTGTCAGCACAGGGGGTGTACGGGGGGTGTACAGGGGGTGACACCCTGCCAGACGGGGCCTTACCCCCTCACCCGCCGCCGATGCGCAGGCGCGATCCGCAGCGCCGCGCGGTATTTGGCAACCGTCCGCCGCGCGATCACCACCCCGCCTTCCGACAAAACCTCCGCCAGCGCCTCGTCGGACAAGGGCCTTGCCCTGTCCTCCTCCGCCACCAATCGCGCCAACCGCGCCTTCAGCGCCGCCGCCCCAGTATCTGCCCCCATATCCTTTGAAAACAAGGACCTAAGCCACCATGTCCCCCGCGGCGTATCTACCGCCGCGCCGGCGACCACGCGGCTGACGGTGGATTTATGCAGGTCCAACCGCGCCGCCACCTCCTGCATGGTAAGCGGCCGCAGCGCCTCCACCCCCCATTCCAGCGCCGCCGCCTGATGCAGCAAAATCTCTCGGGCCACCGCCAAAAGCGTCGTATTCCGCGCCGCGACCATCTGCACCAAGGCCCGCGCCCGCGCCTCCCCCTCCCCCCCCGCCCGCACCTCCATGCCGGGCAGGGCAGATCGGTTCAGCGCGACCTCCCATCCCCCCGCCGCCGTCTGCCGCGCGGTCAGATCGGGTTCTCGCAAGGGGCTGGAAAGACTGGAAAAAGCTGTTCCGGGTTTGGGGTTGAAGCCGCGCAAACGGGCAAAGGCCTGCCGCAAGGCCGCCACCTCTACCCCCGCGATCCGGGCCAATCTTTCCCACTTCCCCTCGGCCACAAGCGCCAAATGCCCGATCAGCACCTCCATCACCGGGTCCAGCACGCCGGAATCCCGCGCCTGCAAGCGCAGGCATTCCGCAAGATCACGGGCAAAAAGACCTGCCGGATCAATATTTTGCAGCTTCTTCAGCACAGCCAGAACCGCCGCCTCGCTGGCCCCCGTGGCCTGCGCAATCTCGGCCAAGGGGCGCCCCAACCACCCCGTCGGCTCCACCGCCTCGATCAGCGCAAGCGCGATGGGTCGATCGCCAAGCGCGGGCACCAAACCGGGCAAGGCGCTCAAAAGATGCGAGACAAGGCTTGGCCCAGATGCCTCCACCCGCGCCTCTGCCGCCTCGTCAAACGGCACGACCCCAGACCAGCGCGGCAGCCATTCCCCCAGTGCAGGCACTTGCGGCTGCAAGATGAGGGCGGGCAATTCCGCCGCCTGTTCCTCCAGAAACCGGGTCAGACCAAGCGCATCGGATTGCAACACCCGCAGCGACGCCTGAAGCGAAGTATTCAGTGCAAGCCGTTGATTCTGCGTAGCCCTCAGGCCAGAGGATGTGCTCATGCCATCAGCCTAGGGGCAGTCGCGGCGGCGGACAAGCGCCTGTAGCGGAGGGTGGTTTTCGGCAAGCCGCCGCCATGGTCGCGCGGCGCCCTTCTTCCCCCTCTCGCCCTTGACCGGGAATGGGGCTAGGTTTTGGTGGCAAGATGACAGGCAGAGCTATGCAGACCCCGCTTCCCCTCGTGCAGGATATCCTTCTGATCGGCGGGGGCCATGCCCATGCGCTCGTTCTGCGGATGTGGGGGATGAACCCGCTTCCCGGCGCGCGCCTGACGGTGGTGAACCCCGGCCCGGTGGCCCCCTATACCGGCATGTTACCCGGCGCGATTGCGGGCCATTATGCCAAGCGTGACATGATGCTGGACCTTGTTCGGCTTGCCCGTTTTGCCGGGGCGCGGGTGGTGCTGGATCGGGTCATAGCTCTTGATCTTGCGGGCAAAACTGCGCGTCTCGCCTCGGGCCGTGAGTTGGGTTTTGATGTGGCTTCCATCGATATCGGCATCGCCTCTGACCTGCCCGAGGTGCCGGGCTATGCCGAACATGGTGTCGCGGCGAAACCGCTTGGGGCCTATGCGGACCGGTGGGAGGAATTCGTCGCCACCGCCCCCGACCTTCCGCGCCTGACGATCATCGGCGGCGGGGTCGGCGGGGTGGAACTGGCGCTGGCCTCCGCCCATCGGCTCCTCCGCGCCGGGCGGACCCCGCAAGTCACCGTGGTGGAACGGGAAACCACCCTTTTGCCCGGCGTGGCCGAAGCCACCCGCGCCACCTTGCGCCGCGCGATGAAGGAGCATGCCATTGGCCTTTGTCTGGGCGTCACCGCACGCCGGATCGGCGCGGGAGAGGTGGAGTTGAGCGACGGGACGGTTCTGGGCTCTGACTTCACCCTCTCTGTGGCCGGGTCGCGCCCGCAGGCCTGGCTGCGCGAGACGGGATTGGACCTGCACGAAGGTTTCGTCACGGTGGGGCCAAGCCTGCAAAGTTCGCACCCTGCGATCTTTGCAGCCGGCGATTGCGCGCATCTGGCCTTTGCGCCGCGCCCCAAGGCCGGGGTCTTTGCCGTGCGCGAGGCGCCGATCCTGTTCCACAACCTGCGCGCCGCCGTGGCGGGCGGACCGATGCGGGCCTATCGCCCGCAGAAGGATTATCTGAAGCTGATTTCGCTCGGCGAGCAAAGGGCGGTGGCCGATAAATTCGGCCTCCGCGCCGGGGGGGCTTGGCTGTGGCGGCTGAAAGACCGGATCGACCGGAAGTTCATGGAAAAGTTCGAAGATTTCCCCGCCATGCCTGCCCCCGCCTTGCCGCGCGCCCATGCGCGGGGGCTGGACGTGGCCTTGGGGACAAAGCCTTTGTGCGGCGGATGCGGGGCCAAGGTCGGGTCAGGCGCCTTGGCCGAGGCGCTGGCCCCCCTGCCGCGCGGCTGGCGCGAGGATGTGCTTTCGGGCCCCGGTGATGATGCCGCCGTACTGGCCGTGGGTGGCGCGCGGCAGGTGATCACGACCGATCATCTGCGCGCCTTTGTCGAGGACCCGCATCTGATGGCGCGTCTGGCGGCTATTCATGCCTTGGGCGATATCTGGGCGATGGGGGCCGAGCCGCAGGTCGCCTTGGCGCAGGTGACGCTGCCGCGCCTGTCAGATGCCTTGCAAGCCCGGATGCTGGCCGAGGTGATGGCAGGCGCGGCGGAAGTGTTCACCGCAGCAGGAGCCGAGATCGCGGGCGGTCACACCTCGGTCGGCGATGGGCTGACGCTGGGCTTTACCGTCACCGGCCTGACGCGGCGGCCTGTGGGCAAGACCGGGGCCGCGCCGGGGGATGTGATCTTGCTGACCAAGCCTTTGGGAACGGGCGTCCTTCTGGCCGGGGAAATGGCGCTGGCGCGGCTGTCCACGCCGGGTGTGATGCTGGGAGAGGCTTATGCCGCCACGCTGGAGAGCATGGCGCGGCCCTCGGGCGGTGCGGCTGCGATCCTGCGTGACAGGGCCAGCAGCATGACCGATGTGACCGGCTTTGGCCTTGCTGGGCATCTATGGGAGATGCTGGGGAAGGGGGCCTTGTCGGCAGAAATATCGCTTGCGGCGCTGCCTTTCCTGCCGGGGGCCGAGGATCTTGCGGCGCAGGGCGTGGCCTCCACGCTGTTCCCTGCGAACCGCGCAGCGCTGGACTGGCATCTGGAGGCCCCGCTTGGGCCGCGCACGGACCTGTTGTGTGATCCGCAGACCTGTGGAGGGCTTTTGGCAACGGTGCCCTCCATCTTTGCCCCCACGATCCTTGCGGCGCTAGAGGCGGCGGGCGAGCCGGTCTGGCAGATCGGGCAGGTGCTAGCGGCTGAGGGCGGGCAGGGACGGATTGTGATAAGTTGACGGGTCCATGCGGGGACTCGCTGCCCGTGCCCTGCTCTCTTGGAGAGACCCCGGGGAGGGCTGTCTGCCCTCCCCGGACCCCTCCCGAGAGTATTTTTGCCAAGATGAAGAGGGCATGGCTCTGAAGGCGGACGAGGGTGTGGTGTCAGCCGAAGCTGCCGTGGCAGAACCACCCGCCCGAGATTTCGGCGCCATGGGCATAGAAGAGCCAGAGCCTGTCACCGCCTGTCACCTCCACCCGCCAGTAATCGCGTGGGCCGATGCGCCAATCGGGATCGTCCAGCCACCACTCGGGCAAAATCCGTTCCGGCCCTACTGCCATGCGCAGCGTGAGGTCGCGTCCGCGCCAACGAAAGGCTGCGGGCGGGGTGCGATCTTCGGGCGCGCGGACAGGTTCGGGGCGAAAGAGGACCATCGGGCGCGGTGCGCGGGGGGCAGGCCATGCCCCGGTGGCAGGGGCGGCCCATGCGGCTGCGAGGATTGAAAAGGTTTTTTCCGGCACATGGCTTTCCGCGGGATGCAGGCGCAGGACCACATCCTGCCCCAACCTTGTGCTGAGCCGGGAGAGAAGATCCTCCAGCCGCGTCTGGTTTGCTGGTTCTGTGGTGAGGGCTGCGCTGCCCTTTGTGGCAGGGGGCAGCGGGCCGCCATGCTGCACCTGTGGCAAGGCTTCGCTGTCCAGCGCTTCGAGCCGGAGCCTGTCGAAGCCAAAGCCCGCCTCGAACCCTTCGACCTTCATCGCGATCAGCGGGCGGAGGCTTTCGGGGTTATCGGTGGGGCGGGCGAGGGGAATGTCGGCCCAAAGTCTGCGGCCATCGCTGCGCTGCGCCTCTACCCGCAAGAGGCGCAGGCCCCGCCCCGTGGCGCGCAGTCGCGCGCAGAGCGCAGGCAGGAGCCTGTCTATCCCGGCCATGACATCGTCGAAAAGACCGATCGGGTCGGGGAAGGTGATCCGTACGGCCAGATGTAAGGCGTCGGCGGCGGGGTTGACGGGTTCGGGCAAAGTGCCAAAGGCCTGATCCAGTCGCAACAGCACCTCTGGCCCAAAGCGGCGGGCAAGGGCAGCGCGGGGCAGGCCTGCGATATCCCGTATGCGGGTCAGGCCAAGCGCGCCCAATGCCTCGATCGTCGCGGGCGGCAGGCGGAGGGCGGCAATCGGCAGGGGGGCAAGGGCCTGCCGCATCGTGCCGGGCGCGGCGATCACCCCGGAAGGCGGCGCTGCCGTTCCGGAGGCGGGGAGGCGCGTGCGGTTGCGGGGGGCAGCGCGTGACCTTGTGGCGCGGGCTTCCTGCCGGATGTCATTGCCGCTGCGGTTGGCCAGAGCGCAGGCCCCGGCATAGCGGGCCAAGGCCCAAGCTGCGCCACGCGTATCGGCCACAGCGGCGCGCAGCGACAGACCCAGATCGGCGCAATCCTGTGCAACCTGCGCCAGCACCCCGTCTTCTCCCCCGAAAAGATGGGCTGCCCCCGTCAGGTCGACAATCAGCGCATCGGGCGGGTCTTCGGCGATCCATGGGCTGAACTTCCCTGCCCAACGGCCGAGCGCGGCGAGAAAGGCCCGGTCACCCTGCGCATCTTCGGGCAGGGTTTGCAGATCGGCGCAGAGCGCCGTGGCATCGCGGAGGGATTGGCCAAGGGTCAGCCCTTCGGCTTCGGCTTCGATGTTCAGCGAGACGATAACCTGCGCCTGATGACGTTGTCCCACGATGGCCAGAGGCCGTGCGATGGCCATGCGGCGCAGACGCTGGGCGCGTTCGGCGGCCATGCGTGGAAACCACAGGGAAAGGATTCGGCGCGTGGACATGAAGTTTTGGCAAGGAATCGGTGAAGACAGGATTTGTTCATTATTTGTTCCTTTGCTTTTTCTGCAAGGCCCGAGCCGTGTGCGTCTGTCTGTGCCGCTTTGTCATGACTTTCGCGTGAAACGGGCTGGGAAGGTGATAAGGTCACTACCGCGGCGGATTGCCGCGCCTATAGTCCCCTTACCGTCCATTCAGCAAAGGAACAGGACATGAATATTCTGACCAAGGGATTGATTGCATCGCTCGTGCTTGTGGGGGGGGTCGCACTGGCCAAGGAGGGCGTGCAGGACCCAACCGTGAAGGCGCGGATGGATCTGATGAGCACAATCGGGATGAACACCCGCGTTCTGGGCGATATGGCTGGCGGCAAGACCGAATTTGACGCTGCTGCTGCGGAAGCTGCCAAGGCGGCGCTGATCGCGGCGTCGAACGATGTTGCGGCCAAGTTCGAGGTTCAGGCGACCGATCCGGTTGCAGAGGCAAAACCCGAAATCTGGACAAATTGGGATGATTTCGTCGCCAAGGCGGCGGCTCTGACGGCAGCGGCCTCGGCGGTGGATACCAGTTCTGCCGCGACGATTCAGGCGGGAATGGGGGCGATTGGCGGATCTTGCCGCGATTGTCACTCCGCCTATCGGATGTGATCGACTTGGCCGCGCACCGCAAAGCGCTGCGCGGCCTTTGTTGCGATCGGGATCAGCCGCAAGTGACCCGGGTAATCTGGCCCTGTCCATCCAATTCTATGTTCAGCCTTTCGGCGCGGTAATCCATGGTCACCGCCATGCCCGGGCGGATCACGCGCGCCGGTGCGGTCAGCGTCAGGGAGGCAAGAGCCGACTCGGGCTGACCCACCAAACCCTGAAGCCCGCGTGCCCCGCAGGCATCTTCTGCCAATGGCGGATCAACGGGGTCGGTCACCGGGGGCGGTGGCTGGGTTTCCACAACGCAGCCTGCAATCAGCATTAGGGCGAGCAGCTGGCCCGAAATGGCTGTGGCTTTCGCTTGAACGGACATCGCTTCGCTCCCTCTCCTCCTCCGCGATCAACCGCAGAACATGCTGCGGATTGTGCCGGATTGGTCCACCTGTACGTTCAGCCTGTCGGGAATGAGGTCGCGTGTCACCCCCTGTTCCGGCCAAAGCACGCGCAAATCACCTTTCAGGCGGAACTCTGCCAACTGGGTGAAGGGCGCACCAATCTGTGCGCGCAGCACTTCCGCCTCGCAGTCGCGCAGGTCGAGAGCAGCGAGCCGATCCGGTGGCAGAAGTGTGAGCCCAGGGCGGGCCATGCCCCCAAACCCGCAGCCCGCGATCAGCCCGGCGGCAAGCAGCAGACAGGCGAGACGTGGAGGGCGATGCAAAAGGGGCAAGGGCACAACTTGAAATGGGAAGAGCAACACATACCCTATCGCCACCCCTATTGCGCGGGCAAGGCGACAAAGGCTGCGGATGAAAAGCTTACCATCGCTTCACGGCTTGTCTTGACCGCTGCTTTCCCTCAGCCTGCGCGCCACAGCAATATGAAGGAGAGCGCCATGCGCACCCGTGCCGCCGTAGCCCTTGCCGCCGGAAAGCCGCTGGAAGTGATGGAAGTGAACCTTGAAGGCCCGAAAGAGGGCGAGGTTCTGGTTGAAATCAAAGCGACGGGCATTTGCCATACCGATGAATTTACCCTGTCGGGCGCAGATCCGGAGGGCGCATTTCCCGCGATCCTTGGCCATGAAGGCGCGGGCGTGGTGGTCGAGGTGGGGCCAGGCGTCAAATCGCTGAAGCCCGGGGATCATGTGATCCCACTTTACACGCCCGAATGCCGCCAGTGTCCGTCATGCCTGAGCCAGAAGACGAACCTCTGCACCGCGATCCGCGACACCCAAGGGAAAGGGTTGATGCCTGATGGCACCAGCCGGTTCTCCATGCTCGATGGCACGCCGATCCTGCATTACATGGGCTGTTCGACTTTCGCGAACCACACGGTTCTGCCCGAAATCGCTTTGGCCAAAATCCGCCCTGACGCACCTTTTGACAAGGTTTGCTATATCGGTTGCGGCGTGACCACGGGGATTGGCGCGGTGATCAACACCGCCAAGGTGGAAATTGGCGCGACGGCGGCGGTCTTCGGCCTTGGCGGGATCGGGCTGAACGTGATTCAGGGCCTGCGCCTTGCCGGGGCTGACAAGATCATTGGCGTCGATGTGAACCCGGCGAAAAAGGCGATGGCGGAACGGTTCGGGATGACTCATTTCGTCAACCCGAATGAGATCGAGGGCGATGTGGTCAGCCATATCGTGAACCTGACCAAGACGCCTTTCGACAAGATCGGTGGGGTGGATTATTCGTTCGACTGCACCGGCAATGTAAAGGTGATGCGGGCGGCGCTGGAATGCACCCATCGCGGATGGGGGCAATCCATCATCATCGGTGTGGCCCCCGCAGGCGCGGTGATCGAAACCCGACCTTTCCAGCTTGTGACCGGGCGCGTCTGGAAGGGTACGGCCTTTGGTGGCGCGCGGGGCCGGACCGATGTGCCGAAGATCGTCGATTGGTATATGGAAGGGAAGATCGAGATCGACCCGATGATCACCCACACGCTGACCCTTGATCAGATCAACAAGGGCTTTGATCTGATGCATGCGGGCGAGTCGATCCGGTCTGTCGTGATCTACTGAGGCCTAGGCTTTGGGGTGGTCCGGCAAAAGCCGGGCCGCCCCCACGGCCAGCGCGGCAAAGAGAAAGACCGAGGCGATCAGGTCCGACAGGTGATGCCCGCCATGCCCCAAGGTGGCTGGGATCATCAAAAGGCTCACCAGCGCCATGGCCGGAAAAACCACAGTGCCACGCGCAAACCACAGCCCCATGCAGGCCATGAACATGTGGAATGACGGGAAGGCGATCACCCCGATCACCACGCCGGGCCGGATCACCGGCACGCCTTCGGTCGCATAATGCATCAGTCGCGAGGCATAGTCAGCATCAACCACAAGGCCAATCGTTGCAGCAGCCTCCACCGGGATGTCGTGGAAGGGCGAAGGACCAAGCGAGGGCAGGAGGTGCCAGATCAGGACCGTCACCGCCATGCCAAGGACACCTACCCAGAGAAAGCGGTGCAAGGCGCGGTCGCGCCCTTGGAATGCGAGCGCCACGATGACCACCACAAGCTGCGGAATCGCCGCGGCATAGACCCAAGCCAACATCTGCCCGAAGGCAGGCCATTGCGCGAGAAGGTGGAGGAAGGCAGGCCAGTCGTAGCCCAGCATTGCATCCACGCCGATCAGGCTCTCGTCAATCGTCGGGCGCTGAAAGGGGAACATCTGGAAGATGAAGATGGCGATGACTGCGGAAAACCCCGTGAAAATGCCAAAGCAAACGGCAAAGGCCGCAAGCTGGGGCATCGGGCGGCGGGCGCGGATAAAGGCGCCAAGGGCGACCATGGCCATTGTGGCAGCTATGGCCGGTGCAAAGCCCGCCCAATCCACGATGGAAGGCAAGGCCATATCGCGCAGGACAATCGCCAGTAGCAGGCAAAGGATCACCGCCAAAAGCCCAATCTCGGCTCGGTAAAGGCCGAAGGTGGTGCCGGCCATCGGGTTTGCCCCAGTCTTCACTTTCGTCCGGGCAAGGGTCTGCACCAGTGTCTGCATCGCGCGCCTCCGTCCTTTTGCCCTGCCATGCCATCGGCCTGTGGCCGAATTTGGGCAGGCCTGCGCCCTGACCGGGGTCTTTGCCCTTTCGCCTGCCCCCCTTTTGGCGCAAGACTGAGGTCAGAGGAGAGACCATGACCCCCGACCGTTCGCGCACCCCCCGCCTTTGCGTCTTGATCGACGCCGACAACATGCCCGCAGGTCATGCCGAGGCGATTTTCGAGGAAATCGCTAGTCTGGGCGAGGCATCGGTGCGCCGCATCTATGGCGATTGGTCGGCGCAGCGGTTGGGTGGCTGGGCCAAGAAAGTGGCGGCGCTGGGCCTTGTGGCCGATCAGCAGTTTTCCAACACCAAGGGCAAGAATGCGTCCGACATCGGGCTTGTGATTGCGGCGATGGATTTCCTGCATTCCGGCCTGTTCGATGGCTTTGTTCTGGTGTCGTCAGACAGCGATTTCACCCGACTGGCGGCGCGTATCCGTGAACAGGGTTTGGACGTTTACGGCATTGGCGAGAAAAAGACGCCCGAAGCTTTCCGCATGGCCTGCAAGCGGTTCATCTATGTGGAAAACCTTGGCACGACAGAGCCAGTGGAGCCAGAGGGGGCCGCGCCCAAACCCGCGCGGGGCGAGGTAGAACCTGCACCCCGCCAAGGCGCGAAAGAGCCGCCAGCCTCGGCCATTCCGCTGATTGTGGCGGCAATGCGCGCGATCGACCCGGAAGGCGAATGGTTCACCCTTGGACCCCTTGGCCAATTCATCACGCAGGCCAATCCGGATTTTGACACCCGCACCTATGGCGCGGCGAAATTGTCTGATCTGGTCCGCAAATTGCCGCGCTTTGAAATCCGCCAAGGCCCCGGCGGGCAGTTGGAACTGCGCGACCGCGCCTGACCTTCGCCGTGCGCAGATGCACGGCCCGCCTGCACAACTGTGGCTTTGCGCAAAGGCCAGTTCTGCATATCTTCCGCGCAAAGGAGAATGCCATGACCCAGACCGTTTCCCTTGGCCTTGATACGTTTGGCGATGTGTCGCGCCGCCCTGATGGCAGCCATACGCCGATGGATCAGGTGCTGCGCGATGTGGTGGATCAGGCGGTTCTGGCCGATCAGGTTGGGATCGATTTCATTGGTCTGGGCGAGCATCATCGCGATGATTTCGCCATTTCCGCACCGGAAATCGTGCTGGCCACCATCGCCGGGCGCACGAGCCGCATCCATCTGGGTACCGCAGTCACGGTCTTGTCGTCCGACGATCCTGTCCGCGCTTTTCAGCGTTTCTCCACCTTGAATGCCCTGTCCAATGGCCGGGCCGAGGCGATCATGGGCCGGGGGTCGTTTAGCGAAAGCTATGCGCTCTTTGGCTATGACATGCAGGATTACGATCAGCTTTTCGAAGAAAAGCTGGACCTTTTCGCCCGCCTCGTCCGCGAGAAAAAGGTAAGCTGGCAAGGCCAGACGCGCGCGCCCTTGCGCAATCAGGTGGTCTATCCGCCACTTGGGCCACAGGGCCTGACCACTTGGGTCGGTGTGGGGGGCAGCCCTGAATCTGTCGTGCGGGTGGTGCGGCAAGACCTGCAATTGATGCTGGCCATCATCGGCGGCGATCCGCGCCGTTTCTTGCCCTATGTCGATCTCTATCACCGCGCCGTGGACCAGCTTGGCCAGAAGGTCCGCCCTATCGGCGTTCATTCCCCCGGCTTTGTCGCCGAAACGGATGAAGCTGCGCGCGAGGCGCTTTGGCCCCATTATCGCGACATGTTTGGTCGTATCGGGCGCGAACGCGGTTGGCCCCCGGTAACGAAGGACCGCTATCTGGCCGAGGTGGAGCAGGGATCGCTTTATGTGGGCAGCGTGGAAACGGTGGCCAGGAAGATCGCCTCAACCGTCAAGGCGTTGAAAATCCAGCGGTTCGATATGAAATATGCGACCGGTCCGCAGCCCCATGGCGATTTGATGGACTGTATCCGGCTTTACGGTGAAAAGGTCATTCCGATGGTGCGCGATATCCTCGCCACTGACCGCGCCGCCGCCTGACCCGCAGGCGCCCGTCCCTTTCCTCGGCCAGGCAAAGGGACGTTGCGCTCTGGTCTGGTTCAGACCACAACATCCATTGCAGCTTGTTGTCCCACCCCGAAGACGCGCTTGTAGCGGGCGATTTCTTCCACCGGCCCCATCGCTTTGTTCGGATTATCAGACAGTTTTACTGTCGGCCTGCCATCGGCGCTAATCGCCTTGCACACGAGGCTGAAGGGGGCCAGCCCGTCCGCCGGCGCAAGACCTCGGAAGTCGTTGGTCAGCATCGTGCCCCAACCGAAGGACACTTTCACCCTGCCCGCAAATTGCGCGTGAAGTTCGGCAATCTTGTCCACATCCAGCCCATCGGAAAAGATCACAAGCTTTTTCGTCGGGTCCTCGCCCCGCGCTTTCCACCAGCGGATCGCGGTTTCCGCCCCCGTGGCCGGATCGCCCGAGTCGATGCGAATACCTGTCCAGCTTGCCAGCCAATCGGGCGCGCGGGCAAGGAAGCCTTCGGTTCCATAGGTATCGGGCAGGATGATGCGCAGATTGCCATCATGTTCTTCGTGCCAATCGGCAAGCACCTGATAGGGGGCCTGCGCGAGTTCTGCATCGTCGTGTGCAAGCGCGGAATAGACCATGGGCAATTCATGGGCATTGGTGCCAATGGCCTCCACCTCGCGGCGCATGGCGATCAGGCAGTTGGATGTGCCGATGAACTTACCCTCTAGCCCCTCGAGCATGGCCTGCACAGCCCAATCCTGCCACAGGAAGGAATGGCGCCGCCTTGTGCCAAAATCGGCCAGTTTCAGCCCGTCAATCTGGCGCAGACGCTCCACCTTTTCCCACAGCTTGGTCATGGCGCGGGCGTAAAGTACCTGTAACTCAAACCGCCCCATATCCTTCAGCACCGCGCGCGACCGCAGTTCCATCAGCGCCGAAAGCGCGGGAATTTCCCACAGCATCACCTCGGGCCATTTGCCCTCGAAGGTCAGCTCATACTGACCATCGCGTTTTTCAAGGTGATAGGGCGGAAGGCGCAGACCTTCGAACCATTCCATGAAATCGGGGCGGAACATCTGGCGCTTGCCGTAAAAGGTGTTCCCCCGCAGCCATGTGCTTTCCCCCCGCGACAGACGGAGCGAGCGGATATGGTCAAGCTGTTCGCGCAGCTCGCCTTCATCGATCAGATCGGCGAGCCGGACATGGGAGGTGCGGTTGATCAGGCTGAAGGTGACGGTCGTTTCTGGCCGGTTGCGAAAGATCGACTGACACATCAACAGCTTGTAGAAATCGGTGTCGATCAGCGACCGGACGATCGGGTCGATCTTCCACTTGTGGTTATAGACGCGTGTGGCGATATCGACCATGGCACTTCCCTCCGGGCAGCCCTTCCTGCCCCAGATCACAGGGGCGTTACAAGAGGCGCGCCTCAGTCCAGCAACATCACGCCTGCGGTCTGCATCTGCGCCCGCGCCTCGGCCAATGACCCGTTGAGGTCGATTGCGCGGCAGGCCCCCATCAGAACTGTTGCCTCAAACCCAAGCCGCGCCGCATCCAAGGCCGAATAGGCCACGCAGTAATCGGTGGCCAACCCCACCAGCGTAACCCCTGTCACCCCGCGATTGCGCAAATAGCCCTCCAGCCCCGTGGCCGTAGTGCGGTCATTCTCGAAAAAGGCGGAATAGCTGTCGATCCCGGCGCGAAAGCCCTTGCGGATCACCATCTGCGCCGGATCGGTGGCCAGTGCGGGATGAAAGGCCGCGCCCGCCGTGCCTTTCACGCAATGCACGGGCCAAAGGACTTGCGGGCCGTAAGCCATCTCGATCAGGCTGAAAGCCTCTGCCCCCGGATGGTTCGCCGCAAAAGAGGCGTGATTGGCAGGGTGCCAATCCTGCGTCAGAACTACGGTTGCGAATTGCCCCATCAGCGTATTGATCCGGGGAATGATCTCATCCCCTTCCGCCACGGCCAGCGCACCGCCGGGGCAGAAATCATTCTGCACGTCGATGACGATCAGCGCCTCGGTCCCAGCCTGCATCCCGGCCTCCCATGCGGTTTTCCCCTGCGTAGCTGGCGAAAGTGGCCTGCGTCAAGCAAGGCTCTTGCCTTCGCGGGCGGGGCGCTGCATTCGGGCGCTATGCTGACCGTTGCCGCACTCTATCACTTCGCCCGCTTTGCCGACCCTGCCGCGCTGCAAGGGCCGCTGCGCGAGCTTTGTCTTGCGCAAGGCGTGCGCGGGTCGCTGCTGCTGGCGACCGAGGGGATCAATGGCACCATCGCCGGGACGCGGGCGGGCATAGATGCAGTTCTGGCCCATATCCGCGCCTTGCCGGGCTGCGCCGATCTGGAATGGAAGGAAAGCCCGGCTGCCACCATGCCTTTCGGGCGCATGAAAGTGCGGCTGAAGCGTGAGATCGTCACCATGGGCGTGCCCGATGTGGACCCGCGCGCCCGTGTGGGCCATTACGTTGCGCCGGCAGAGTGGAACGCCCTGATCGCCGCCCCCGATGTGGCCGTGATCGACACGCGCAATGATTACGAGGTAGCCATCGGCACGTTCGAAGGTGCGGTAGACCCCGGCACGAAATCCTTCCGCGAGTTCCCTGCATGGTGGGAGGCCAACCGCGAGCGCTTCCACAACAAGCGCATCGCCATGTTCTGCACCGGTGGCATCCGCTGTGAGAAATCGACCAACTACCTGCTGTCGCAGGGGGTGGAGGAGGTTTATCACCTCAAGGGTGGCATCCTGAAATATCTGGAGGATGTGCCACCTGACCAGAGCCTGTGGCACGGGGAATGCTTCGTCTTTGATGGCCGCGTTTCGGTTGGCCATGGGCTTGTGCCGGGGCAGAATGAAAGCTGCGGGGCCTGCCGCCGCCCCGTCACGCCCGAAGGGCGCCAGCACCCCGCCTATGAAAAAGGGGTTTGTTGCGCCGCCTGCGAAGGCGAATACAGCGTGGAAGATCGCGTCCGTTTCCGTGAACGTCAGCGCCAGATGGACCGAGCCGAAAAGCGGGGCGAAGCGCATTTGGGTGCATTTCATCTTGGTGAAAATACTCCGGGGTGAGCCGCCCGGCACGGGCGGCGAGGGGCAGCGCCCCTCCCTCAGCCCCCGCCGATCAGTGCGCCTGCGGCAAAGACCAAGGCCCCGCCCAGCACAACCTGCAAGGCCGCGCGAAAGAACGGTGTTTCCATATATTTGTTCTGAATCCAGGCAATCGCCCAAAGTTCGATGAAGACGACAATGATGGCGATGGTTGTCGCTGTCCAGAAATCGGAAATCAGATAGGGCAGGGCATGGCCCATGCCGCCCAGGGTGGTCATCACGCCAGAGGCGAGCCCGCGCTTCCACGGGCTGCCGCGGCCTGACAGCACGCCATCGTCATGGGCGGCTTCGGTAAAGCCCATGCTGATGGGTCCACGTATCCTGCGTTGCGAAAGCCGTGGCAAAGATGGGGGCGAGGGTAGAGACAGAGCCATCCATCAACCCCGCAAGGCCGGGCTGGACCCATGTCAGCACGAATTGCCGTTTCGCGGCGCGGCCTTCGGCTTCCTCCGCCTCGGCATCGACATGGGCGGCGATCAAATCGCCTGCACGGGTCTTGTGGCCTGCCTCTGCCGCCGCCAGATCACCCAGCAGTTTGCGGGTGGCGGCATCGCTCGTGGCTTGTGCGGCGCGCAGGTAAAAGGCTTCGGCCTGCCGTTCCATCGCCTCTGCCTCCGCGCGGACGGTTTCCAAGGGCAGGTTTTCAACCAACCAAATCGGGCGGCGCGCATAAAAGCCTGCCACATGTTCGCGGCGGATCAGGGGGATCACCTCGCCAAAGCGGCTGCGGAACAGATCGATCAGGCGTTGACGGTGGCCATCCTCCTCGGCCGCCATCCCATCGAATACGGCGGCGGTGGCGGCATAATCGCCCCGCAACCGTTCAGCATAGCTGCGGTAGATGCGGGCATCATCCTCTTCGGATGCAATCGCGAGCGCCAGAACCTCACGCTCGCTGAGGTCAGCGAAGCGGCGTCTTTGAGTGAGAGCAGAGAGCATGGTTCATTCTTTCTTGGAATGATTCTAAGTTATGCCCTTCACTCGCTGTCGGCAAGTGGACTGCGGCTTTCCCTGCGCGGCAAGCTGTCCTATGCTCGCGCGGTCAATAGGTGGTGTGATGGATCAGCAGGTTCGCCGGGGGCGGAAGTTTGATCAGGTGCTGGCGGGCGCGCGGCTGGTCTTTCTGCGCGATGGTTTCGAGGGCGCATCTGTGGATGATATCGCCCGTGCCGCCGGGGTCAGCAAGGCGACGCTTTACAGCTATGTGCCCGATAAACGGCTGCTTTTCATGGAAGTGGCCAAGGCCGAATGTCACCGGCAGGCGGTAGAGGCGGGGGCGTTGATCGATGACAGCGCCCCTGTGGAGCAGGTTTTGCACGGGGCGGCGGAGCGGATCATGGCCTTTGTCCTGTCGGATTTCGGGTTGAATGTCTTTCGCATCTGTGTGGCGGAGCGTGACCGTTTCCCCGGTTTGGGCGAGGAATTTTACCGGTCAGGCCCCAGCCTCATCCGCGCGCGTCTGGCGGCGTTCTTGCGGAATGCGGCCGCGCGAGGGGTACTGGCGATTGACGACCCAGACCTTGCGGCCGAGCAATTCCTGCAACTGTGCAAGGCCGATCTGCATGAACGTTTGATCTTTGGCGTGGCCAAGACCACCAGCTCCGAGGCCCGTGCGAGGGTGGTGGAGGCGGCGGTGCAGATGTTCATGGCGCGCTATCGCGCTGGGTGATCCTTTGTGTCTTTGATCCGTGCTGGCATCACAGTTCATCGATCCCGCACTTCTGCATTTACCCCGGGGAGGGCTGTCTGCCCTCCCCGGACCCCTCCCGAGAGTATTTTCGGCCAAGATGAAGGAGATAGGCTTAGTCAGCCGTTTTCGCGCAGGATGGCCCCGGCAAGGTAGAGGGAGCCGCAGATCAGTACGCGGGCTGCGGGATTGGCGGCATGAATGCGGGCCAAGGCGGCGGCGACGCTTTCGGCGGTTTCGGCCTTGATCCCGACAGACAGGGCCGCATCGCGGGTGGCTTCGGCGGGGAGGGTGTTCTTTTCGCCGGGGATCGACACGGCATGGAGGCGGTCGACCTGTGCGGCCAAGGGGGCCATGTAGCCGCGCACATCCTTGGTGTTCAGCATCCCGCAGATCAGATGCGTTTCGCGCCTAGGCATACGGGCGAGGGTGGCGGCAACCGCCTCTCCCCCTGCCGGATTATGGCCGCCGTCGAGCCAAAGCTCTGTTTCCGGGGCCATTTCCACCAAGGGACCACGGCGCAGGCGTTGCATCCTTGCGGGCCATTCGGCGCGGGTCACGGCACCTTCGGCCGCCTGTTCGCCCTTGCCCAGAAGGCGCAGCGCGGCAATCGCGGCACCGGCGTTCTGGATCTGATGCGGGCCGGGAAGGTTGGGAAGGGGTAGATCGAGAAGGCCGTTTTCATCTTGGAAAATCAGCCTGCCTCGGTCCTCTGCCACATGCCAGTGCTGGCCATAGGCGAGGATCGGTGCGCCGAGGCGGGTGGCGGTGGAGTCGATCACCGCGAGCCCATCGGGATGCTGGGGGCCGACGATCACGGGGATGTCGCGCTTGATGATGCCTGCCTTTTCGCTTGCGATCTTGGCAATCGTGTCGCCAAGGAAGGCCTCGTGGTCCATGCTGACCGGGGTAATGATGCTAAGTGCAGGTTTTTCAACGACATTCGTCGCGTCAAGCCGCCCGCCAAGGCCGACTTCCAGCAGGAGGTAATCGGCCGGCGTGCGGGCAAAGGCCGCGAAAGCGGCGCAGGTCGTGATTTCGAAGAAGGTGATTTCATCCGGGCCATTGGCGCGGACGCATTCATCCAGAAGGGCGGTCAGTGCCGCTTCGTCGATCAGCGATCCGGCAAGGCGGATGCGTTCGTGAAACCGCGCCAGATGGGGCGAGGTATAGGCATGGACGCTGTGACCCACAGCCTCTAGCCCCGCGCGGATCATCGCCTGTGTGCTGCCTTTGCCATTTGTTCCCGCGATATGGATAACGGGCGGCAGGCGGCGTTCGGGATGATCGAGGGCTGCGAGCAAGCGATGCACACGATCGAGCGTCAGATCAATGACCTTGGGGTGCAAGGTCATCATGCGTTCGAGGATGGCATCAGACCCTTGCTGCAAGGTTAAGCTTCCGTCGCCGATTTTGACTCGGCCGCGGCGAGATCTGCCGGCGGGGGCAAATCGCCTTTCACAGCAGGGGCTTGGCCCATCAGCATCCGCAGGATGGTGATGAGTTCATCGCGCAATGCCTTGCGATGCGTGACGCGGTCAAGCATCCCGTGGTCGAGCAGATATTCGGCGCGCTGGAAGCCTTCGGGCAGTTTTTCGCGGATCGTTTGTTCGATCACGCGGGGGCCCGCGAAGCAGATCAGCGCGTTGGGTTCGGCGATCTGAACATCGCCCAGCATGGCGTAAGAGGCCGTGACGCCGCCCGTTGTGGGGTGCGTGAGGACGACGATGTAGGGCAGCCGCGCCTCCTTAAGCATTTGAACCGCAACGGTTGTGCGGGGCATTTGCATGAGGCTGAGGATGCCTTCCTGCATCCGCGCGCCACCGGCGGCGGAGAAGAGGATGAGGGGGCGTTTGAGTTTGACGGCGCGTTCGGCGGCGGCGATCAGCGCGTTGCCGACATACATGCCCATGGAACCGGCCATGAAGCTGAAATCCTGGGCCACGGCGACGATGGGCGTGCGACCCATCTCACCTTCGGCGACCAGCATCGCCTCTTTCTCTCCGGTCGCTTTTTGTGCGCCCTTCAGACGGTCGGGATATTTCTTCTGATCTTTGAAATGCAGCGGATCGGCGACCGGCTCCGGTACCTTCACCTCGGTGAAAATACCGCCATCAAACAAGGACTTGAACCGATCACGGGGCGAGATGGCCATGTGATGATCGCAAGACGTGCAGACGTTCAGATTGCCCGCGAGTTCGCGGTGGAACAGCATGGTTCCGCATTCGGAGCATTTCGTCCACAGGTTTTCCGGCACCTCGCGGCGCGAGAAAAGCGAGTTGATCTTGGGTCGGACGTAGTTCGTGATCCAGTTCATGCGCGGCTTTCCTTGCGGTGTCCGGGTTGCCTTCATCTAGAGGGATGGGGGGCGAAATGCAATCTGGCAGGGCGGGATTGGCATGTCACCCTGTGTACACCCCCTGTACACCCCCCGTGCATACGGGCGCGGCCCCCCGGAAGGGCGGCGTTCAGAGCGTGAAGGCCGCAGGTGGCAAGCGCAGGATCAGGTTCGGGTCAGGGCTGATCGCCTGCCAGATATCCCAGAGGCTGAGGTGACCGACGCCGAAAAAATTGCCCCCCGTCTGGTGCAGCATATCGGTGATGATCTGAAAATGGAGGTGCGGGGCCCAGCCGCCGTTTTCGGGCCAATCGCCGAGGTCGCAGATATGCTGGCCTGCGGTCACCGCCTCGCCCGGGGCAAGCAGGCGGTGGAGGCTTTCGCCCAGATGGCCGTAGAGGGTGAAGAAGGGGGTGCCGTTCCCGGTGCGATGTTCGAGGATGAGAGTATGGCCGTAATCCAGCGGGTCGGCGTTATAGGTAAGCACATGGACGCGGCCGGGATAGGGGGCAAAGACGGGCGTGCCTGCCGGGGCGAAAACATCGATGCCCAAATGCACGGTGCGGCGTTCGTCGCTGGCGCTATCGGCGAATTGGGGGGTGGCATAGACGGTGCGGTTTTCGCCGTAAAGGCCGAGGCCATAGCGGGTGCCTTTGGCCGCGAACCACGCATCAAAGGCGGGGTCGGAGAAGGCGGGCATGTCGGGCAATGCGCCTGTGGTGGGCAGCGCCATGCTGGGGGCCTCGCCAAGATCGGGGGCGAAGAGGGGCGCGGGCGGGGTGGTTTGGAGATGGGCCACGACCTGCGCGGCGGTGGGGATGGGGTCTTGCCCCCGGCCTGCGCGGAGAAGCGCCATCAGCAGGCCCTTGTCGATGGGGGCGAGGCGGGCGGCGACCTCTGGCCCCGAGGCGGCGATGAGGGCGCGGAGGGTCTGGAGGCTTGCTGCCTCTGTCAACTCTGCGCCTGCGCTGCGGAGGGCGGCGTAGAGGTCGGGCTGATTGGCGATCATGCGCGGGTCCATGTGGTAAAGGCCCAGAGGAGGCCGAAAAGAACGGGTTGGTGGATCAGGTAGATGGCAAGGCTGTGCCGCCCCGGCCAGGCGAGCCATTGACCGAGCCTGCCGGGGTGCCAGAGGGCCAGCCGCGCCCAGAGGCCTGCGCCATCCGCCACACGGGCGAAGGCAAGGCCCAGAAGCACGGGGCAGAGCCAAGGCAGGATGGGCAGGTAATCCACCATCGGGGGGATTTCCGTGGCAAGGCCGAGCCAGAGGAGGAGAGGGTTGTTGAAGGCTTCGGACCTGAAGAGGTGGGGGGCTGCGAAACAGGCGATGGCGGTGGCGAGGGTGAGTGCCACGGGGAGCCGCAGGAAGGGCAGCGCGAGCAGGCTGCCCGCCGCGATCATATGCAGCACGCCCCAGCGGACGAAGGCCGCGCCGAGGGCGAAATAGGTGGCGAGCGTGACAAGCAGCGCCGCCCCCGCGACCATGGCGAAGCGCCGCCAGAAGGCAGGCCAGCGGAGGCCCTGCCCATGGGCGAGCCAGAGCGAGACGCCCGCGAGGAAAAGGAAGCTGGCGGCAACCCCCCGCGCGAAGCCCGGCCAGATGCCTTGAAACACCGTGCCGGGGGGCAGGTAGCCGAAAAGCATGAGGTCAAAGGTGAAATGGAAGATTCCCATGCCCAGGAGGGCAAGGCTGCGGGCGTGATCGAGGGCGACGATGCGGGGCGAAGCGGACATGGGGGCAGAGGTTATGCAGGAAAGCGGGCGGGTGGAAGGCCCCGTTGGCCCCTTGGCCTTGCCGATATGGGCGCTGCCGCTTATGTGCCAGCCTAACCACAAAACCTCGGGAGGACAGCCAGTGACCAAGCCGCGTTTCGATAAATCCCGCTTGCCCAGCCGCCATGTGACCGAAGGCCCGGCGCGGGCCCCGCACCGCAGCATGTTCTATGCGATGGGGCTGACGGAGGA